>JAYQAE010000048.1:0-9116 GCA_038136655.1 Ilumatobacteraceae bacterium
CCTTCGTCAACACGATCTTCACCCAGACCGTCGCCTTCGCCGCCGACGACTTCGGTGTCGGGAACACCGGCATCGGTGTGGCCGGCTCGATCGTCCGCGCCGGAATCCTCATCACCATCCCCCTCGCCGTGGCCGCTGATCGGATCGGACGCCGACGCGTCATCACCGTCGTCGCCTGGGCCGCTCCGCTCATCACCGCCCTCGGCGCGCTCGCGCCCTCTTTCGGCTGGCTCGTCGCCTCACAGGCGATCGGACGCCCACTCGGCCTCGCTCTCGACTTCCTGATCGCCGTCGTCGCCGTCGAGGAGATGCCTCGCGGCTCCCGCGCCTACGCCGTCGCCCTCCTCGCGATGGCGAGCGGGCTCGGCGCCGGCTTCGCGGTAGGCGCGCTACCCCTGACCGACCTCGGTGACGGTGGCTGGCGGCTCGTCTACCTCGTGACCCTGATCTGGCTGGTGGTCGCTGTCGACATCGCCCGACGCCTGCCAGAGACACGGCGTTTCTCCCGAGAGCACACGGTCGCCCCTCCGCTCGATCGCCGCCGATTCATCGCACTCGGCGTGATCGCCATCGGCGTCAACCTGTTCGTCGCCCCGGCGAGCTTCTTCCAGAATCGCTACCTCGACGAGATCCGGGACCTCTCGGGATCATCGATCGCGCTCTTCACGTTGACCACCTCGACACCAGCCGCCCTCGGTCTGGTTGTCGGCGGCCAGCTCGCCGATCGGAGGGGCCGCCGCGGGCTCATCGCCCTCACCCTGCCCGTCGCGACCGCCGGCATCTGGACATCGTTCAGCGTCGGAGGCTCGGCGATGTGGGCGTCCGCCTTCGCTGGAGGGTTCCTCGGTGGGATCGCCTATCCCGCACTGGCCGTCTACCGGGCGGAGCTCTTCCCGACCGGCAACCGAGGACGGGCCGCCGGTCTGCTCACCGTGCTCGCTCTCCTCGGTGGCATCGGCGGCCTCCTCGCCGCCGGGACACTCCTCGACAGCGGATGGAGCTATGCCCGCGTCATGGGGTTGCTGACCGTCGGCCAACTGGTCGTGGTGCACGTCGTGTGGCGGCACCTGCCCGAGACCGCCCGCCGAGACCTCGACGATCTCAACCCGGTCGACGCCCTCAGCCCACCGGCATCGACTCGGTGAGGATCCTGCGGGCCTCGTTGAGCTCGAGGATCGAGGCGCTCGCCGCCGAGGTGTCTCCACCGTGGTCGGGGTGGACGTCGAGCATCCGCCGCCGGTAGCGGCGCATCACCTCGCGGCGACTCGGCGCCGACGCGGCCGGATCGAAACCGAGGAGGGTCATCGCCCACCCTCGCGGATCCGCCAGGGAGCGCAACTCAGCGGACCGGGCTCCAGCCAGATGGGCCACGAGCGACGGCCCGATCGGCCCCCGCCAGCGCGACGCTCGGGTGAGCACCGGCCCGATCGCGCGACGGGCCTCGAGGCCGAGACGCTCGAGGGCGTAGACGGCGCCCAGCACCTGAGCCACGTCGGTGCCCTTCGCGTCGAACTCGAAGGAGATGTCGTCCCCGTCGCCGACCATGATGTGCCGACTGCAGGCGAGACCGTGACGATCGACCTGGTAGCGGTGCCGGAGGCGGGGCTGGGGCACCCGATGACCGTGCTCCACCTCGGAGATGAGGCGGCCGATATCGAGGAGGTCGTCTCCGTCGAGCCGCCGGGCGTGCTCCGCGACGACAGCGCCGAGCAGGATGCCCCCGAGACCGGGCGCCGGGTCGACCGGAAGAACGAGGTGCCCGAGGGCGACCCGACGGGTCGGTTGGACGGCGCGGGAATGGAAGATCTCGAGCTCGGCCAACACCATGACCAAACCGTACCGGTGGGTGGTCGCCGTGTCGCCGCGAGCGCTCGGTGGCCCGCTCAGACCCAGGGTCGACAGACGTCGCGCAGATCCTCGGCCGCCGACGACACTCGAGCCGGTTCGAAGTCGGCCGCTGTGAACGCCGCTCGCACCTCGTTAGCCCGCTCGAGCACCCGTCGCCACACCCCGAGAGCGACCCCGAACGGTGCGGCCTCGGGTGAGAGGGTCGGGAGCAGATCGAAGAGCTGGGTCCGCGCCGCCGACGCCGTTCCATCTCGGGCCAGACGGTCGCCGATGGCAAAGAGCTCCTGGAGTACGCCGTCGGGTGCGGTCTCCGCGGCCTCGGTGGGCGCGAGATCCCCCGCCTCGATGGCATCGAGGAGGTCATCGACCGTCTCCTCCGCGTCCTCGGCGACAACGACGTTCTCGCCCTCCCAGCGATGCGGGATCTCGGCTTCGATCAGCGATCGGCGCAGCAGGTCGAGCTCGGCAGGCGCCCAATCATCGAGTTGGAACTCGGTGCCGGGCTCACCGGTGCCGAGCACAACGGGAAACGGACCGAGTTCATCCTCGAGCCGGTCGAAGACCGTGTCGACGGCCTCCTCATCGCTCTCGGGCACGAGCAGTTCGGTGCCTCGCCAAGCGTGAGGGAGCCCCTCGTTGGCCAACGACTCGGTGAGGGCCGCGATCTGATCGGCGTCCCAGCCGTCGAGGTCGTAGTGAACGACCACCGTGTCCGGGTCATCCGGGCGGAACTCACGGTCGTCGGAGGTCACGGCGGAACCCTACTGCGCGCCTTGATCGAGCCCGGTCGAGCGGTCGATGACCCCCGCAAGGAACTCGCCGACGAGGTCGTACTCGAGTCGGCGGTTGTCAGTTGACCGGAAGCCGTGGCCCTCTCCGTCGATCTCCACGAACCGCGCGTCGACGCGAGCGGGGTCGAGGGCGGCGACCAGGCGGCGCGAGTGCTCGATCGGCACAACGGGATCCTCGGTGCCGTGCATCATCAGGAGATGTCCCGAGATCTCCGACGCCCTCGAGATCGGCGAGTTGGCGAACAGCGCGGGGCTACCGGGTGGGCCGACGAGCCCGTCGGTGTAGTGCGCCTCGAAGCGATGGGTGTGCTCGGCGAGGCCAGCCAGATCGGACACCGGATACAGGGCGATTCCGGCGGCGATCGGACTCTCACCGACGAGGGCGTTCAACACCACCAGCCCTCCCGAGGAGGACCCCATGACGACGGTCGTCTCACGGGTCGACCATCGGGATGACTGGCAGTACTCAGCCACCGCGAGCACATCCTCGGTATCCAGACGCCCCCAGCCGCCGCGCAGGGCGTCGGTGTACGCGCGACCGTGCCCGGTGGAGCCCCGCGGATCGCAGACGACGACGTCCCAGCCCTCCGACCACCAGCGGGCCACCCTCGGCAGGAAGGTGACGGGCCACTGGTCGGTCGGACCGCCGTGCACCGCGATCAGCACCCGACCCCGACCCGCGCCATAGCGGCGAAACGGCACCGTCACTCCGTCGGCGCCGATGACCCGATGCAGTTCCGGCTCGGGAAGATCGTGACTTGCCCACTCCTCGGAGGGGCCGACGGCGAGCACCGAGCGCCTCCCGTCGGGCATTGAGTACCTGACGACCTGTGTGGGTGTCCGAGCGCCCGAGCGGAGCGCGACGAGGGAGTCCCCGCCCCACGAGAGATGGCCGTGCACCCCGCGACCGAGTTCGACGATCTCACCCGAGGCGAGATCCACCACGCAGAGACGACCGAAACCCTCCTCGTTGCGGGTGAAGGCGATCCGGGTTCCGTCGGGTGAGCCGACGAAACTGCGCTGGCCCGGACCCCACGACGGTCCGCCGTGCTCCACCGGTTCGTCGATGAGATGCTCCCACGGGCCGAGGGGATCCGCGGCCCGCCAGAGATTGAGCCAACCCGAGTCATCACGGAGAGCGGCGATCGACCCGTCGGCGAGGGAGCGCGGCTGCTGCATGGCGATTGGGCGCTGCCCGATGTCGACTGGGCCCTCCTCGGTGGAGATGACGAGCGACGCCCCATCCCAGGGCATGTCAGGCGCCGACCAGGCCTGCCACACGATCCGAGCGTCGGGACCGACTCCCCAGAGTTCCGGGTCCGCAACGAAATCGTGTCGGGCGTCATCGAGACGCTCGATGACCGGACCGCGCGACCCGCCGTCCACCTCGATCCTGATCACCCGCTCGGCATCCACGGTCACGACCAGACCACCGACGCCATCCCACACCGGGGAGGCGATCGTCGGACCGTCAGCGGGGAGCACCAGACTGCTCGAACCATCGAGGTCGAGCACCCAGAGACCGCCGCGGGCGACGACGGCGAGGCGTCGACCGTCACTCGACCAAGCCAGACAACCGCCGAACATCCCTCGCCCACCGCTCGGCTCATCGGGGAAGACGAGCACCCGCTCTTCGGCCCCGTTCACCGGGATGAGCACCAGGGCGGCGGGCTCCCCAGCCGTCTTCGACACCACCGCGACCGTGGAACCGTCCGGAGACACCAACGGTCCGGTCAGGTCGCGACCCCCGAGGCACAGCTCGGTCGGCACGACCCGTGGAAGGTTCGATTCCGGCGGCACCCGACCGACGGTACCGCTAGGGCTACCGTGGGGCCATGGCGAGCCCGAGCGCCCAGCGACCCGACCGCAACCTCGCGATGGAACTGGTTCGGGTCACCGAGTCAGCCGCCCTCGCCGCCGCCCGCTGGGTGGGCCGGGGTCATAAGGAGGGCGCGGACGCCGCTGCGGTCGACGCCATGCGCCTCAGCCTCTCGACCGTCCAGATGACCGGCACGGTGATCATTGGAGAGGGCGAGAAGGACGACGCACCGATGCTCTTCAACGGTGAGGAGGTGGGCGACGGAACCGAGCCCCTCGTCGACGTGGCCGTCGACCCGATCGACGGCACCACCCTCACCGCCTACGGACTCAACAACGCCCTCTCGGTGATCGCGGTCGGCGAGCGCCACTCGATGTTCGATCCGGGTCCCTCGTACTACATGGAGAAGATCGCTGTTGGGCCTGAGAGCGCCGGAGCGATCGACATCACGGCGAGCGCCACCCAGAATCTCAAGTGGATTGCGAAGTCGAAACAGGCGAGCGTGCGAGACCTCACCGCCGTCATCCTCGATCGTCCGCGCCACACCGACCTGATCGATGAGGTGCGCGCCTCAGGGGCGCGCATCCGCTTGATCCGCGACGGCGACGTCTACGGGGCGATCGCGTCCGCCTGGCCCGACGCCGGCGTCGACGTGCTCTTCGGCATCGGGGGCACCCCCGAGGGGGTCATCAGTGCGGCGGCGCTCAAGAGCATGGGCGGCGAGATGCAAGCCCGACTCTGCCCCCAGAGTGACGACGAGGCCGAGGCGGTGCGCGCTGCCGGCTACGACCTCGATCGGGTGCTCACCCAGGACGACCTCGTCCAGGGTGACAACTGCTTCTTCGCCGCCACCGGGCTCACCGACGGTCAGTTGTTGCGCGGGGTGCGCTTCGACGCGCGCGGCGCCCGCACACAGAGCCTTGTCATGCGATCGCGGAGTGGAACGGTGCGCTTCATCGACGCGCGCCACCGAGTGCGGAAACTGCAGGAGTTCTCCGCGATCGACTACACCTGAGCGCGTCGCTCAGGCGCGCTGAACCCGCGCGGCGATCACCCTGAGGAGCGGTCGGGGGGTCACCGCCGAGAGGCCGGTCACCACCTTGTTCACCGCGCCCGGCACCGACACCACCCGGCCACGAGCCACATCGCGCAACCCGGTCTCGGCGACCTCGTCGACGCTCGACCAGGCGAACCGAGGGAAGCGATCGACGTACGACTCGGTGTTCGACACCCGCTGGAACTCGGTGCGCGTCAAACCCGGGCAGAGCGCCGTCACGTGCACCCCGGCTGCCGACACCTCGGCGTGGAGCGCCTCGGAGAGGCTGGTCACGTAGGCCTTCGTCGCTGCGTAGACCGCGAGACCGGGGGCCGACTGGAAGCCGGCGATACTCGACACGTTGATCAGATGCCCACGATGCCGAGGCACCATCGCGCGCAACGCGGCGTGGCTGAGACGCGTGAGGGAGGTGGCATTGAGCGACACCTCCCGCTCGAGTCGGTCGGCATCGAGAGTGACGAACGGGCCACTCGTGCCGAAGGCCGCGTTGTTGACCACGAGATCGATCGGATCACGATCGTCGATGATCCGAGCTTCGACCGCCGCGAGACCCTCTGGGGTCGTCAGGTCGGCGCCGAGCACCTCAATGTCGCCGAGGCGTTTCGCGAGCGCCTCGAGTCGGTCGACCCGCCGAGCGACCGCGACCACCGGGACACCGGCGGCCCGCAGCACCTCGACGAATGCTTCCCCGATGCCGGACGAGGCACCGGTGACGAGTGCCCGCTCGAAGTTCTCGCCGTGGGGACGGTGTCGGCCCAACGGTTCAGGAACCGGCGGTGACGCCGGCGGCGCTGAGCCGGGCGTTCGCTCGGGCGAGCGCCGAGGCGGCCTCGGCGTCGTGCTCGTGTCGGAGGCGCTCCTCGGCCCGCTCACGGGCGGCCTTGGCGCGCTCGACATCGATCCGCGAGGCGATCTCGGCCGAGTCGGAGAGGATCGACACCTTGTTGCCGCTCACCTCGACGAAGCCGCCGTGCACCGCGATGTCCTCAACCGTCCCTCCGGGCAGGAACACCCGGGTGTGGTTCTCGATGAGGGCTCCAAGGAACGGCGCGTGCCCTGGCTGGAAGGCGATTTCCCCTCCACCGAGGGTGCGGGTGATCACCATCTCGGCCTCACCCGAGTAGAGCACCGACTCCGGGGAGACGACCTCGACGGTCATGGTCGTGGCCATCGGTCAGGCGTTGTCCTTCAGCGACTGAGCCTTGGCGAGCACCTGCTCGACGCTGCCCACGTTGAGGAAGGCCTGCTCGGGCACATCGTCGAGTTCGCCGTCGATGAGCGCCTCGAAGGACTGCACCGTGTCGGCCACCGGGACGTACTCGCCCTTGAGACCGGTGAACACCTCGGCCACGTAGAACGGCTGCGAGAGGAACCGCTGCACCTTGCGGGCGCGGTTGACCGTGAGCCGGTCCTCCTCGGAGAGCTCGTCGAGACCCAAGATGGCGATGATGTCCTGCAGCTCCTTGTAGCGCTGGAGGGTCTCCTGGACGCGACGGGCCACGGTGTAGTGGTGGTCGCCGACCACCTCGGGGCTGAGGATGGTCGAGGTTGAGGCCAGCGGGTCCACGGCCGGGTAGATGCCGAGGGCGGCGACCTGACGGGAGAGCTCGGTCGTCGCGTCGAGGTGCGTGAAGGTGGTGAACGGCGCCGGGTCGGTGTAGTCGTCGGCGGGCACGTACACGGCCTGGAGCGAGGTGATCGAACGACCCTTGGTCGAGGTGATGCGCTCCTGGAGCTGACCCATCTCGTCGGCGAGTGTCGGCTGGTAACCCACGGCTGACGGCATACGTCCGAGCAGGGTCGACACCTCGGAGCCGGCCTGCACGAACCGGAAGATGTTGTCGACGAACAGCAGCACGTCCTGGTTCTGGACGTCGCGGAAGTACTCGGCCATGGTGAGGGCCGACAGGGCGACGCGCAGGCGCACCCCCGGCGGCTCGTCCATCTGGCCGAAGACCAACGCGGCCTTCTCGAACACGCCCGACTCCATCATCTCGAGACGGAGGTCGGTGCCCTCGCGGGTGCGCTCGCCGACCCCGGCGAACACCGACACACCGCCGTGCTGGGAGGCGACGCGGTTGATCATCTCGGTGATGAGCACGGTCTTGCCGACGCCGGCACCGCCGAACAGACCGATCTTGCCACCGGCCACATAGGGGGTGAGCAGGTCGATGACCTTGATGCCCGTCTCGAACATGCGGGCCTGGGGCTCGAGGGCGTCGAAGGTCGGTGCGGGGCGGTGGATGTCCCAACGCTCCATCTGGTCGAAGCCGTCCGGGTCCTCGTCGAGGGCCTCGCCCCAGACGTTCCACACGTGGCCGAGCACCTTGTCGCCAACCGGCACGGTGATACCGCGGCCGGTGTTGTGCACCGGGGTGCCGCGCACGAGGCCATCGGTCGGCTTCAGGCAGACGGCGCGGACGCGACCGTCGCCGAGCTGCTGGGCGACCTCGGCGATGACCGGGATGGCCTCGCCGTCGACGTTGATGTCGAAGGTGATCGCGTTGTTGAGCTCGGGGAGCGCACCGCGGGGGAACTCGACGTCGATCACCGGTCCGGCGATGGCGACGACGCGGCCGGTGGCCAGTTCGGTCTGGGTGTTGGTCATGTCAGTTGTCTCCGTGCTGTGCTGGGGTCTGGCCTGCGGTGACGAGATCGCCGAGGTCGATGTAACGGGTGGAGGACGCCTTCGTGGATCCGAGGGCTTCGGCACCACCGACGATCTCCATGATCTCGGTGGTGATGGCGTCCTGGCGGGCGCGGTTCATGATGATGCTGAGATTGCGGATGAGCTCCTCGGCGTTGTCGGTCGCGGACTTCATGGCGCGCTGACGGAAGGCGTGCTCGGAGGCGGCGGCATTGAGGAGAGCCGCGTAGATGCGGGCCTCCACGTAGCGCGGCAGGAGCGTGTCGAGGATGGTCGAGGGGTCGGGCTCGAACTCGTAGTCACCGCCGGTGCCGTCGTCGGAGCCAGCCTTGCCGTCGCCACCAGCGACCGTGTCACCCGAGAGGGGCACGAGCGGACGCAACACGACCTCTTGGCTGCCGGCGGTGATGAACCGGGTGTACACCAGCTCGACCCGGTCGACCTCGCCGGAGGCGAACAGGCCGACCACGTACCGGCCGATGGCGCGGGCGTTCTCGTACGACGGGTTGTCGCTGAAGCCGGAGAACGTCTCACCGAGCTGGTAGCCGCGGAAGCGGAAGTAGCCGTCGGCCTTCTTGCCGACGGGCACGATGCGGTAGTCGCGGCCGGCGAGGACATCGGCCTTCACCTCGCCCTCAGCGGCGCGCTGGACACCGGTGTTGTATCCGCCGCAGAGACCGCGGTCGGCGGTGATGACGACGTAACAGGTGGTGCGGACCTCATCGCGACCAGCGAGCAGGGGCGAGTCGGAGGATCCACCCGCCGCCGCGAGGTCCTTGACGACCTCGGTGATCTGCTCGGAGTAGGGAACGGCCGCCTGGACCCGCTGCTGGGCCTTGACGATCCGCGATCCCGCGATCAGTTCCATGGCGCGCGTGATCTTCTTGGTCGCCTGCATCGACTTGATGCGGCTCCTGAGGATGCGCTCCTGTCCACCTGCCATGTCAGTCGTCC
>JAYQAE010000048.1:9216-11909 GCA_038136655.1 Ilumatobacteraceae bacterium
CCGAAGGTGGCGAACGCCTCGAGCTCGCGGAACTGCGCGAGGTCGAGCTTCAGGGTTCCGGCGACGGACTTCATCGACTTGATCTGCGCGGCGCCACCGACTCGCGACACCGAGATGCCGACGTCGACCGCCGGGCGGACACCCGACTTGAAGAGGCTGTCCTGGAGGTACACCTGACCGTCGGTGATCGAGATCACGTTGGTCGGGATGAAGGCCGACACGTCGCCACCCTTCGTCTCGATGATCGGGAGGGCGGTGAGCGATCCGGCGCCGTTCTCGTCGGAGAGCTTCGCGGCGCGCTCGAGGAGGCGGCTGTGCAGGTAGAAGACGTCACCGGGGTACGCCTCGCGGCCCGGGGGACGACGCAGCAGCAGCGAGAGCTGCCGGTAGGCCTCGGCCTGCTTGGACAGGTCGTCGTACACCACGAGGGCGTGCTCGCCGTTCTCCATCCAGTGCTGGCCCATGGCGCAACCGGCGTAGGGAGCGAGGTACTTGAACGGCGCGGCGTCGGCGGCCGGAGCCGTCACGATGACCGTGTACTCGAGCGCACCGGCCTGACGGAGGGTCTCGACGGTCTGCGCGACGGTGGAGCCCTTCTGGCCGATCGCCACGTAAATGCACTTCACACCCTGTCCCTTCTGGTTCAGGATGGTGTCGATCGCGACCGTGGTCTTGCCGGTCTTGCGGTCACCGATGATGAGCTCGCGCTGACCGCGGCCGATCGGGGTCATCGCGTCGATGGCCTTGATGCCGGTCTGGAGCGGCTCGTGCACCGGCTTGCGGCCCATGATGCCGGGCGCCTGGATCTCCATGCGCCGCAACTGCGTGCCGACAAGCTCGCCGCGGCCATCGACGGGCTCACCGAGGGCGTTGACGACGCGTCCGAGGACGCCGTCACCGACCGGGATCGAGAGGATCCGACCGGTCGCCTTGACCGTCTGCCCCTCCTCGATCTCGTCGCTCTCGCCGAGGACGACCGCGCCGATGGACGACTCGTCGAGGTTGAGGGCGAGACCGACCGTGCCGTTCTCGAACTCGAGGAGCTCGTTCACGGCGGCGTCGGGGAGACCGGAGACGCGGGCGATGCCGTCGCCGACCTCGACTACGCGGCCGACGGTGCGGGCCTCGAGCGAGGGCTCGTAGCCCTCAAGGTTCTTCGAGATCGCCTGGGCGATATCGGATGCGGAGATCGTGAGTTCAGCCATGGGTTGCTCCTAGAGACGGCTCTTCAACTGGTCGACGCGGGTGCGGACGCTCCCGTCGATGACGGTGTCGCCGACGGTGGCCACGAGACCACCGACGACGGAGGGATCGATGACGACCTTGAGGTTCACCTCGTGGCCCGTCGCGTTCGCGAGGGCGGCACGGAGGCGTGCCTGCTGGTCGTCGCTCAGGGCGACGGCGCTTCGGACCTCGGCGACCGCCAGGTCCTTCGACTGGGAGGCGCGGGCGACGAGGCGGTCGATGATCGCCGGGAGGTCGCGGCCGCGGCCCGAGCCGACCACCATCGAGACGAGCTGGACGGTGGTCGCGGTGGCCTGAGCGCCGAGCAATGACTCGACGACACCCTGACGGCGCTCGACGGGCACCATTTCATCGGTGAGGGCGTTGCGCAGCGCGTCGCTCGACTCGTAGGCGCGGGCGAAGCGGAAGAGCTCGTCCTCGACCTCGTCGAGGGTGCCTTCGGCTCGCGCGATCTCGAAGAGGGCCCGCGCGTAGCCCTCGATGCGTGCTTCGCTCATGACGACGACCCCACCTTCTGGATGAACGACTCGATGAGCGCCTGCTGGGCCGGATCGTCGAGGGTGTCGGCCAGGAGACGGTCGGACACCTCAGCGGCGAGACGGCTGATCTCGGTGCGGAGCTCATCGCCGACGCGGCTCGCCGCGGCGGCCTGGTCGGCCTCGGCGCGGGCCTCGAGATCGGCGATCTCGGCGGCGAGGCGGGCGCGACCCTCGCTGAGGAGCGCCTCCGCCTGGGAGTCCGCTTCGGCGAGGAGACGCTGGCGCTCGGCGCCGATGTCGCCCGCGGCGCGACGGATATCGGCCGCCTCGGACTCGGCGGAGGAGCGGGCCTCGGCCGATGCGTCGAGCTCGCCCTGGATCTTCGCGGTGCGGTCGGCCATCGCCTTGCGGACGGCCGGGCCGGCGAACTTGTAGAGCAGACCGAAGATGAGGATCGAGGCGAGGCTGCCGTAGATGAGCTCAGCGGCGGCCGGCCAGAGCCAGTGGATGCTGCGTGCCGGATCGATCTCACCGGCGGCGATCACTGCGAACAGGTTCATCGGGACACCCCCGCGCTCATCGCGTCCTCGACCACCCGCGACACCGTCGCGGCGTCGGGGGCCTTGCCCGTGGCGAGTTCCACGGTCCGACTCGCCACCGAGGCGACGGCGGAGCCGATCTCGGCTCGGGCGGCCTCGTGGGCGGCGGCGGCTTCGGCAGCGGCCGCGTCTCGGCGGGCCGAGATCCGCTCGTTGGCCTCGGCGAGTTGGGCGCCGCGCTCCTGCTCGAGCTGGGCGCGAGCCGCGTCGACTCGGGCTGCCGCTTCGGCCTTCACCTCGGCGAGCGCCGACTCGTAGGCGGCGACCTCGCTGCGCGCGGCCTGACGCATCGCGTCAGCCTCGGTGTGTCCAGCGCGGATCGCCTCGTAGCGGGCGTCCATGCTGCGACGCAGCCTCGGGTAGAGGAAGA
>JAYQAE010000049.1:0-11746 GCA_038136655.1 Ilumatobacteraceae bacterium
GAGACCCGGCGAGAACCACTCCGCGAGCTCTCCCGAACGGTCGGCCGCGCGCAGCAGACGGACCATGGAGTCGACCTGTGCGGCGTCCCTGATACTTTCGGTCGACGTGATCGGGAACATGCTCGGCCAGATCTCCGCGAGCAGCACCTGTCCGGGCTTCCCGGGAATCCCCTCGACCCCGAATCCGGTCTCGAATGGCCAGACGTGACATCGGCCGGCGAGCCTCGGATCACGACGAAGTCCCTCGAGCCGCGCGATTCCGAGCATCATCTGGCTACCGACACTTCCCGGGTAGGCCAACTGCCACGCCGAGAAGGGGCGATGGCCCTCCTCGATCACGCGCCGTTCAGCGAGTCGGAACTCAGCGAGGCGACCCGCTGAAGGTCGCCGGCGAGCAACTGGAGCACTGGCCCCCGGGTGCCCCCAGAACGGCCCGACACCGTCAAGCACGCCGTTCAGTTCGGCCGCCACCTCGAACCGGTTGTTCGCGTTGTCGTCCGCGTCAGTGATGCGCTCGAACAGCATCGCCCACACCGCTTCCCAACCTGCACCAGTTCCGGCCACCGCCTCGGCGAAGCCGACCGGATAGCCGAACGAGAAGTCGAAGCCGATCAGGAGGCGCTCCTGCCCGTCCGCGAGAATGAGGTCGACGAGCAACTCCAGAGCCTCTCGGCGAGTCGATGGGTTGACAAGTCGCACCCGACCCCTCGTCGAACCCGAGGCGATCCAGATCGAGTCACGGCCCGTCTTCGGGGTGGAAGTCGCGCTCCAGTCGACCATCACATAGCGGTCGAACAGATTCGTCCCCTCCACGACGGGATCCTTCGACCTCGGCATCCGCTCATGCTCCCACTCGGCCCAGTGCAAACGCGGGGTCGACCGCCGACGAGACTCTCCCCATGAGCGACAACTGGCAGCACATTCGTTACGAGAACCCGGTGGACCGAGTGGCTCGCATCACCCTCGCGCGCGCTGAGACGGCCAACGCGCAGGACTATCGGATGCTCAGCGAACTCAATGAGGCCTTCGACCGCGCAGCCCGCGATGCGTCCGTGCGCGTGATCGTGCTCGCGGCCGACGGCAAGCATTTCTCCTCCGGACACGACCTGCGGGCCGGAACCTCGATGGACGGGATCGAGCCGATCGGCACCCAGTGCCACTTCGACTCACCCGGGGCCGAGGGTTACATGGCCACCGAAGCGGAGATGTACGTGGGGCTCTGCTGGCGGTGGCGCAACATCCCGAAGCCAACCATCGCTCAAGTGCAGGGCAAGGTGATCGCTGGGGGGCTGATGCTCGTCTGGCCGATGGACCTCATCGTGTGCGCCGAGGACGCCACCTTCTCCGACCCGGTGGTCGCTTTCGGTGTCAACGGCCACGAGTACTTCACCCACCCCTACGAGGTCGGGGCGCGGCTCGCCAAGGAGATGCTGTTCACCGGCCGGGCCATCACCGCGGACGAGGCGCTGCGCCACGGGATGGTGACGAAAGTGGTGCCGAATGCCGATCTCGAGTCGGCCACCCTCGAACTCGCCTCGCACATCGCGCGACGCCCGATGTTCGGCCTCACCCTCGCGAAGCAGAGCGTCAACAACACCTTGGATGCCATGGGCATGTACACCGCGATCCAGTCCGCGTTCGGACTGCACCATGTCGGGCACAACCACAACCTTCGGCTCCATGACTCACTCGTCGATCCCGAGGGAATCTCCGTGATTCGATCGGAGGCCTGAGGTCACAGAATCTCCGGCGACATCGGCGATAGTCCACTGCGGATATCGTCGCGACATGGCCCGCAACGACCACCGAGACCACCTCCGCCGCGTTCCGCTCTTCGCCGACCTCGGCGACCACGAACTTGATGTCGTCGGTGCCTCGACCACCGAACTCGACCTCTCAGCCGGTCACACGCTGATCCGCGAGGGCGAGATCGCCCACGAGATGTTCGTCGTGATCTCAGGAGAGCTCGAAGTGACGCGAGGCGGCGAGACGGTCGCGACGATCGGAGCCGGAGGATTCGCCGGGGAGATGGCGCTCCTCACCAGGGCCCGTCGCGACGCCACGGTCACGGCGCTCACCGATGTCACGGTGCTGCACCTCGATGGCCGTTCGTTCGGCTCGGTCCTCGATGAGGCCCCCCAGATCGCGGTGAAGATGCTTCCCGTGGTCGCTGCCCGTGTGGTGGCAAACAGTTCTCACCACGAGCACTGACCTCAACCGCCGAATCGACGGTTCACGTTGGCGAACGCTCCGAGGGTCGCGAGGGCGAGCACGAGCGATGCCAGCGGGAGAGCTCGAGCTCCGATCGAGTCGAAGATGACCCCGATCAGATACGGGAACACCAGGCCGCCGAGGCCGGCAGCGCCAATGAACCATGCGGTGGCCGAACCGGTGAGGCGGACCCGTCGCTCGAGGTAGGCGAACATCACCGGGAACTGCGGCGCGGTCGCGAGGCCCATGACCGCGGCTCCGAACCACACCGCGACGAGCGCTCCGTCAGCGATGACCATGACGGCCGAGATTGCGAGAGCGCCCGAGCATGAGACGATGAGCACCATCTTCGGTCGGACGTAGTTGAC
Organism: Ilumatobacteraceae bacterium; assembly: GCA_038136655.1. Lineage (GTDB taxonomy): Bacteria > Actinomycetota > Acidimicrobiia > Acidimicrobiales > Ilumatobacteraceae > Casp-actino5. The sequence goes on from JAYQAE010000049.1 coordinate 2,580, forward strand.
CACGGCAGCGGAGATGAGCCGACCCGCGGTGAACGCGATCCAGAAGGTGGCGGTCAGCCAGGTTGCCCCGCTCGCGCTGAAGTCGAGTTCCTCCCCATAGGTGTGAATCCACCCCGCGAATCCGACCTCGAGCCCGACGTACATAAAGAAGAAGGTCGCTGCGACGAAGAGCAGTCCGTTGGTGACCGCGGTCTGCTCCTCGCGGTCGATGGTCGGCGCGCGCGGCGCCGGCACGGCGAGCGCCCACACAGCGGTCGCACCCGCGGCGATCGCACCCGCGGTCGTGGCAAGTTCTAGATCGATTCCGACGACCAGCGGCGCCGATAGCGCCCCAAGCCCGAAGCACAGGTGCAGCAGGTTCATCGAACGCCCCACCTCCGATCCGAGGTGCCAGATGATGAGCGCGTTCGCGCCAACATCGATCACTGAGGTCGTCGCGCCGAGCACGAGGAACACGACGAAGAGCGCGGCGAGGCTCGAGAACGCCGGCACCAGCAGCAGTGAGGCGGCGATGAGCGCCATGAAGGCCGCGTACACCCGATGCCCGTCGAACCGGTCAAACAGTCGGCCTCCGGCCAGCGCGCCGACGATGTAGCCGAGCGACTGGGCAGCGAAAAGCACCCCAATCTCGCCGATACCCGACCCGGAGCGCTCGCGGAGTTCGGAGAGCGCCGGCCCGAGCAGCGTGAGCGACAGCCCGATGACGACGAAGCTCGACAGGTAGAGGGGTACGGGCCGAAGCACGTGCGAACCCTACGACGAAGCCGTCGCCGCGGAGCAGACCGCGGGCATCCACGCTTTGCCGGACCCACTGTGGAATATTTCGCTGCCGCGTCGTGTTATTTGTGCGCGCAAACATCTCCGCGTCAGCGGACTCTCACCAAAGGAAGACATCCATGGACTTCATCATGCTGATCGGGCGAATCCTGCTCGCATCGACCTTCGTGGCGAACGGCATCGCCCACCTCACGAATCCCGGCCCCACTGGATTCGCCCAATACAAGAAGGTGCCCGCCCCGGCGCTCATGACCAAGCTCTCCGGCGTGTTGATGCTGGCCGGCTCAGCGGGAATGGTGCTCGGCATCGTCGGTGACCTCGCTGCTCTGCTCACCGCCCTCCTGCTCCTGATCATGACGGTCAAGATGCACGACTTCTGGACCATCGAGGATCCGCAGGCGCGTCAGGCCGACATGACCGGCTTCATGAAGAACATCTCGATGATCGGCGGCTTGCTTATCCTCGCCTGGGTGCTCTCTCAGGACGGCGCCGCGTACACCATCACCGACGGCGTCCTCTGATCCCCACAGCGGTCGCGTCATCGGGCAAGATCAGCCCATGGCGCGACCGCTCGAGGGCATCCGGGTGCTCGACTTCTCCCGAGTTCTCGCTGGCCCTCACTGCTCGCGCGCTCTCGCCGACCTCGGCGCCGAGGTCATCAAGGTCGAACCTCCCGAGGGCGACATCACCCGCTTCACCCAGCCTCGTCGCAACTCCATCGCGAGTTACTACGCCCAGCAGAACGCCGGCAAAGCCAACCTCAGCCTCGATCTGTCGAAGCCCGAGGCGATCACCGTCATCGAGCGCCTCATCGCGACCTGCGACGTGCTCCTCGAGAACTTCCGGCCCGGGGTCATGGACCGGCTCGGCTTGGGAGTCGACCACATCCAGTCCCTTCGCCCCGAACTCGTCTACGTGTCGATCAACGGCTACGGCGCGATGAGTCCCTGGTCGGAGCGACGTGCCTACGCGCCGGTCGTCGGAGCCGAGACCGGTCTCACCCGCTCCCAGGGTGACGCTCGCGGCGGTGGCTACGCGAACGACCGCCACTCCCATGCCGACGTCTACACCGCACTCGAGGCGACCGTTGCCGTGCTCGCCGCGCTCAACCAGCGACACACCACCGGAACGGGCCAGCACGTCGAGGTGACGATGGCGCAAACGATGCTCTACGTGAACGAGCACGCCCACGATGCGCTGTGGAACGACACCGTGCCCGAGGGCGTCATCCGCAGTTTCGGCACCGGTGACTACCTGGTGCTCCGGCTCGGCGACGGGTCCGACGTGATCGTCAGCGGCCATCCCGCTGAGGCCGGCACCTTCGAGTTCTTCATGCGCGCCATCGAACGCCCCGACCTCATCGAACGAGAAGATCTCGCCGACGTCGCCGGCCGACTTGCGAACCTCGCTGAGATCGTCGAGGCGGTGCGAGTTCACGCGGCGGCGGTCCCCGACGCGGAAACCTACGAGGAAATCCTCTCCCGCCATCGACTCGCGGTCGGTCGTCTCCGCTCGGTGTCAGAGTTCGCGGAAACCGAGTGGGCAGTGGCCACCGGAGCGGTTGCCGAGGTTCCCGACCGTGGAGGAGGGACCATCCGAGTCCCGCAGTCGCCCTGGCGCTTCTCGGAGGGTCCGACCGGTGTGACCGGTGAGCCCCGTTACCGGGGAGAGGACAACCGACGACTTCTCGCTGGCCTCGGCTACAGCACCGAGGAGATCGATCGACTTGAGGCCGACGGCGTGCTCTCGTCGCGGGTTCCGGAGGATGCCCGATGAGCCGCCTCGACGACCAGCGGCGACAGGCAGTGGATCTCGACGCCACGGATCCGCTGGCTCGGTGGCGTGACGAGTTCGTGATCGACGACCCCGACCTCGCCTACCTCGACGGCAACTCGCTCGGCATGACCCCGCGGCGGACCGTGCACCGCATCCATGAGGTCATGGCGCGAGAGTGGGCGGAGGGTCTCATCTCCTCGTGGGAGCATTGGCTCGACCTCCCACTCCAGGTCGGGGACGAACTCGCCCCGATCATCGGAGCCCGACCCGGAGAGGTGGTCGTCCACGACTCGACAAGCGTCAACCTCTACCAACTGGTGCGAGCCGCGGTTGATCTCGCCCCCGACCGACACCTCATCGGCGTCGACTCCGGGGAGTTCCCCTCCGACCGTTACATCGCGGAGGGCATCGCGGAGCAGACCGGTAGGGAGGTGCGTCGCGATCTCGATGACCCCGACTTCCCCCTTGGCGCCTGCGCGGTGATCGTGCGATCCCTCGTCGACTACCGCACCGCCGAGATCGCCGACCTGGCCGGCTTCACCGCGCGAGCGAAAGAACATGACACACGGGTGATCTGGGATCTCTCCCACGCCATCGGCGTGCTCGACCTGGACCTTCCCTCGGCCGGTGTGGAACTCGCCGTCGGCTGCACCTACAAATTCCTCAACGGGGGCCCCGGCGCACCCGCGTTCTCCTTCGTCGCCAGCGATCTTGTCGACCGCATCTCGAATCCGGTCCGCGGCTGGTTCGCCCAGGCGGATCAATTCCGCATGGACGCCGACTGGCTCCAACGTGACGGCGTCGGCCGACTCATGATCGGAACGCCGAGCATCCTCGCCCTCGAAGCCGCCCGCTGTGGAATCGGGCTCACGGTCGAAGCCGGAATCACCGAGATCGAGCGGAAGGCCCGGTCGCTCACCTCACTCGCGCTGGACTGCGTCGACGCCGCTGGCCTGACCTCGCCGACCCCCCGGGATGAGACTCGGCGTGGAGGTCATGTCGCGGTGCGACATGCCGATGCTCGCGACCTCAACCGTCGATTGGCTGATGAGCATCGAGTGGTGTGCGACTACCGCGACCCCGACATCATCCGGATCGGCTGCTCACCGCTCACCACCCGCCACACCGACGTCGTTCGGGTCTTCGAAGCGCTCGAGACGCTCGGCGCCCTCGACTAACGCGCGAACCGAGCGCTGATGCGCGGCCCACCGCCATCGGCGACATGCACCCGGCCGTCATCGACGAGTTCGATGAGGTGCGCGAGCACCGATCGAGCGGCCGGGCGGTGCAGTTCCTCGCGGACCGATGCGTACAGCACGCGGACCATCTCGGGAACGGTCGACGGTCCGTTCTCGTCGATGAACTCCATGATCTGCGCCGAGCGCGATTCGCGATGGGCGATGAGCGCCCTCACATAGGTCTCGGCGTCGTAGCGGGGAGGGCCATGAGTCGGCCAGAGCGAGCCATCACCGCGACCGGCCACCTTGCGAAGCGACGCCATATAGGCGCGCATGTCGCCATCCGGAGGCGAGACGACCGTGGTGCTCCACCCCATGATGTGGTCGCCGGTGAACAGCGCGCCCTCCTCGCCAAGACTGAACGCGCAGTGGTTCGACGTGTGACCCGGGGTCGGCACGGCGGTCATCGTGAGACCAGCGCCGTCCACCACCACTTCGCCGTCCACGCATCGAACATCCGGTGTGAAGGCGGTGTCGATCGACTCCTCGATCTTGATCTCCGCCTCGCCCGCATCGTCGCTCTCGGCATCCTCAACCGGCTTGCGCTTCGGCCCGAGCTCCTCCTCGCCGTCGAACATTCCCTCGGGGCTCTCAACCTCGCCGTGCGGCCCGACCGCGATGGTTGGCGCGCCACTCTCGGCCGACAACCAGGCCGCCAGCGGCGAGTGATCCGAATGGCAATGGGTGACGAGGATCGCCCGCACCCGCTCCGACCGGACCACCTTCCAGAGCGCGTCGCGATGACTCACGAGATCGGGGCCGGGGTCGATAACGACGATGTCGCCGTGACCGACGATGTAGGTGCCGGTGCCGTGATAGGTGAACTTCGACGGGTTCTCGGCGATGATCCGACGGATCAACGGGGAGACCTGCTCCGCCTCCCCGTAGGTCACGTCGTCGAGGGTCTCGAAGACCGGTCCACTCACAGCGTTGCCCTCACCCGTCCGACTGTACGGCCCCCACCAAGAGCCGGCGGAGCGAGGGCCGCATCGATCTCGGCCGGCACCTCCACGCCGAGGGTTCGCAGCGCGGCCGCAGCCACCACCGCCGCCGCGCGGGCCGCGCCGTCGGCGATCTTGACGGCGACGGCTCGACCGTCGGGGAGGCCCGCGACGAAGACGCCCTCCGCCCCATCCTTCGCCATCAACCCGGGTACCGCCCGCATGAGCGCCGTGACCGGTCGCTCCGGGCCGCCGACCAATTCGGGGTGACTCGTCATCGCCGACCAGACCTCGCCGCGTTCCGCCGCGATCGTGGAGATCGCGAGCGCCAGACCGCCGATCGGCACCGCGTGGGTCGGCGCCCCACAACCGTCGACACCGATATGCGACACCTCCCCGGTGAGGCGCGCCACCACCCGCGCGATGTGGCTCTGGAGCGGGTGATCCGGTTCGAGGTGACCTTCGACCGGCCATCCCGCGGCGACGCAGGTCGCGATCATCGCGGCGTGTTTCCCCGAGCAGTTCATCTGCAGCGAGGTCCGGCCGCCTCCGGCCGCGATCACGCTCTCCGCCTCGCCGCGGTCGTAGGGGAGATCGGGGGTGGTGGCGAGATCGGCCTCACTGCGCCCGGCTCCGGCGAGCACCTCGCGCACCACCTCGAGATGCGCCGGTGAGCCATCGTGACTCGCAGAGGCGAGCGCGAACCCTCGGCTGTTAAGGCGGAGACCAGCCTCGAGCATCGCGGTGGTCTGCAGCGGCTTCAGCGATGACCGCGGGTAGATCACGGTGTCGATATCGCCGACGAGCGCGCGGCATCCCGCAGCGTCCGCGACGACGACCGTGCCGTGATGAAATGACTCGTCGACACCGTTGCGGTCGACGGCCGCGACGATCCCGAGCGTCACGCCTCGCCGCCGCCGCGCCGGACCCGTCGGACGACCGGTCGGGGTTCGGAGACGGCGGTGAGCGGGCTGTCAATCACCTCATGTCGGGCACCCCACTCGGAGATGAGCGCCTGGGCCATGGCCGCGGTCGGCAGGGCAAGCACCGCCCCCGCCGGGCCGAGCAGCGCGAGTCCCGCGAGAGCAGCGCCGAACGCGATCGCCGGGTGGAGTTCCATGGTCCGGGCGGTGACCTTCGGTGAGATCAGGTAGTTCTCGAGCTGCTGGTAGACCGCGATCACCCCGAGCACGATCAACGCCCGAACTGGGGAGTCGAGGAAGGTGATGAGCACGGGAAGGATTCCAGCGATGTAGGTGCCGATGACCGGGAGGAACTGACTGACGAGTCCGACCCACAGCGCCAAGGCCACCGGTGATCGCACTCCGGCAGCGGCGAACACCGCCCAGTGGAAGACCGCCGACATCAACGACAGGAGCAGACGCGAGTAGAGGTACCCACCGGTCTTGTTGATCGCGAGTTCCCAGGCCGAGAGAACACGCGCCTGGCGCTCAGGGGCAAGTCGTGAGCAGATCGATCGACGCAACCGCGGACCGTCGGCCACGAGGTAGTAGCTGAAGAGGAGCACGGAGAAGGCGGCGAGCAGGCCGTTCAGCACCTGACCCGAGAGTCGGATCGCGTCATCCTGCTGCGAGTCGATGAACTGCTGAACCGCGCCGTTCGGATCGTTGAAGTCGGCGATCACCTGCTCGGCATCGATCTCGGTGCCGAACCAGTCGTTGATCGTGTCGACCGTGTCGGAGATGTAGGTCTCGGAGTTGGCGAGCAGATCGGCGATCTGGGTGCCGATCAGCGTCCCCATGGCACCGATGAACACCCCGATAGCGATGATGACGCCGAACATGATCGTCGCCGTGGCCCGACCCCGACCCCAACCATGTCGTCCGAGCCGGTTGACGCCGGGCTCGATGGCGAGAGCGAGGAACAGCGAGATGACGAGGAGCAGGACGAGCCCCGAGATCCGGTGCCAGACATCGACGGCGACTCCCGAACCGAGCCAACCCAGCCAGAACACGAACACAACCGCGACGATCCACCGCGGCGGCCACCTCACCGGCTGGGAGGTGGGGCTGTCCGGGCTTTCCTCGGGCACGACTCCGAGCGTAGTGAGGGCCCGTGGGAGCATGTGACCATGGATTCTGAACCGGTCGACGCTGTCGACGACACGGCGGCTTCCGAGCCGGCCGAGGTGGTTCGCGCCTGGTTGGCCGACCGGATCCGCGGGAGGATCGTCGGCGATGACGCCGAGACCCGTCAGGTGGAACTGTTCGAAGCACCCGGCGAGCGGTGGTTCGCCGCCGACTCAGCGGTGGTGCGGGTACACGCGGACGCCGCGATGTTCATCGGCGGGCTCCGCGCCCTACTGATCCAATCGATCCACCCCCTCGCCATGGCCGGGGTGGCCGAGCACAGCGACTACCGAGCCGACCCATGGGGGCGGCTGCAGCGGACCGCGGACTTCCTTGCCGCCACCACCTTTGGTCCCGCCGATCAGGCCGAGCAGGCCATCGCCATGGTGAACCGGATCCACGAGCGCGTGAAGGGCACCGCTCCTGACGGACGCGAGTACTCCGCTCGCGATCCGCGGCTGCTGCTTTGGGTGCACGCCACGGAGGTAGACAGTTTCCTCGCCGCCCACGACCGCTACGGCGAGCGTCCGCTCGATCCCGACGGTCGCGACGAGTACGTCGCGCAGATGGCCCGGGTGGCGAGTGGTCTCGGGGTCATCGATCCGCCGACCGACGTCGCCGGGCTCGATGAGGTGCTTCGATCCTTCCGTTCCGAGCTCGCCTCCACGGAGGCCTCCCGCGAGGCGACCAGGTACCTGCTGCTGGAACCCCCGCTTCCCCTGTCGAGCCGCCCGGCGTACGGTCTGCTGGCAGCATCAGCGGTCGGCCTGTTGCCGCTCTGGGCGAGGCGTGACCTGCTGATCCCCTACCTTCCGGTCACCGAGCGGATCGCCGTGCGGCCGGCTGGCGAGTTGATCACTCGGACGATCAGGTGGGCGCTGCGGAACGACCGGCCTTACGCAGCGTCTCACTGAGGTCTCCTCGGTCGGCCACGTCAACCCGCTCAAGGCCGAGCCACCCCGCCATCGCCGCCAGTTCAGCCGCGATTCGGCCGGCGGCGCGTTCGGCGATGCCGTTCGCCTCGGCGTGGGCTGAGAGAACGCGGAGCGTTCCCGCGGCTCGATCCGCTTTCAAGTCGAGTCGACCGACGAGTCGATCGTCGACGAGCACCGGCAACACGTAGTAGCCGAAGGTCCGCTTCGGCGCCGGGGTGTAGATCTCGATGCGATATCGGAAGCCGAAGAGTCGTTCGGCGCGATCCCGGTTCCACACCACCGGATCGAACGGGCTGAGCAGCGCGCAGGTGTCGATTCGGCGGGGTATCGAGACGTCGTGGTGCAGGTAGGCGACCTCGGACCATCCCTCCACCTCGACCTCGGTGAGACGTCCCTCTTCGACGAGTCGCCTGACGACCGGTCTGCAGTCGATCTGGCGTTGCCGGTGGTAGTCCGCGAGGTCGGAGAGTGTCGCGACGCCGAGCGAGCGAGCGGCCAAGGCGACGAGTTCAGCTCGCGCGTCGGCCTCCTCGGGGGTTGGCCGTTCGAGGACCTCTCTCGGCAGCGTCCGTTCGGGAAGGTCGTAGAGGCGGGCGAAGTCTCGATCGCGACGGGTCGCGGTGAGTCGCCCCTCCCAGAACAGGTGCTCAAGTACGGCCTTGGCGTCATCCCAATCCCACCAAGGTCCCTTCGGACCGCGCCGCTGGCGAAGGTCGCCGGCGGTGAGCGGGCCATCCTCCGTGATGCGATTCAGCACCGTGTCGACGAGGTCGGGTCGCCGACGCACCACCTGACGGATCCCACCCCACCGATGCGGTGTTCCCATCTTCCAGCGGTGCAGATGGTGATGGGCGGTCGGCACATGGGACGCCTCGTGCACCCAGTACTCGAACAGTTCCCCATCGGCGGTCGCGGCCGGAATGAGATCCCGTGGATGGGGGCCAAGCCGCGCGAAGAGCGGCAGTTCTTGGCTGCGCACCAGCACGTTCACCGAGTCGATCTGGATGAGACCCATGTCGTCGACGGCGCGCCGGAGGTGGCGGCGGTCGACGCGACCGGTCGGCCGGGCTCGCGCGAAGCCCTGAGCGCCGAGTGCGAGACGACGCGCCTGGGCGATGTCGAGATGGACGGAGGGGCCGCCCATGGTCGCGATCAGTCGGCGACGGTGATGGTGACCGACTCGATAACCACCGGGGCGGTCGGCTTGTCGCCGGGGCCGGTCGGCACGTTCTGCATGCGGTCGATGAGCTCGAGGCCCTTCACCGTCTGGCCGAAGAGGCTGTAGAGCGGGGGCAACTGGACGCCGCTCGGACCACTAATGAGGAAGAACTGGCTGCCGTTGGTGTTCGGGCCGGCGTTAGCCATGGCCAGTGAGCCGAGCTGGTACTGACCGGGCTTCGGGAGCTCGTC
>JAYQAE010000050.1:0-11699 GCA_038136655.1 Ilumatobacteraceae bacterium
GCGGCGAGGTCGTCGTTGCGTTCCCGGATGATCTGCACGGCGCGGCGCAGGATCCGCGAACGCTCCATGGCGGTCATCGCCGACCACACCTCGAAGCCCTCGCGGGCGGAGGCGACCGCGGCCTCGACCTCGCGGGCGCCGGCCTGCTCGACCTCGCAGATCACCGTGTTGGTGCCCGGGTGGACTGTCGTGAACGTCTCACCGGTCGTCGAGGGGACTAACTCGCCGCCGATCAGCGACCGCTGGACGCCGAGCGTGGTGGACGAGTTGACGCGCGTCATCGGCGTGACGCTACTGACCGCAGCCTGTGACGGCTATCGCCACCTCGAGCGATCGCATAGCGTGACCGCGTGGAGCTGAAGGTCCGACAGTTGGAGGTGTTCCAGGCCGTCTACGAGACGGGGTCGGTCACCGGCGCGGCTCAGCGTCTGCACTGCTCGCAGCCCGCGGTCAGTGCCGCCTTGGCGAACTTCGAGCGTCAACTCGGGCTGCGTCTCTTCGATCGGGCACGGGGGAGGTTCACTGCGACGCCCGAGGCCGACATGCTCTACGTCGAGGTGGAGCGCGGCCTCATGGGCATCAATCGGGTCGCGACCCGGGCTGCGGGTATCCGCTCGGGAAGGACGCGGCATCTCCGCATCGGTGTCGATGGTTCGCCGGCGATCGGCTTCGTGCCGACCGCCGTTGCCGACTTCCTTCGGGAGCATCCGGAAGTCACGATCGATATCGAGTCGCGGTCATCGAAGGAGATTGTCGATCTCGTCGCTGATCGACTGCTCGATGCCGGGGTGGTCGAGCCGGCACTCGACCGCGCCGGGGTGCGGACGCAACCCTTCGACGTGCCCTGTGTCTGTCTGGTGCCGGGCGACCACCCACTAGCCGTGCACGAGGTGCTCACCCCGGAACTGTTGTCGGGCGTGCCGATCATTGGCTGCTTCGAACGGCATCCGATCGACCTGCAGTTGTCGAAGGCTTTCGAGGACGCTGGCTGCGACCTCAATGTCGTCGCCCGCGGCTTCTACCACAACACTTCGCGCAATCTCGCTCGATGCGGGGTCGGCATTGCGGTGGTCGACCTCATGAACGGATCGATCGGTGTCGACGATGGGTTGGTGACCCGGGACTTCCGTCCGGAGATCCGCTACGAGATGGGAATCGTCATCGTCGATATGCCCGATGTGGATCCAACGGTGAACGGTCTCATCGAGCGGCTCTGGATGGCCGTGGGATCTCAAGGCATCGAGACACCGGTCGGGCGCGTCGACTGAGGTTCCCGCGTCCGACGGTCAGAAGTCTCGGCCGAGCGGATCCGTCACTCGAAGGGGATGGTGGTGACCTCAGCGGAGATCGGCCCGTTAGGTCCGTCGACCGTGACGGTGGTTCCGACCTCCCAGCAGTCGCTGTCGAGCATGGCCATGGCCACGCCACGACCGAACTTCGGAGACTGCGCCGCCGAGGTGAGATCGCCGACGCGTCGATCGCCGAGGCGAACCGTCCACCGATGGCGGACGCTCGGCAGTGACTCGGTGTCGAGGAACAACCCGGTGATGGCTCGGGAGACACCGCGATCCCGCTCGGCTCGTAGGGCGTCGCGACCGAGGAACTCGATGTCGGCGTCAAGGCTGCAGTACTGGTCGAGGCGACACTGCAGCGGTGAGTCGTCGATGGTGGCGTCGCCGCCGTACGAGATGAGTCCACCCTCGATCCGCTCGATGAGATTGGGGCAACCGGGTCGCACCTCGAGGTCGCGCCCGGCTTCGTCAAGCGCGTCCCAGAGCGCGCCGGCGAGATCCGCTCGGTCGACGTAGATCTCGAAGCCGCCCTGTTTCGACCATCCCGTCCTCGCCACCACGAATGGGTGCCCGGAGAACTCGAGGTGGCGGAAACCGAAGAAGGCGATCTCGGCCACGGAGTCCCCGAACACGCGGATCATCAGCTCCTCTGCTTTCGGGCCTTGGACGGCGAGCGGATCGACCGCGGGTTCGAAGACCTCGACTTGCATGCCGAGTCCGTGCGCGAGGCCGGCTGCCCACAGGGTGACGTCGGAGTCGGCGATGGAGAGCCAGTAGCGATCCTCGGCGAGCTTGATGATCACGGGATCGTTGACGAGCCCGCCGCGAGCGTTGGTGAGCGGGGCGTAGTAGCACCGGCCGACTTTCGAACGGGTCAGGTCGCGTGGGGTCATCAGCTGCACGAGTCGCGCCGCATCGGGCCCCGAGATCTCCACCTGGCGCTGCACCGCGACGTCCCAGAGCTGCACATGCTCCTTGAGGTGCCAGTAGTCGTCCTCGACCGAGACGAACTTGAGGGGCAGCAGCATGTGGTTGTAGACCGTGTAGGCCCCGACCCCGTAGGACTCGATGCGCGAGGTGAACGGCGTGCTTCTGACGCGGGTGTTGCTCCAGATCTCGGGTGCGCGCATTGGTGCTCCTTCGGTTCGATGGTCGAGTCATGTCGCCGACCGAGGCCGAGCGTCGCCGCAGGTTAGGTGCCGAGGCATAACCGGCGCATGTTGATTGGGCGAACCGCCATCAGGTTCGGTTATGGGTGGCCCGGGAGGAGTGGGCGACGGGCCGGGTTCATCCCATAACCATTCGTTATGGAGAATAGGAACCTTTTCGACTGAGACTCTGGCTTGTGGGGGTCCGCCCGACTTACTGTTCGCGCACCAGCTCGCCCGTTCGGGGGAACACTCCGGTGCGCTGTGGATCGGGGGACGGGGCTGGCCTATCCACAAGGAGGATGCTGTGAGGACCAGAGGACGAATGGTGAGGGCGCTCGCGCCGATCGTGGCGCTCGCCGTGATCGCAGCCGCGTGTGGCGGCTCCGATGATGACGCGGCCGACGAGCCGGCAGCGGCGTCGACCGACGACGGTGGCTCTGATGACGGGGGAGCCGACGAGGGCAGCTCCGATGCAGGGGGCGACGACGGTGCGGCTGACGACGCCGGATCCGACGACGGTGGCTCCGACGCCGGGGCCGATGATGCTGCGGCAGGGCCGTCGGGCCATTTGAAGATCTCGGTGGCGACGTTCCCCAACTCGCTGATCCCGCCGAACGCCGCTGAGCGCAACGCGATCAACGTGATGCAGCAGATCTTCGACGGACTCACCCACGTGACGCCCGACGGCGAGATCGTCCCGGCCCTCGCCGAGAGTTGGACCATCTCCGATGACGGTCTCGTCTACACCTTCCAACTGCGCGACGGTGTCACCTTCCATGACGGAACCGCGCTCGACTGCCAGGACGTGATCGACACCTACACGATCGCTCGCGATCCGGTGAACGCCTACGCGTACGTGTACGAGACGGCCGAGCCCTCCTGTGGCTCGAGTGATCTCGAGGTGATCCTCACCACCGAGGCTCCCGACCCGCTGTTGCTGCGCCGCCTCATGGAGATCGGCATCACATCGAGCGAGCAGGCCGCTCAGGGCCTCGCCGCCTGGGAGGAGCAGATGATCGGCGCCGGCCCGTTCAAGGTCGTCGAGTGGGTGAAGGGTGAGCGCATCGAACTCGCCGCCCACGACGGCTACTGGGACCCGCAGTTCCCGAAGGTCGCCCAGGTCACCGTGTACCCGATGGAGGAGGAGAGCACCCGCATCGCGGCCGTGCAGACCGGCGAACTCGACATCGCCAACCGTCTGAGCGCCGACCAGGCGCAGGTGCTCAACACCACTGACGGCGTCTCGCTGCTGTCGTACCCGACCGACCGCGTCTACTACATCGCCTTCAACAACCTGACCTCCGGAATTGGTGAGCCCACCGAGGATGTCAAGGTTCGCCAGGCGATGAACATGGCGGTCGACCGTCAGGCGATCATCGACGCGCTTTTCGCTGGTAACGCCCAGTTGTCCAACGGTCTCATCACCAACGGCAACCTCGGCTGGGACAGCTCGGTCGGCTACTACGACTACGACCCCGACGGCGCGAAGGCGCTCCTCGCGGAGGCTGGTTACGCCGACGGCTTCGAGATCGGCATGGCGTGCCCGAACGGCGCGTACACCAATTTCGAGCAGGTGTGTCAGGCCGTCGCCGGCTACCTCGCCGATGTCGGCATCACCATGGCCAACGGTGGCATCGAGTTCATGGAGTCGGGCCAGTACTGGGAGCTCGAGGCCGAGAAGCAGCTGCCGCCGCTCTTCGGCGACGCTTGGTCGACCAACCTCGGTGAGGCGGTCAACCGTCTCCAGGGTGCCGTCATCGCCGACGCGAGCTACGCCGCCTGGGCTGAGCCGACCATCACCGAGCTCATCGATGAGATCGCGACGACCGTCGACACCGACGAGCGGGCCGCGCTCTACGGCGAACTCCACCGGTACATGTTCGAGAACCCGCCGTTCATCTACCTCTACGAGCCGCAGACCTTCGAGGGCGTCAACGACCGCGTCTCGGGCTACCGCCCGAATGCGGCCGAGACCTACCACCTCAAGTACGTCTCCGTCTCGGAGTGACCTTCTCGTAGGTCAAGATGGTGTGGTCCCCCGGGCGACCGGGGGACCACACCCATTTCCGCATGAGTGCAGTCACCGACACCGTCGCGCCCAGCGCGCCATCTTCAGAGCCGGGCCTCGCGGTCCGTTTCCTGCGCAACTACTACTTTCGACGCGTCCTCCAGTCGATCGCGCTGATGCTCGGCGTCATCGTGATCGTGTTCATGCTCGTGCGACTCACGGGTGACCCGGCTTCGCTCATGGTGGCTCGCGAGGCCGATGCCGAGCAGATCGCTGAGATCCGCGAGCTCTACGGGTTCGACAAGCCCGTCGTCGAGCAATTGACCACCTACCTCGGCGACGTCTTCACCGGCGACCTCGGTAGGTCGTTCCTCTATCGCGACTCCACCCTCGAGTTGATCGTCAACCGCTTCCCGGACACGCTGCTCCTCGCCGCAACCGCGCTCGCGTTCGCGCTTGTCATCGCCGTGCCACTCGGGGTGGCCGGAGGCTCAAACCCCGGCCGTCCCATCGACAAGCTCGCAAGATTGGTCGGGGTGCTCGGGCAGGTCACGCCGAGTTTCTGGCTGATCATGCTGCTCATCGTGTACTTCGGGGTGAAATGGGGTTTGCTGCCGACGAACGGGGTCGGCACGTGGAAGCACCTGGTCTTGCCCGCCTTCGCGCTCAGCGTGGGCGCCATGGGTCAGTTCGTTCGGCTCACCCGATCGGCCGTGCTCGAGGTGCGCAACGAGGACTTCGTGCGAACCGCTCGGAGCAAGGGGCTCGCCAAGCGTGTCGTCGCGCGTCGTCACATCACCCGCAACGCCTTGCTCAGCCTCGTCAGCGTCGTCGGTGTCCAGTTCACCTACATGCTCGGCGGTTCGATCTACATCGAATCGATCTACGCCCGGCCCGGACTCGGCCAACTCCTCGACGCCGCCGTGCGCGCGCGTGACTTCCCGCTGGTCCAGGCCATCACGATCTTCATCGCCGCCTTCACGATCATCATGAACCTTGTCACCGACGTGCTCTACGGCCTCCTCGATCCAAGGATCCGTCATGGCGGATGACCAAATCGTTGTTGAGGGTTTGAGCGACGTCTATGTCGCGCCGACATTCGGAGTGCGTCTCCGTCGTCTCGGAAAACTCCTCTGGCGCGACAAGACCGGACTCATCGGTCTGCTCATCTTCCTGACGGTCGTGTTCGCCGCCGTGTTCGCCGACCTCATCGCACCGGTCGACCCCAACCTCCAGAACCTCCGGTCGGCCAAACTGCCCGAGGCGTGGGCCGACAGCGGTACCTGGTCGCACGTACTCGGCACCGACGATCTGGGGCGCGACATCCTGAGCCGAATCATCCACGGCGCTCGCGTCTCGATCACCGTCGGTTTCTTCGGGGTGCTCGTCGCCATGTCGATCGGCATGCTCCTCGGCATGCTCGCGGGCTACTTCCGCGGCTGGGTCGACAGCGCTCTCTCCGCGGTGATCAACCTCATCCTGTCCGTTCCGTATCTCGTCTTCGTGATCGTCATCGCGGCGATCTTCGGACGCAGCCTCTTCAACGTGGTGCTCATCTTCGGCATCACCGACGCGCCAATCTTCGCCCGGCTCGTGCGCGGTGAGGTGTTGCGCATCCGCGAGTCGGGTTACGCCGAGGCCGCTGAGAGCATCGGCGCCTCCCAACCGAGGATCCTGTTCCGACACGTGCTGCCGAATCTCGTGGGACCACTGGTGACGCTGGCGACCTTCGAGATGTCAGCCATGATCTTCTACGAGAGCGGCCTGTCGTTCCTTGGGCTCAGCGTCCCGCCGAACGTGCCCTCGTGGGGCAACATGCTCACCTTCGGGCGCCAATACCTGACGGTGTACCCATGGATGTCGATCTATCCGGGTATCGCGATCGCCATCACCGCGCTCAGCATGAACCTCTTCGGCGATTGGCTGCGCGACGTGCTCGACCCGCGGGTGAGGAGGTCGAGGTGACCGCCGAGCCGCTGCTCAGCGTCGATGGGTTGGTGACCAAGTTCGACGCGGCCGACGGGGTCGTGCACGCCATCAACGGCGTGTCGTTCGACATCCGGCCGGGGGAGACCCTCGGTGTGGTCGGGGAGAGCGGTTCGGGCAAGTCGGTGACGATGATGTCGCTCCTCGGCCTCATCCCAAGTTCGGTGGGGCGGATCGCGGCCGGCACAGCCCGGTACCGCGCGACCGACGGCGAGGTCGACCTCCTCAAGCTCTCCGAGCGCCAGTTCGGCAAGATCCGCGGTCGCGAGATCGGGATGGTGTTCCAGGATCCGATCTCCTCGCTCAACCCGGTGATGACCGTCGGTCGCCAGATCGGCGAGTCACTGCAGCGACACCTCGGGCTCTCGAAGCGCGAGTCCAACCGTCGGGCGGTCGACATGCTGGCCCGCGTCGGCATCGCCGACCCCTCGCGACGCGTCGACGACTACCCCCACGAGTTCTCCGGCGGGATGCGTCAACGCGTCATGATCGCGATCGCCCTCGCCGCCGGGCCGCGGCTCATGATCGCCGACGAGCCGACGACCGCCCTCGACGTCACGGTTCAAGCGCAGATCATGGCCCTCGTAAAGGAGCTGCAGGCCGAGAGTGACCTCGCGGTCATCTGGGTGAGCCACGACCTCGGCGTGGTCGCCGGCCTCGCCGATCGGGTGCTCGTCATGTACGGAGGAACGATCGTCGAGTCGGCCTCCGTTGACGATCACATAGAGCGCCCCCAAAAACCCTACACCCGAAGCCTGGTTGCCTCGATTCCAGGAACCGGGATGGCCGGTAGCCGGCTCGCCTCGATCCCAGGCACGCCGCCAAGCCTGCAGCACGAACTGCGACTCTGCCCCTTCGCGGACCGGTGCGCTCACGCCATCGAGCGGTGCGCCTTGGAGCGCCCCGGGCTCACCGACATCGCGGCGGGCCATGCCACCGCCTGCTTCTGGGACATCGACGCCTCCCGTCAGCGCGACGGGGTCGAGGTCATCGCACGGCGCGGAGAGCAGCCGTGACCGCGACCGAGGCGGCGACCGATGTCGTCATGCGGGTGCGCGATCTGCGCAAGCACTTCCGGGTCAGCGGTGGGACGGTGCGCGCCGTCGACGGTGTGTCGTTCGACATCGTGCACGGTGAGACGCTCGGTCTCGTCGGGGAGAGCGGCTGTGGGAAGTCGACGACCGGCCGCGCGATCCTCGGGCTGACCCCGGCGACCTCGGGGAGTGTCGAGTTCCGCGGACGCGACCTGACCGCCCTGTCCAGGCGTCAGTTGCGTGCGATGCGCCCCCACATGCAGATGATCTTCCAGGACTCCGCGGCCTCGTTCAACCCGCGGCACACGATCGGCAGCATCATCGCTGAGCCGATGGTCATTCATCAGAACCTCGACCGGTCGGCGATCCACGACCGCGTCACCGAACTGATGGAACTCGTCGGGCTAAAACCCGAGTGGCGCAAGCGCTTCCCGCATGAATTCTCCGGTGGGCAGCGTCAGAGAATCAACATCGCCAGGGCGCTGTCGCTCAATCCCGAGTTCGTCGTCGGCGACGAGCCGGTCTCCGCGCTCGACGTGTCGATCCAAGCGCAGGTTGTCAACCTCATGTCCGACCTGCAATCCGAACTCGGTCTGACCTACCTCATGATTGCCCACGATCTCTCGATGGTGCGTCACATCTCCGATCGCGTGGCCGTGATGTACCTCGGCAAGGTGGTTGAACTCGCCGCCACCGAGACCCTCTTCGAGGACCCGCAGCATCCATATACCCAAGCGCTGCTGTCCGCCGTTCCGCTGCCCAATCCGAAACAGGAGCGGGCGAGACAGCGCATCCTGCTCGAAGGCGATGTGCCGAGCCCGCGCGACGCGCCAAGTGGCTGCGTCTTCCGCACCCGCTGCCCGCTCGCCGAGGAGCGTTGCGCCACCGAGGAACCGATCCAACGCGAGATCTCGCCGGGCCGGTTCGTCGCCTGCCACCTCGTCGATGGACATGGATCCAACGTTGTTCCTGTTCAGATCTCGGGTTAGGCGATCTCGGTGACCACGGTCCGCGAGCAGTTCCCCTACGGCGTCACCCGCCGCGACGACGTGTGGATCACTATGCCGGACGGCGCACGGCTCAGCACCACGCTCAGACTCCCCGATACCGGGAATCCAGCCCCCGCCATCGTGGAGTATCTGCCGTACCGGCGTCTCGACGGGACGCTCGCGCGCGATCAACGCCAGCACGACTACCTCGCCGGCATGGGATTCGCCTGTGTGCGCGTCGACGTGCGCGGCACCGGCGACTCCGACGGCATTCTCGAGGGGGAGTACCTCGAGAGCGAACTCGCCGACGGTGAGCGCGTCGTCGACTGGGTGCGCGAGCAACCCTGGTGCAATGGCCGAGTCGCGATCATGGGGATCTCGTGGGGTGGATTCAACGCGCTCCAGATCGCTGCTCGGCCCACCTCGCGGGTCGACGCTGTGGTGAGCGTCGCGTCGACGGTCGACCGGTTCGCGACCGATGTGCACTTCAAGGGCGGATGCGTGCTCGGAACCGACATGGCGCCGTGGTCGGCCACGATGCTGTGTTTCGACGCCCGACCGCCGGGGAGAGCGGCGCTCGGCGACGAGTGGCGGGATCGATGGATCGACCGTCTCGAGCGCTCGCCGGTGTTCATCCATGACTGGCTGTCGCACCAGCGACGTGACGAGTTTTGGGCTCACGGGTCGATCTGCGAGGACTTCTCGGCTCTCGACTGCCCCGTCCTGATCGTCGGGGGTCTCGCCGACGGCTACACCGATACGGTCGCGCGACTCATGGAGGGCGTCGGGGACGCCTCCGGTCGTGTCCGGGGCATCGTCGGACCGTGGTCGCACAACTATCCACTCGTCGGCGTGCCGGGTCCGAACATCGGCTTCCTGCAGGAGGTCGTCGACTTCCTTGGCGAGCACCTCGAACTCGACCCGCGACCGGCCGCACCACAACGCGCGAACTGGAACGAGCCACTTCGCATCTGGGTGCAGCGCTCGATCACGCCCGATCCCGCGCGCACCGAGCATCCGGGTCGCTGGGTGTCGGAACCCTCATGGCCCTCCCCGAATGTCGTGCCGCAACGACTCCACCTCGGACCTGGACGCCTCAGCGCCGAAGTCACTTCAGGTGGAGCCGTCACCGCAACGAACTCGATCACGGTCGGCTCCCGACAGGGAAGTTGGTGGGGGTATGCCCAGCCGGGGCAGTTGCCCGCCGATCAGCGCCTCGAGGAGCCCGCTGCCTTCACCTTCCTCGGTGATCCCGTCGCACAGATGACCACCATGGTCGGATTCCCGCGTGTCGAACTGCGCCTCATGGTGGATCAGCCAGTGGCCCAGGTTGCCGTCCGGCTGAGCGATGTCGCCCCGGACGGCTCCGCGCTTCAACTCAGCCGCGGCTTGCTCAACCTCTGCCATCGGGAGTCGCACGCGGATCCGTCACCGGTGCCGGTGGGCGAGTGGATCGATGTCGCCATCGACCTCGATTTCGCCGCCCACGATCTGCCGGAGGGGAACCGCCTCCGCCTCGATGTCTCCACCTCGCTCTGGCCACTCGCTTGGCCGTCACCGGTGGAGACGCGCCTCACGCTCAACCTCGACGGATCGGGCGTGCTGATAATCCCGACGCGGATCGGAGGGAGCGAGCCCGCTGAGCCCGTGTTCGAAGCACCCGAGTCGACCCGCGTTGCGGCGAGGATCACCGGCGGTGCCCATCAGCATCGCGTCCAGTCCGAGGACCTCGGCACCGGTCGCTTGACGATCACCGACGACAGCGCGACCGGGCAAGTCGTGCTCGACGCGACGGGCATGACGATGTCATCCACCGCGGTCGACACCTGGGAGATCGTGCGAGGCGATCCGCTCAGCGCCCGGGTCCGATGCGAGCGAACCTGGGCGATACATCACGACGGACATCACTCCGAGGTCCGCTCCATCTCCGAGATGTGGTGCGATGCGAACGAATTCCACACCAAGGACACGCTCAGCGCGTTCGACGACGGTGAGGAGATCTTCAACAGCGAACGCTCCTCGAGTCACGAAAGGGACCTGCAATGAGCGCCTCCCGTCGCAACAGTGTGAGCGTCGATGAGCGCGGCGTGGTGCTGACAATCCTGCGGCCGGACGACGACGCGCTCTCAGCCCACGCGCTGTGGCTCCGCGATCGCTGTGCATGCGCCACCTGTCGTCGAACGACCACCAACGAGCGACTGCTCGATCAGGCGGTGCTCGACCCGACCACGGTGATCCGCGAGGCATCGCTGTCCGACAACGACGACCTCTTGGTGGTGTTCAGCGACGGTCACGAATGGACCGCCGGTCTCACCGACCTCATCGCTCAGATCGACTCAGGACCGGCCGGCCCGATGGACGGTCGCACGAGGTGGCCCATCGGCTCATTCGCCAGCTTCGAGCGAGCGTCGCTCGACGCCGACCGAGCGGTGCTGGCGATGCTGGAGCGGTTCCACGCCGATGGTGCGGTCATCGTCACCGGCGTCGAACCCGATGACGATGGCCTGCGCGGGACCGCCGCGTTGATCGGCCAGATCCAGACGACCAACTACGGCCCGACCTGGTCGTTCGAGGCCTCGGTCGATCCGGTGAGCGAGGTCGAGAGCATGCACATGCTCCGGATGCACACCGACCTGCCCTATCGGGAGCAACCCGCTGGTGTGCAGTTGAACCTCGCGATCTCGGTGTCGTCCGAGGGCGGAGCCTCCACGTTCGTCGACGGTTATTCGATGGCCGAGCGGATGCGAGAGGAGAACCACCGCGCATGGGAACTCCTCACCTCCGTCCACTTCGAGTACCCCTACCTGAGGTCGACGGTTCGACTCTCCGGAGGTGGTCCGCTCGTAGGCCTCGACAGCGAGGGTCGCTACGGCATCGTCAGGCGCGCGCCCGATCTGGTCGGTTCGCCACGGGTCGCTTCAGATGACACCGAGGCCCTCTACGCCGCCGTGCGGCGATGGGGTGAACTCGTCGACGACCCCGCCAACCAGATCCACGTCGCGCTTCGCCCTGGCGAGCTCGTGATCTTCGACAATCACCGACTCCTCCACGGTCGAACCGCCTTCACCCTCCATCCCGGGGAGCGCCGCCACCTGATGGGCTGCTATCTCGAGATGGACGAACTGCGCAACACCGTGGCGCTCCTCCGGGCCCGGTTGGCGAGCGATTCGACATGACTGAGCCGCTTCGCGCCATCGTCACGGCGGGCGGCGCCGGAATCGGACGCGCGATCGTGGATG
>JAYQAE010000051.1:0-11590 GCA_038136655.1 Ilumatobacteraceae bacterium
CCGTTGACACCTCGGCGGCCGCCGCCATGCCCGGCGTGACCGCCGTGTTCTCCGGTGCCGACCTCGCCGACGCGTGGGCGGGACCGATGCCCTGCGCCTGGCCGGTGACCGAGGACATGAAGTCGCCCACCCACTACCCGCTCGCCGTGGGTCAGGCGAACTACGTCGGCGACGGCGTGGCCTGTGTACTGGCCACCTCGGCCACGGCGGCCCGCGACGCCCTCGACGCCATCGATGTCGAATACGAGCCGCTCGAAGCGGTCATCGACCTCGAGGACGCCCTGAGCGACCGGGTCGTCATCCACGACGAGATCGGCACCAACCGCTCGTACACCTGGGACCTCAAGATCGAGGAGTCCGAGGGTCAGGTCGATCAGGCCTTCGCCGACGCGGCCTACTCCGTGAAGGAGCGTTACATCCAGCAGCGGCTGATCCCCGCCGCCATGGAGCCCCGCGCGGTCGCGGCGATCCCGCAGCCCTTCGGTGGCGACATGACGCTCTACTCCGCCACGCAGGTGCCCCACATCTTGAAGGTGATGACCGCGCTCACCCTCGGCATCCCCGAACACCAGTTGCGCGTCGTCGCCCCCGCCGTCGGTGGCGGGTTCGGATCGAAGCTCAACGTCTACGCCGAGGAACTGCTCTGCGTGGCGTTGGCCAAGCGGACCGGCTCCCCGGTGCGCTGGACCGAGACCCGGTCCGAGGGCAACCAGGCCACCATCCACGGTCGCGGGCAGATTCAGGACATCGAGCTCGCCGCCGACTCCGACGGACGACTCACCGCGGTGCGCGTCCGCCTGATCGGCGACATGGGCGCGTATCTCCAGCTCGTCACGCCTGGCGTGCCGCTGCTCGGCGCCTTCCTCTACGCCGGTGTCTACGAGTTGCCGAAGGCCTACGACTTCTCGTGCACCTCGGTGTTCACCAACATGACGCCGACCGACGCCTACCGAGGCGCCGGCCGACCCGAAGCGACCTACGCGATCGAGCGGGCCATGGACTCCTTGGCGGCCGAGATCGGCATCGATCCTCTCGAGTTGCGTCGCCGCAACTTCATCCCGACCGAGTCGTACCCGTATGAGGCGATGACCGGTCTGGTCTACGACTCAGGCGACCACGACCGCGCGGCGACCCTCGCCGCCGAGATGATCGACTACGCCGGGGTCCGGGCTCGCCAAGAGACCCAGAACGTGCCGGGCGCCACGAAGCGACTCGGCATCGGCGTCTCGACCTACTTCGAGATGTGCGGTCTCGCCCCATCGCGCGTGCTGGCCTCACTCAACTACGGAGCCGGAGGTTGGGAGGCGGCGACGGTGCGCGTGCTGCCGACCAACAAGATTCAGGTGGTCACCGGAACGGCCCCGCACGGACAGGGTCACGAGACGGCATGGTCGATGATCGTCGCCGAGAAGATGGGCGTCAGCCCCGACGACGTCGATGTGCTCCACTCCGACACGGCGATCGCCCCACTCGGACTCGACACCTACGGATCGCGCTCGCTGTCCGTCGGCGGAGTGGCCATCGCGATGGCCTGCGACAAGGTGATCGACAAGGCGAAGCAGATCGCCGCCCACCAGCTCGAGGCCAACCCCGACGACCTCGAGTTCTCCGGTGGCGAGTTCCGCGTGGCGGGCTCCCCCGACCGGGCGATGCCGCTCGCCGCCGTCGCCTTCGAGGCGTTCACCGCGCACAACCTGCCCGATGGCCTCGAGCCGAACCTTGAGGCCCACACCACCTACGACCCACCGAACTTCTCGTGGCCCTTCGGCACTCACATGTGCCTCGTCGAGGTCGACACCGAGACCGGCCAGGTCGATGTGCTGAAGTACGTGGCGGTGGATGACTGCGGCAACCAGGTGAACCCGCTCATCGTCGACGGCCAGGTGCACGGCGGCGTGGTCCAAGGACTCGCTCAGGCCCTCTACGAGGAGGCGGTCTACGACTCCGACGGCAACCTGCAGACCTCGACACTCGCCGAGTACCTGGTACCCGCGGCGAGCGATGTTCCCGCTATCGAGACCGGGCACACGATCACCCCCTCGCCGACCAACCAACTCGGCGTGAAGGGCATTGGCGAGGCCGGCACGATCGCATCGACACCCGCGGTGATCAACGCGGTCGTCGATGCCCTCTCGGGCCTCGGCGTGCGCGACGTACCGATGCCCGCGAGCCCGAACACCGTCTGGAGAGCAATCAACGAGGCACAAGGAGGCCAGCAGTGATCCCTGCAGCATTCGACTACGTCAGGGCCAGCTCAGCGGCCGAAGCGATTCAGCTCATCGGCCAGTACGGCGATGAGGCGAAGTTCCTCGCTGGCGGTCACAGCCTCGTGCCCGCCATGAAGCTCCGCCTGGCCCAGCCGACGGTGCTCGTCGACATCGGACGCGTCTCGGACCTCTCCTATATCCGAGACGCCGGCGACCACATCGCGATCGGTGCCCTCACCCGGCACATGGACGTCGAGAAGTCGCCGGTGCTCGCCGAGCACGTGCCGCTCCTCGCGCACGCCGCTGGTCACGTCGGCGATCCGCAGGTGAGGCATCGCGGCACGATCGGCGGCTCGCTGGCCCACGCCGACCCAGCCTCCGACCTCCCGGCCACCACCCTCGCCCTCGGAGCCACCTATGTGGCAGAGGGACCGAACGGCACCCGCGAGATCGCGGCGGCCGACTTCTACCAGGGTTACTTCACCTCGGCCCTCGCCCCCGATGAGATGCTCACCGAGATTCGCGTCCCGAAGATGGGTGGCGCCGGCTGGAGCTTCCAGAAGTTCAACCGTCGGGCTCAGGACTGGGCAATCGTCGGGGTGGCTGCTTGGCAGCGCGGTTCGGAGTGC
Organism: Ilumatobacteraceae bacterium; assembly: GCA_038136655.1. Lineage (GTDB taxonomy): Bacteria > Actinomycetota > Acidimicrobiia > Acidimicrobiales > Ilumatobacteraceae > Casp-actino5. Next base: position 2,837 of record JAYQAE010000051.1, read on the forward strand.
GGTGTGGGGTTGGTCAACATGGCCTCCACTCCCGTGCTGGCCAGCAGTGTTGCCGCCGCCGTCGCCGGTGGGGCGTCAGCCGCCGACGCCGCCGAGTCAGCCGCGGCTGAGGCCGATCCGCAGGGCGATCTCAACGCCTCGGTCGAATATCGGGTGCACCTCGCGAAGGTGCTCACGCGACGGGCCTTGGAGGCCGCCGCCAGCTGACCGGTCGGCCGCCTCCTAGGCGACTCGACACCACAGATCACCGCGTGCGAGATCACGCTGAGGGTCTCGCGGCCCTCGTATGCTCCGCGCAGGTGATAACGCATGACCTTCCATCACGACGACGTCGATCAGCGTCACCTCGACGCGATCGCCGACGCTGAGCAGGTCGCCTACTGGCTCGACGGGGCGTATGTCCCCGAAACCAATCCCACGCTGGTTCGCAACGAGAGTTGCGACCTCTGCGTGGTCGGCGGCGGCTACACCGGCCTGTGGACGGCCATCATCGCGAAGGAGCGAGACCCCTCGCGCGACGTGGTGCTGATCGACGCGCACGCGATCGGTAGCGCGGCCAGTGGACGCAACGGCGGCTTCATGGACGCCTCGTTGACCCACGGCATCTCGAACGGCTTCCGGCACTTCCCCGATGACATCGAGATCCTCGAGGAACTCGGCATGAAGAACCTCGACGAGATCGAGTCAGCCCTCCGCCGTTACGGAGTCGACTGCAACTACGAACGCACCGGGGTCATCGAGGTCGTCGCCGAGCACCATCCGCCGAACTACGAGAAAGAGCTCCACGAGGAGTACGCCCTCATGGAACGGCTCGGCCATGAGGTGTCCTGGCTCGACCGCGAGCAGATCCAGTCCGAGGTCTCCTCCCCGACCTACACGAGCGGCCTCTGGGATCGCAACGGCTGCGCCCTCGTCGACCCCGCCCGACTGGTGTGGGGGTTGAAGGCGACCGCGGAGCGGCTCGGGGTGCGCATCTACGAGGACACGAAGGCGACCGATCTCGAGCGCGACGGGATCGGCGTGATGATCACCACCCCGCTCGGCCACATCCGGGCCGGCAAGGTCGCCCTCGCCACGAACGCCTTCAAGCCACTGCTCCGCCGCATCTCGAACTACGTGGCTCCGGTCTACGACTACTGCATGATCACCGAGCCGCTCTCGGACGAGCAGATGAACTCCATCGGGTGGGCCAACCGTCAGGGCTTGAGCGACAACGCCAACCAGTTCCACTATTACCGACTCACCTCCGACAATCGGATCCTCTGGGGCGGCTACGACGCCATCTACTACTGGGGCGGGAAAGTGTCGACCGAACTCGAGAGCCGTCCTGAGTCGTGGGCGCTGCTCAGCCAGCACTTCTTCGAGACCTTCCCCCAACTCGAGGGTCTCCGCTTCAGCCACATGTGGGGAGGCGCGATCGACACGTCGAGTCGGTTCACGGTGTTCTGGGGTCGCGCGCTTGGCGGTCGCGTCGCCTACGCCCTCGGCTACACCGGGCTCGGTGTGGCGGCCTCTCGCTTCGGTGCGGCCACCATGCTCGATCTCCTGCACGGCCGACGATCGGTCGCCACCCAGACCTCGATCGTTCGCGACCGACCGTGGCCGTTCCCACCGGAGCCCTTCCGCTTCCTCGGCATCCAGGCCACCCGTTGGTCGCTCGATCGCGAGGACCGCACGGGCAAGCGGAACCTTTGGCTGCGCGGTCTCGATCGGGTCGGACTCGGCTTCGACTCCTGATCCGGCCGGGTCGATCACCCGGCACGGCCCGCTGGGCTTCTGACACCTGCGGGTAGTGTCACCCCGATGACGCCGACCGATGTTCGCGAGGCCCTCGGGGAGCACGGATATCTCGCCGACACCGGGTTGTCGACCGCGGTGTTCTTGGCTCTCGATCTTGGGCGACCCCTCCTGCTCGAGGGTGACGCCGGTGTCGGCAAGACCGAGCTGGCGAAAGCGATCGCCTCCTGGACCGGTGGAGAGCTGATCCGTCTGCAGTGCTACGAGGGAATCGACTCCTCCCAGGCCGTCTACGACTGGGACTACGCCCGGCAGTTGCTGCATCTCCGCGCTGCCGAGGCCACCGGCGAGACCTCAGGCCGCTCGGCTGAGTCGGTGGAGGCAGAGCTCTACGACGAGCGGTTCCTCATCCGACGCGCGCTCCTTCGCGCCCTCGAACCGATCGACGGAGCGGTGCCCGTACTCCTCGTCGACGAGATCGACCGCGCCGATGATGAGTTCGAGGCCTACCTCCTCGAGATCCTCTCCGACTTCCAGGTCACCGTTCCCGAGATCGGCGTCTTCCGAGCGGAACGTCCCCCGGTGGTCATCCTCACGTCGAATCGCACCCGCGATGTTCACGACGCGCTCAAGAGACGCTGCCTCTACCACTGGGTGGAGCATCCCGACTTCGACCGGGAAGTGGAGATCGTTCGACTGCGCTCCCCCGAGGTCGACAAGCGACTCGCGCGACAGGTCGCCGCGGCCGTTGAGGTCATGCGCGATCTCGACCTCTACAAGCCGCCCGGTGTCGCCGAGACCATCGACTGGGCGACGGCCCTCGGACGGCTCGGGGTACGAGCCCTCGACGACGCCTCGGTGTCGGCGACCCTCGGCACCGTCCTCAAGTACCGCGAGGACCAGCAGCGCCTCCAGGACCGCGGCATCACGAGCCTGCTCGAGCGCGTCGGTGTTCGAGTCGGCGATCGCTCGGCGTGAGCACCGGACCCGACGCCCCGATCGCCGCGCCGGCCTCGGCACTGGCGGTCGCGTTTGTGCGAGCGCTCCGTCGCGAGGGGGTGACCGTCCCGATGAGCTCTGCCATCTCGTTCTCCGAGGCTCTCGCCTCGGTCGGGCTCGGCGAGCGCGACCCGGCGTATTGGGCGGGTCGGGCCACCCTCGTGCGCCGACGCGAGGACGTCGAGACCTACGACCGGCTCTTCGCGGCGTTCTGGGAATCGCGAGCGACGGGGCGCATGGAGCGTTCGGAAACGACCGCGATCACGCTCGCGATCGACAGTGACGAGGACAACGACCAAGACGACGACTCCACCGTCGACCCTCCAGAGGAGGAGGAGCGACTCGAGATGCGCTTCTCGAGGGTGGAGGTGCTCCGGAACAAGGACTTCGCCGACTACGCCCCCGACGAACTCGATGAGGCTCGCCGGCTGATGGAGCGTTTCCGCTTGGTCGGCGAACCGAGAAGGTCGTTGCGACTGACCTCCGGCGACGGCCACCGACCCGACCTGCGACGCACGGTGCGGTCGGCGCTCGCTTCCGATGGCGAGCCGATCCGACGGCATTGGCGACGCCGATCGGTGAAACCGCGCCGACTCGTGCTGCTGCTGGACGTGAGCGGATCGATGGAGCCCTATGCACGGGCGCTCGTGCGGTTCGCCCACGCCGCGGTCGTCGGCCGCCAACGCGTCGAGGTGTTCGCCCTCGGGACGAGACTCACCCGGATCACCCGAGAGTTGAGTGAGCGAGACCCCGACACGGCGGTCAACCGGGCGGGTCGAACGGTCGTCGACTGGAGTGGCGGCACCCGGATCGGGGACGGACTCCGCGAGTTCAATGATCGCTGGGGCCAGCGGGGGATGGCGCGAGGCGCGATCGTCGTGATCCTCTCGGACGGTTGGGACCGTGGCGACCCCGAGGTCCTCGACGAGCAGATGACTCGCCTCCGCCGGCTGGCTCATCGACTCGTGTGGGTGAATCCACTCAAGGTGACCCCCGGTTATGCGCCCCTCGCGCGGGGCATGGCGACGGCGCTCCCCCACCTCGACGACTTCGTGGAGGGACATTCGGTGGAGGCCCTTGAGCGCCTGGCGTTGGTGATCAGTGGACGTTCCACTCGCCGTGAACGCCCAGGCCTCGGCCAAACTGAGGCTCGAACCTGAGGAGGGACGATGAGGGAACTGCTCGATGATCTCGATCGCTGGCGCGCCGCGGGCGTGCGCGTCGCCCTCGCCCGCGTGGTCGATGTGGAGGGTTCCGGGCCCCGCGGGCCGGGAGCCGCTATGGCGGTGAGCGAGCACGGCGAGGTGGTCGGCAGCGTGAGCGGTGGATGCGTCGAGGGCGCGGTGGTCACCGAGTCGCTCTCGGTGCTCGCCGGCGATCGCGAGCCCGGGGTGATCACCTTCGGCTACAGCGACGACGAAGCGTTCGCGGTCGGCCTCACCTGTGGGGGCACGATCCGGTTGTTCGTCGAGGAGTACGACTGGTGAGCATCTCGAGGGAACTGGCCTCGAGGGTTCGCGACGGCGTTCCAGTGGCGCTGGCCACGGTGATCGCAGGCCCCGGCGTCGGAGCCAAGTTGCTCGTGGTACCCGACGGCGACCCGGCGCCTTCGTCGCTCGGTGATCCCGACCTCGACCGTGTGGTACGTCGCGATGCCCTCGCCGAACTCGAGGCTGGTCGGTCCGGGGTCCGTCACTACGGAACGTCGGGACAGACCACACCGGAGGACCTCGCCGACACGGACATCGTGACGGTGTTCGTGGAAAGTTGGGCCCCTCCCCCGCAGATGTGGATCTTCGGGGCGGTGGACTTCACGGCCGCGCTGGCGCGGGTAGCGAAGATCCTCGGGTTCCGGGTGCTGGTCTGCGATGCGAGGGAGATCTTCGCCACCGGTCGCCGCTTCCCGATGGCCGATGAGGTGCGCGTGGCCTGGCCCGGTCCGGTGTTCGCCGAGCGCGGGGCCGAGCTCGGCAGTCGCGATGTGGTCTGCATCCTCACCCACGACCCGAAGTTCGACATTCCGGCCGTCAAAGGGGCGCTGGCCACCTCAGCGGGCTACATCGGGGTGATGGGAAGCCGACGGACCCACGCGCACCGTCTCGAGCGGCTCGCCGAGGCCGGTGTGGACGATCCGGCGGATCTGGCCCGGTTGATGTCTCCGGTCGGACTCGACATCGGCGCGCGCACCCCGGAGGAGACCGCCATCTCGATCTGCGCCGAGATCATCTCAGCGCGCACCGGACGCGAAGCTCGACCTCTGCGCGACACGGAGGGGCCGATCCACCGCTGAGGCGGAACTCAGCCGATCGGAAGCTCGGCGAGTTGGACCGCGAGGTCTCGGGAGTCGTCGGTCGGGTCGGCGAAGCGCGCCCACCGGCGACGACGAGCTGAGATCTCGCCGATCTCGACTCCGCGACCGGGTTCAGGACTGTGGATGATCGCGTCGCCGACACCGAGGTACATCATGATGTGACCGGGATACCAGACGAGGTCGCCCGCCTCCGCGGCATCGCGCTCAACCTCGTCGGCGCGCCGGAACTGGCTGGTGCTGTATCGGGGCAGGTCTACGCCCGCCCGCTCCCAGGCCCAGCCCGTAAGACCGGAGCAGTCGAAGGCGGTTCCCGGGGCCTCGGCGTTGCGGCGGTAGGGCACGCCCACCTGGGAGAGGGCCGCGATGAGCGCCCCCTGACCATCGAGGTCGGTGGCGGACCAGGCGGCAATGAGTTGTTCGACGTCGATGTCACCGATGCCTCGTTCGACGAGGCGTTCGACGACGAGAGCGGCGACCCGGTCGCGCGAGCGGACGAAACCGACGAAGTCCTCCGGGGTTCCGGTCTCCCACCATCGATCCAGCTGTTCGAGGGCGCGGGCTGCTCCAGCGGAGAGCGGGTCGACGCTGGCGACCGTCGGCAGTTCGGCCGCCATATCGGCATCGACCACTCCAGCCCCGAGGGTGTGCAAGCCGGTAATGCCGGCGAGGAGGAGTCCAGCGACGCGCTTGCGCGAGCGGCGGCCGCGGCGTTCCGTCGGGCGCTCGGAGGGGGTGATGGGAGTGTTCATGGGATCCAGCGGGGGGCGCCCGGTCCGGGTGCGGGACCGGACACCCCCTGCGGCTCGGGTGTGGCCGGTCGGCAGGGGTCATGCGATCCACCGACGGGCCACAACGTGACCGTCATCGTTTCGTAATTGTTTCGTCATATTACAGTCCTGTCGTCCATTCCACACGCCAGGCCGTGGGGCCCCGTCGAGGGCAGACTGGAGGAATGAGCGACTCCCGCCGCGTGATCCCGGTGATCCTCGCTGCGGGCGGAGGAACGCGCTGGGACGGCGAGGGACACAAGCTCCTCGCGCGCCTCCACGGCCGTCCCGTCGTCGAACACGCGCTGCGAGCGGCCGTCGGGAGCGGATTCGGGCCGGTCGTCCTGGTCACGGGAGCGGTCGCGGTCCCGATTCCCGACGATCTCGCTGAGCAGGTGATCACCACCGAGAACGCGCGATGGAGCGAGGGGCAGAGCACATCGCTGGCCATCGGGGTGCGTCGCGCCGCCGATCTCGGCGGCGACGCCATTCTCGTCGGCCTCGGTGACCAGCCGGGTATCCCAGCGGCCGCCTGGACGGCCGTCGGCTCCTGCTCGAGCGCCCTCGCCGTGGCCTCCTACGGCGACCGCAGAGGTCATCCCGTGCTGATCGCCAGCGATCATTGGTGTGACCTGCCCGAGTCCGGTGATCTCGGAGCTCGCGACCTGCTCCGCCGGTTCGACCACGCGGTACAAGCGATACCCTGCGAGGGGTCGACGGCCGACATCGACACGACGGAGGACCTCACCCCATGGCAGAGCTGATCACCAACGAATTCACGGTCAATCTCCCGATCGACGAGGCCTGGCCAATCATCTGCGACGTCGAGCGCATCGCTCCATGCCTGCCCGGAGCCGAACTCCAAGAGATCGAGGGAACCACCTACCGGGGGGTCGTCAAGATCAAGTTGGGTGCCATCACGGCGAACTTCAAGGGCGAGGCCGAGTTCGTCGAGCGCGACGACACCGCGCACCGGGCGAAGCTCGCCGCCGCCGGGCGCGACACCGGAGGCCGTGGCAACGCCCGGGCCGACGTCACCGCTGAGGCCGAGTCCCTCTCCCCCACCAGCACCAAGTGCACGGTGACCGCCGAGCTGAACATCACCGGAAAGGTGGCCCAATTCGGCCGCGGCATCATGGGCGATGTCTCCAAGAAGTTGATGGATCAGTTCTCATCCAACCTGAACACCATGCTCGACGAGGAGCGCGCCGGGGTTTCCGATTCGCCCGCGCCGGCGCCGGCCGCCGAGCAGTCGTCGACGGAGCCGTCCGACGCCGCGCCGAGCAGCGGAGTGCGACGCATCGAGGGTCCGGCAGCCGAGCCGATCGACGTGGCCAACCTCGCCGGCGCGGCCGTGGCGAAGCGGGCGATCCCCGCGCTGATCGCCGCCATCGTGCTGGTGCTCGTCATCCGTCGCCTCTGGTGACCGAGTCGACGGCCGAGGCCGATCACCGGCGCGTAGCCGAACTCCTCGGCCGCGAACCCCTCGGGGCCTACACGATCGTGGTGCGCGACCGCACGGGAGATCCCGTGGTGATCGAGAACGCGCCACTCCTCGACGACGGCACACCGATGCCCACCGGCCACTGGCTCGTCGGCCACCGAGCCGTTCTCGCCGTGAGCCGACTCGAGGCTGACGGCGGAGTCGACGAGGCCGAGGCCAGCGTCGACGCCGCTGCCCTCGCCGCCACCCATGCCGAGTACTCCCGACGTCGCGACGCGCTGATCCCGAGCGGAGCCAACGGGCCGCTCCCATCGGGCGGGGTGGCGGGCACCCGCACCGGCGTCAAGTGCCTCCATGCGCACTACGCGTGGTACCTGGCCGGAGGCGACGACCCGGTCGGCCACTGGGTGCACGATCGGTTGACCTCTCGCCTGGGCATCCGAGTCGAGATCGATGCCCACGAGACCCGTCTCACGGCGGAGCATCCGATCGACCCGGCCGCGGTCGCGATCCCCGTGGGCGCCGAGAACGGCTGGAACGACCACTTGGCCACCTCCGCCTCATCGGCCGGACGGGTCGACCCAGCCGACCTGACCAACCTCATCGGCCTCGTTACCGACGCCGTCGACGAGTTCGCGCTGCTCAACCCGGATCGGGTCAACACCGGTCGACCCCTCGCCCTCGAGGGGCCGAACTCGTTGCTCCTGGCCCGGCTTGAGACCGGTCACGAGGCCGCCACGAGAGTCGATCTCGACCGCGCGACCGTTGAGGAGCTCTTCCGGCTGCTGGCCACCGACGACCGAGCCGGACGCGCCTCCAACCCCGGCCTGCGGGAGAACGAGGCTGACAGCGTGCTCGCCGTGACGTGTATCACCGCTGCCCTCACCCGAACGCTCGACCCGAGTGAGTGCTCGATCGGGGCAGCGCGGTGAGCCTTCGTCGAACTCCCCCGAGACCCAGTTCGCTCCATCTGAACGGCCGTCGGGTGATGCTGCGGCCGATCAGCGACAACGACTTCTCCGCGTGGAGCGAGGTGCGGCGACTCAACGCCGACTGGCTCGAACCCTGGGAACCGCTTCGGCCGCCCTATGTCACCGACCCGGCGGTCGACCGGTCGGCCTTTGTCGCTCGGTGTCGGGCGCGCGAGCGCGAGATCCTCTCCGACAGCGCCTACCCGTTTGGCATCTTCGTCGAGCACCGGCTCGTCGGGGAGGTGAACCTGAACAACGTCGTGAGGGGGGCGCTCCAGACCGGCACGATCGGCTACTGGATCGACCGTCGTCAGGCCGGCAACGGCTACGTCGCCGAGTCGGTGGCCGTCGTGCTTCGCCACGCGTTCGAGCGACTCGACCTCCACCGCGTCGAGATCTGCATCGTGCCGCGGAACACGAACAGTCGGCGGGTCGTCGAGAAACTCGGACTCCGTTGCGAGGGCACCGCGGAGCGCTACCTGCAGATCAACGGCGTCTGGGAGGACCACCTCCGCTTCGCGATGA
>JAYQAE010000052.1:0-6925 GCA_038136655.1 Ilumatobacteraceae bacterium
GCCCCAAGGGTCGAGGAAGCTGGCGTTCGCGCCGCCGAACTCCGTCCAGAAGTGGTGGCGCCAGAGCTCGGTGCCGCCGTTGGCGACCGCGCGATCCATGATCGCATCCATCTCGTCGTCGTCGGAGACGAGGATCCAGGCCCGAGTGGTGCGGCCTCCATCGTGCAGCCGCCGCTTCGGGCTCTCCCTGTAGGCATCGTCGCGCGGGTCGGGTCGCGCGTCTCCCGCGTAGGAGATCCCCATGTGGAGGTTGCCGGTCGGACCCTGAGAGCCGTCGTCGACCTTGAAGTTCTGTCCGGGCACGATGCGGTTGAAGATCCCGGGGATACGCGTCTCCACCTCCCAGCCCATCACGGTTCGGTAGAAGTCGCTGGCTGCCTCGACGTCATCGACCGGGAAGTCGACGAACACGAGGATGTTGGGATACGGCTGAGACATGGCTACCTCCGTGTGAAAGCTGGCACACCGAACGTACCAGATGGTCTGGTTGTCTGGCCAAAGTCGAGGTGTCGGTGTGGCATCCTCTGCGATGTGGACGGCGAACTCCTGATTCGGGGCCAGATCGTGACGATGGACGGGACACGCCGCGTCATCAGCGACGGTGCCGTCGTCGCGGTGGAGGGACGCATCGAGTTCGTGGGCGACGCGGCGGACGCCGTCAACCGCCATCCGTCAGCGACCGTCCTCGGAGGACCCTCTTCGATCGTCACCCCCGGACTCGTCAACGCTCATCAGCACCTGACCGGGGACCGCCTGATCCGCAGTTGCATCCCGGAGGACATCGATTCCGACGAGTCGATCTTCTCGTGGGCGGTGCCCGTGCACGCCGAGCACACTCCCGACGACGATGAGTTGACCGCCACCCTCGGCGCGGCCGAGGCGGTGTTGAACGGCGTCACCACCATCATCGAGGCGGGCACGGTCGCCCACGTCGACCGAGTGGCGCAGGCGCTCGGGACGCTCGGGCTTCGCGCTCGTGTCGGTCGTTGGGGGTGGGACATCGATGATGCCCCCCATGCCGCCCCGACCGATGAGGTGCTCCAACTCCAGCGCGAGGTGCTGGACCTCCTCCCGGCGGGCGGCCTCGTCGAGAGTGGGGTGACGCTGGTCGGACACGACCTGATGTCCGATGCCCTCGTGAGCGGGGCGGCGGATCTGGCGAGGGAGCGCGGGGTCGGGATGACGATGCACATCTCCCCGCATCGTCGAGACCCGCAGAGTTACCTCGATCGCGTCGGCGTGCGACCGATCGTCCACTTCGACCGGCTCGGGGTGCTCGGACGCCACCTGCTCCTCGCTCACGCCGTGCATCTCGATGCCGAAGAGGCCGAGCTGGTGGTCGAGTCGGGCTCGGCGGTCGCCTCGTGTCCCTGGGCCTACCTTCGGCTCGCGCAGGGATTCCAGGCCAACCACCGACACGACTGGATCCGATCGAACGGGGGACGCCTGGCGCTCGGCACCGACTCGGAGAATGCCGGTGACGCGATCGACATCCTGAGAACTGCCTCGCTGTTCGTCGGCCTGGTTCGAGATCGATCCGAGGATCATCTGTCGATGACATCCGCGGACGGCTTCGCGCTCGCCACCATCGATGGGGCGGAGGCCGTCGGGCTCGGCGACACCGTTGGCTCACTCGAGGTGGGCAAGCGCGCCGACATCGTCGTCCACGACGCGACCCGCCTGGAGTTGACGCCGCGCGGCACGGACCCGGTCCGCCAGCTCGTGTGGGCCGCGGACGGGCGATCTGTCGTCGATGTGGTCGTCGATGGACGTGTGGTGGTGCGTGACGGACGTGTGGTCACGGTCGATCTCGAGCCGTTCGTCGATGCCGCCGTCGAGCGTCAGCAGTTCATGCTTTCGCGGGTCGGTCGGCCATGATGCCCGGGGTGTCCGACAAGCTCTCGCGTTTCCACAGGAGGTCCCGAGGATGACCGACCCAGCCGAGGTGGCGCGGTCCTACCTGTCGTCGTTCGCGAGCGGTGACGCCGAGCTCGTCGCCTCGCACGTGACCGAGGGGTTCATCAACGAGCACACGGCCGCACTGGGTTCGAGTTGCGCGGGGCGCGACGAGTACCTGTCGCGTCTCCCGGGGTTCATGGCCTCGTTGCCCGGACTCCGCTACGAGGTGGAGGACACGGTCCGTGACGGCGATCGTGTTGTGGCCGCCTATGTGCTCACAGCGGAGGTCAACGATCGTCCGATCCGTATCCGCGGCATCATGAGGATCTGGGTGCGCGACGGGTTGATCGAGCGTCGTGTCGACTACTGGGACAGCAAGGTGTTCCTGGACCAGGCAGGCATGTAGTCCCGTCCGGGATCAGTCGCCGCCACTGACCTTGGCGAGGTCGACGGAGCTCGACTCCGGGATCGGCGGCAGCCGGAGCGTGAGCAGCCAGGTGATCACGACGAACGCGGTCGACCCCCACAGCGCGGCGGAGAGATCGCCGATGAGGAAGAGCACCCCCGACAGCAGCGTGCCGACGAGTCGTCCGGCCGCGTTGGCCGAGTAGTAGAAGCCGACGTCGAGCGCGACCTCATCGTCGCTGGAGTACGCCAGCACGAGGAACGAGTGGAGGGCGGAGTTCATCGCGAACACCGCCCCGAACACGATCAGTCCACCCACGATGGCGGCAGTTCGGGCCACATCGACGAGCACGAGAGTGGCGATCGCCGCCGACACGACACCGAGCGCGACACCCCAGACACGCGTCGCGGTCACCTCGTCGGATGGGCCGCGGCCGATGGTGAGGATGCGCGGTGCCGACGACTGCACGATGCCGTAGCCGATCACCCAGGCGGCCAGGAACGCACCGACCCCCTCATGGCTCCACCCGAGGGTGTCAGCCAAGAACACCGGGAGAGCGACCACGAACCAGATATCGCGCGACCCGAACAGGAAGAACCGAGCGGCGGAGAGCCGATTGATCTCAGTGGATTTCGACATCAACGAGGAGAGCTTCGCTTTGCGCTTCGAGCGCCCGATGTCCTCGTTGAGAAACACGATCAACGCCACCACGGTGATCGCGAGCGCTGTCACCATGGTCCACAGGGCGCCGTCGAAGCCGAGCCACGACAGCAGCGCCCCACCGACGAAGAAGCCAACACCCTTCAGCGCGTTCTTCGAGCCGGTGAGGATCGCCACCAGACGGAACAGGCCGCCGTCGCCGGCCACGGTTTTCACCGCGCTCTTCGACGACATCTTGGTGAGATCCTTCGCCACACCCGAGAGCGCTTGGAGGCCCATAACGAAGGTGACCGCGAACCAGGTCTCCCAGTCATCCGACAGCAGGGTCAGGGTCGACAGCGCGACGATCTGGAGCATCAACCCCCACACCAGCGTTCGGTTGAGGCCCTTGCGCGATCCAGCCCATCCTCCGAGCAGGTTCGTGACAATGCCCATGAACTCGTAGGCGAGAAAGAGGAACGCGATCTGGACGGCCGAGTAGCCGAGGTCGTTGAAGTGCAGGAGCACCAGCATCCGCAGGGCGCCGTCGGTGACGGTGAACACCCAGTAGCCGGCGGTCACCAGCGCGTAATTTCGCAGGTTCACCCGCGACCTCCGCGCGCCACGAGCGCGACGAGGTCGGCGAGACGATGCGCGTAGCCGAACTCGTTGTCGTACCAGACGAGCACTTTCACCATCGTCGAATCGATCAGCATGGTCGACGGCAGATCGACGATGCCCGAGCGCGTGTCGTTGACGAAGTCGACCGACACGAGGGGGCGTTCCTCAACACCGAGTACCCCGGCCATCGGCCCCGTTGCGGCGGCGGTGAGCAACGAGTTGACCTCCTCAACGGTCGTCTCACGCTCCATCTCGAGCACCAGATCGCTGAGCGATGCGTTCAGCAACGGCACGCGCACCGCAAGACCATTCAGGCGGCCCGCGAGCTCGGGGATGATCATGGTGACGGCGGTCGCCGAACCGGTGGACGTCGGGATCAGGCTGTTGAGCGCTGAGCGGGCGCGACGCAGATCCTTGTGCGGGGCGTCGACGATGACCTGGGTGTTGGTCACGTCATGGACGGTGGTGATCGCCCCGCGGGCGATGCCGATGCCGTCGTGGAGCACCTTGATAACCGGCGCGATGCAGTTCGTGGTGCACGAGGCCGCGGTCACGATCGGGTGGGCCTCAGGGTCATAGAGGTCGTCGTTGCAGCCCATCACCACGTTCAACACTCCCGGGCTCTTCACCGGCGCGGCCACCACCACCGAGGAGGCGCCGTTGTCGAGGTGCGGTTTGAGCGACTCGGTGTCTTTGAACTTGCCGGAGGCTTCGATCACGATGTCGACGCCGTGGCGATCCCATTCGATCGCACCCGGATAGCGCTCATCGCTAAACGTCACTCGCTGGCCGTCGATGCTGAGCGAGTTGCCGTTCGCATCGACGACGCCGGGGTAGCGGCCGTGAACCGAATCGAACTCGAGCAGATGGGCGGCCGTCTCGGCGCCTCCGGCCACCTCGTTGATGTGGACAAGTTGGAGTTCAGGGTGGTGGCGCAGTGCCCGCACGGCGAGCCGTCCAATGCGGCCGAAACCATTGATGCCAACGGTGGTCATGATGCTCCTCCGATGAGGTGATCGATCCGGTCATGGATCTGGTGGACGACAGCGTCGAACGCCTCGGGTGTCTCCGCGACGATCGGGTCGGCGATCGACCAGTGCCACCAGTCGTCGCGAATCGCGAGAGCCTCGTGAACCGAGTCGCACACGGTCACCACGTGGCTCGCGGTATCGAGTCGCTCGATCATTTGGGGTCGGCAGCCGGAGAGGTCGAGGCCAGCTCGACGCCCTGCCGCGACCGCCTCGGGATGAACTCGTTGCGCGGGGGCGGTGCCCGCCGAGGAGGCCGGGCCCCCGACTCGCCGCGTCCAGATCGCTGCGGCTAGCTGGGAGCGCGCCGAGTTGTGGGTGCAGAGGAACACCACGGGACGGGTGACATCAACATCGACGGGCCGGGAGAAGGCACGGGCTGCTTCGGTCAGGCGCAGGTAACGGCGACGTCGGTCGGCATGGGAGCGGCCTCGCACCACGAGGCCGGCTTCGGCGAGCACGTCGATGTGGTGCGCGAGGAGGCTCGCTGAGATCTCGAGTCGTTCGCCGAGTTCTCGGGGTGACCGGTCGCACGCCGCTAATTCATCGACGATGGCGAGACGGATCGGTTCGCCGAGCGCGGCGTGCACGGCGGCCCGGTGGCTGAGGGAGTCACCAGATGCGCGATCCATTCCCCCAGTCGATCAGGGCACGACTGATAGTTCAACATTGATTGAGTGAACGGTGGGTGAATTCGTGACACCTGTGTGCGACCCTGTCGCCATGGCATTCGGCCAACCACAGGGTCCACCGGCCTCCAAGCGCCAGCTCGATCGACTGCTCGACCTCGTGATCGCGGCTGGACACGAGGACTTCCGAGACGCGCGCGGCCCACTCGGCCTGACTCAGCGCCAATCAAACGGCAAGTTCACCCGCGATGAGGCCGATGAGTTGATCGAGCAACTCGAGTCCGGCATGGCTGGAGAACCCGTGGTGCCGCTCTCGGCTGAGGAGCGCGCCTTGCGCGCCGTGTCCACCGAGGCGCTCGCTGTTGAGTTGCAGCGGCGCGGCTGGGTCGTGATGGAACCGTGATGGCGCTCAGGAGCCGCTGATGGCTTGGTGGGAGGCGCTGCTCCTCATCATCGGCGGACTGTTCGCTGGCGCGATCAACACCGTCGCCGGCGGCGGATCGATGCTCACCGTGCCGCTGCTCGTGCTCGCCGGAGTGCCGGGCAACGCCGCCAACGGTTCGAACCGCGTCGGCATTCTCACGTCCAACATCGCGGCGGTCGCCACCTTTCGGCGACTCGGCGTTGACGGCGTCCGCCATGCCTCGCGGGTCGTGGTGCCGGTGGTGCTCGGTGGGCTCATCGGGTCGTTCGCTGTCGGTCGCGTGCTCGACGACGCCGCGTTTGAGCGCGTCTTCGGCCTGCTCATGATTCCGCTCGTCATCCTCTCGGTGAGACGTCCGACCAACGCGACGGGAGAACACGCCTGGTCGACCGCCAAGGTCGTGATCGTGTTCCTGTTGATCGGGATCTACGGGGGCGCCTTCCAGGCCGGGGTCGGTCTCGTGCTCCTCGCTGCGCTCACCCGCTCGGGATTCGACCTCGTGATGTCGAACTCGATCAAGGTGATCGTCAACACCGCCGTCACCGTGGTGGCGCTCCCCGTGTTCATTCTGAACGGTGATGTCGAGTGGGTGCCCGCCCTGGTGCTCGCGGCCGGCTTCGTGGTGGGCGGTTGGCTCGGCGCGCAAGCGTCGTTCCGTGGGGGAGAGGTGCTGATCCGCCGAGTGATGGTGATCGCCGCTCTCGGCCTCGCCGGACGACTCATCGGTATCTACTGAAACCCTGTGTTTTTGCGCCTCTGAGAGAAATTCTCCACAAAGTGCGAGGTCGTGCCACCTCTCTGCTCTGGACCCCTGACGGGCCACACCGCCCGTCCCGAACGGGGAGACAGAGATGGGGATCAACGGAACACTCAAGGGAATCACCGCCACAACGATGATCGGAGCCGGACTGCTCGGTATCGGCGGAGTGGCACACGCCGCCACCGAGTCGGTCGCGCTGCACAACGACACCGCTCAGGTCGGTTCCGACTGCCCGGACAGCAGCGGTGACTGGTGGCACTTCGTGATCACTCCGAACAACGGGTCGCACGAGTTCGAGTCGATCACTCTCAACGTCGCCGGAAGTCAGCACAACTTCGCTGGTGGAGCGATCGTCTCCAACGGCGCTCAGCGCGACAACGTGTTCGTCGCGGTGCCGGCGGGTCACATGGCGGACGACCTCCGCTCCGGAGGCTCATCGGCCGAGATCACCGACGCCGAGCGTCGTACGAAGTTCGTGCTCTCCCACGTCTGTGTTGGAGAGGCCGATGAGCCGGTCGT
>JAYQAE010000052.1:7025-11393 GCA_038136655.1 Ilumatobacteraceae bacterium
GATGAGCCGGTCGTTGAGGATGAGCCGGTCGTTGAGGATGAGCCGGTCGTTGAGGATGAGCCGGTCGTTGAGGATGAGCCGGTTGCCGCCGATGAGCCAGTCACCGGCCAACTCGTCTCCATCGATGAAGTCCCCACCATCATGGAGACCTCAGTCGCCGCCCCGGCCCTCATGGCCGAGGAACTCGGCACCGCGACGACGATCTCCGCCCAGCCCTACCGCCGCTTGCCAGCGACCGGCACCAGCATGAACCTCGCGATCATCGCGACCGCGATGATTCTGCTCGGTGGCATCGCCAGCCTCGCCGCCCGCCGGCACGAGGCCTGAGTCAGTCGAAGACGAGCCCGGCGAACTCCCCCGAGTCGCGCCAGGCTTCGATGTAGCGGAAGTACTCCACTGGCCCCGCGGGATAGCCGAGCATGCCCCGGCGGGTCGCGCCCTCGATCGGTTGACCCTCGTTGTTGTAGTAGCCCGGGGTGCAACTCGGATCACCACCAAAGGTGCGCCCGCCCGACTCCAACAACTCGACCCAGGCTCGCTCAGCCTCCTCGGACACCTCCACCGTCCTAGCCGCGCGGCGTTCGGCTTCGGCGATCACCGCGGCGACGGTGCGCCCCGCCTCCACCAAATTGTGCGGGATGTTCGAGATCAGGTTCGCGGCCTGCGACGGCCCGATCACGAACAGGTTCGGGAACCCGTTGACGTGCATGCCATGGAGCGTCGACATGCCCTCGGCCCACGCGTCGCTCAGCAGCTGACCGCTCCGACCGGCCGGGTCGAAGCCCCAACGTTTCTCGAAGTCGGTGCCCACCTCGAACCCCGAGGCGTAGATGATGCAGTCGAGTTCGAACTCCACACCGCCAACCATTACGCCGCGCTCGGTGATGCGCTCCACGCCTCGACCGTCCGTGTCGATCAGGTGCACGTTGGGGCGGTTGAAACTGTCCAGATACTCGTCGTGGAAGCACGGCCGCTTGCACAGTTGGCGATACCAGGGTTTCAGCGCGTCGGCGGTCGCTGGGTCGTCGACGATCGAGTCGACCCGCGACCGAATGTCGGCCATCTTCTCGTCGTCGCTCTCGTAGTAGGCGGCGAGCATCGCCTCGGGCCCGAAACCCCGCTCGGGGTTGGCGAGCACCCGATCGCGGATCCGCTGGCTGATATCGGTCCAGCCATCCATCACGAGGTCCTCGTCGGTAATGCCACCGGTCTGAAGGATCGTGAAGTTCTCGAGCCAGCGTCGCTGCCAACCCGGACCCATCTTCGGAGCTAACTCGTCGTAGTCGAGGGTGCGGTTGGCGCGCACGTCGATCGATGACGGCGTCCGCTGGAACACGAACAGTTCTCCGGCAGAGCGGGCAAGATGCGGGACGCAGTGCACCGCCGTCGCACCCGTGCCGATGATGCCGACCCGGCGATTTGCGAGCCCGGTGAGCGGGGCACCTTGGGGGTCACCCCCGGTGTAGGAGTAATCCCAGCGGCTCGTGTGGAAGCTGTGTCCGGCGAAGTCGCCGATCCCGGGGATGCCCGGCAGTTTCGCCTTGTGGAGCGGCCCGGTGCCGACGCAGACGTGACGGGCCCGAAGACGATCACCGCGATCGGTCGAGATCACCCACTGGCGGTCGGTGTCGTCCCAGTCGAGCCCGGTCACCTCAGTAGAGAACACCGCGTCGCGATACAGGTCGAAGTGTCGCGCGATTCGGCGGCAGTGCTCCAAGATGTCGGCGCCACCGGTGTACTTCTCGCTCGGCAAGTAGCCCGTCTCCTCCAAGAGCGGCAGATAGATCAGCGACGCCGTGTCGCACATCGCCCCCGGATAACGGTTCCAATACCAGGTGCCCCCGACGTCGCCGCCCTTATCGATCAGGCGCACCCGATCGACGCCGGCCTGGCGCAGCGCCGCTCCGGTGAGCAGACCGGCGAAGCCTCCGCCGATGAACGCGACATCGACCGCGTCGGCCGGTGATTCGATGATCGGGTCGCGGTCAACCCTCGGCGTGTACGGGTCGTCGACATAGTGCGAGAACACGCCTTCGGCGGCGATGTACTGGTTGTTGCCATCCGACCGAAGGCGCTTCAGGCGCTCCTGTTCGTAGCGGCGATGAACCTCGTCGAGGCCGCCGGGATCCGCCATGGCGACACCCTGTCACAGGCGCCGACCGGTCGGCTCATCGATCCGCCCTCAGCGGGCGTCGAGCATCGGTCGATAGAGGAGACGCTCGTAGTCACCGACCATGCGGCCGGCGGTAACTCGAGGCCCGAGCGAGCTCCAGGCGTGGAGCATCCGCTCCACCCAGGCCGCCGACACGTTGCCGACACCGTCGGCGTGGAACTCGGCCGCCATCTCGATGATCCGGTCGAGGGCGTTTGCCGACTCCGCCAGGTCTCGCTCGGCATCGTCGAGATCGGCGAACCCGATCTCGGGGTCGTGGAGGGCGATGTCGAAGCCGTTGCGGCCATCGGACATCTCCGCCCACCAGCCATCGAGGATCGAGCAGTTCAACGCGCCGTTGAGCGCGGCCTTCTCCCCGCTGGTGCCCGACGCCTCATGAGGTCGCACCGGCGTATTCAGCCACACATCGCAGCCGTGATACATCGCGCGCGCTACCGCCATGTCGTAGTCAGGGAGGAAGGTGAAGCGGCCGTTGGCCTCCGGTGTCGATCCGTGGGCGACGATCGCCGCCAGCAGCGCTTTGCCGGGCACGTCAGCGGGATGCGCCTTGCCGGCGAACACGAAGTGCACCGGACGGTCGGTGTCAGCGAGGATCGCGGCGAGTCGCTCGGGGTGACGCAGCAGCAGATCGGCGCGCTTGTAGGTGGCGAAGCGCCTCGCGAAACCGATGATGAGCGAGTCGGGATCGATCTCGGTGCCACAGCGCGAGCCCACCAGATCGATCAAATCGCACTGGGTGTCACGGCGCTGAGCCCGCACCTCGTCCGCGTCGAGATCGCCGACCCGCGCCCAGGCGGCGGCGTCGCCGTCATCCCATCGCGGCCCGAGCGCCTCATCGAAGAGATCCTGGAGCCGCGCACTCACCCAGGTGCGGGCGTGCACCCCGTTGGTGATCGAAGAGATCGCTGAGCCACCGGGCACCGAGGCGAAGAGCTCGCGGCTCACCTCTCCGTGCAACCGGGAGACGCCGTTGGCTCGCGACGCCGCAGCGAGGCAGAGGGCCGCCATGTTGAACACGACGAGCCCAGCATCGGGGTCACGGCCGAGGGCGAGCACGTCATCTATGTCGACCCCCCAGCGGTCAGCCCAGAGCTGCAGGTACGGCGCGATCAGATCGCGATCAAACCGGTCGATTCCGGCGGGCACCGGGGTGTGCGTGGTGAACAACACCCGGGAGCGCACACGATCGAGCGCCTCGGCGATCGTTGTCGCCCCAGCTGCGATCTCGCGGTCGATGAGCTCGAGGAGCAGGAAGCCGGCATGTCCCTCGTTGAGGTGGTTGACCCCGGGCATCCAGCCGAGCGCCGCGACCGCTCGTGCGCCGCCGACGCCGAGCACGAGTTCTTGCTCGAGTCGATGCCGCCGATCGCCGCTGTAGAGCCGATCGGTGATCGCGCGATCGGCCTCGGCATTGGCCTCGACATCGCAATCGAGAGCGAGGAGCGACACCCGGCCAACCTCGAAGCGCCACACGCGCGCGACGACCGTGCGGTCGGGCATCGGCACCTCGACCATGAGACCGGTGTCGACCGCACCGAGACGCTCCGCGTGGTGCGTCTCGACACGCTCCCCCTGGGAGCCGTCGACGATCTCCTGGCGGAAGAAGCCGTGTCGATAGAAGAGCCCGATCCCCGCGAGTCGGAGCCCGAGATCGCTCGCCGCCTTCAGATGATCGCCGGCGAGGATGCCGAGACCCCCCGAGTACTGCGGCAGGGTCTCGGAGATGCCGAACTCGGGGGAGAAGTACGCCACGTCAGGTGTCGGCGGGCCGGAGACCCGCGAACGTAACGCCGTGACCGCCTCGGTGAGGTCGGCCAGCAGCACCTCGTCGTCAGCGAGGGCGGCGAGATCGTCATCGCTCAGGCGCTCGACGACCGTGAGGGGATGCTCGCCTGCGGCCGAGGGAGCGAGCCGGTCGAGCAAAGCGCGATCCCTGTGATTCCAGGTCCACTGCAGGTTCGATGCGAGTTCTCGGAGGTGCTGACGGGTCTCTTGGGGGTTCACGGCGCTCCTGGGAGAGGAACACCTGACGCTAGTTGCCGACGCGCGATCGGTGGAAACGAGTGAACGCCATGGGGTCGTGCCGGCGGTGGTGTATCGGCTGATCACGACGGTGACCTCAACTAGTGTCACGTTCTTCGATCATGAACTTCGTACCTCCATCTGAACATCAGGTGTTGGTGTTCCTGGTCCAG
>JAYQAE010000053.1:0-11301 GCA_038136655.1 Ilumatobacteraceae bacterium
GGTCGTGCCGTTCCGGAGGACGTCACGATCGAGATGCTCCGATCGGCCATGCACCGCACCCTCGACGGCCTCGGACGGGCGGTCGAACTGCTCGAGGGCCGATCACCGGAGCGGCGACCGCAGGCCTCGTGCCGATGGTGTCCGCTGCGCGACGACTGCGAGGACGGCAGCGCGTATCTCGCCGAGCTCGCCGACCGCTACGACTGAGTCCGCGTCTGAGGCCGGCTCACGAGATCACCCGCACCGTGTCCCCCACCTCGAGGTGATCCCACACCAGCACCGCGTCGTCGGGCCGAGCTCGGATGCACCCCGAGGACTGACCGTGCAGTTCCTCGGTACCGACACTTTCCAGTGTCTGGATGAACTCACCATTGGGGTGGGTGGGCACCGAGTGGTAGCCGACTCGGGCTCCTTGGAACTTGCCTCGGGTGAACACCACGAAGTGGGTCATCTCGGTGTACGAGCCAGTCTCGATCGACGAGGCCTCCATGTCTTTCTCGAGGACTCGGTAATCAGCTGGATCGGGTTGGTTCCACGCGGTCGTGATCGGGAACACGTGAGTGATCTCGCCCTCGGAGCACAGCCATGACCGCTGGAACTCTCGGTCGATGACCGAGCCGTTGTCGATGTCGGCGCAGGTCTCGGGATCAGGCTCGGGTGGTGGCGGCGTCACCCAGAGACCGAGGTTCTCCGAGGTCTGCTGTCCGGCGATCCCGTCGACGATCAGGTTGTTGTTGGCCTGGTAGTCGAGCACCGCCTGGGCCGTCTCGGTGTTGAACACATCGTCGGGCTCACCTGAGAAGTAGCCGGCAGCCCAGAGGTGCCGCTCGATGCAGAGCACCTCCTCAGACACGGCGCCGTTCACGAGCGTCGACGAGATCGAGCAGTCGCCGGGCTCGACGACGGGCTCGGGCACGGTGCTCGTAGTCGAGGTGGTGGATGGTGTGGTGGCAGGCGTGGTCGACGTGGCGGCCGTCAGCTCATCGGCCGACTCGATCGCGCTCGTCGCCGGACCAACCGCGGCTTCGGCGACGGGCTCAACCCCGTCGCCCGAAGAGCAGGAAACCAACACGAGCCCGGCGAGGAGCAGCAGGAGACGCCGTTCCATGCCTCGAAACGCTATCGACGGCGTTCCCGGCCGGCTGATCACCGTCAAACGGCGGGCTCTGGAGTCATGAACGCGACCGCGGTCCCGAGTCCCGCGCGCCGGTCGACGGCAGCGATCCGCCGACCGGGTTGGACAGCGTCGCGCGCGGGAGAGACCAGGTCACCTCCGGCAGCGACTACCTCATCGAGGTCAGGCACTGTCAGCACGAACCCCCACAGCGCGGTGGCGACGCCGGCGCGCTCCACCAACTCGAGAATCGTGCCCCCAGGTCCGAGACGGTGGAATCCCTGACGGACGTCGGCCGTCTCTCGGATTCTCCTCAATCCCTCGCCCGTGAGCGCCTCGATGGCGGCTGAGGTGCGCTCGATCGAGTCGGTGGTGATCACAATGTGATCGACATACCCGAGTCCGCCGAGCGAATGACCTGCAACTTCTCCGGCGGGCGAATACCCAACCGGAATGCCGTCGCAGACCGACGGACCTGACTCGGCATCGAACACCCACTCGAGGTGTTCGACTGGCGGTTCGGGCCACACGAGGTCCGGTCCGCGGAGACCCAGTCGCCCGTCGGACGAGCGCAACCAATCGGGGACCAGCGAGTCCCAGGCATCCGAAGAGCCCGGAAGGGAGAGATGACTCAGCCGTGCGGTCACGGCCGTGACACGTCGAGCAGGAGACCGAGGGGCGGCGTCAGCCGCGGCCCATGTTCGGGCGCTTGCCGTGGTTCGCCTTCGAGCGACGCAGGCGCGCCTTGCGCTTCTTGGTCTTCTTCGACATAGCCGCGGAGTCTACGGGGGCGTCCGTTGGTCGCAACCGGGTCGGCGGAGAGCGGGAACGCTGATAGACGGCCCCTCGGAATAGTCCGGACGTGCTCGGCGTTGTCCACTTCGCCGGCTCACCCCCCAGCCGGCCAGATCGAACGAAGACAACGTCAGGACATCGCCATGAGCACCACCGAACTCACACTCGACAACTTCGAGAGCACGGTCACCGCCGACGGGATCACCCTCGTCGACTTCTGGGCCGAGTGGTGCGGTCCCTGCAAGATGTTCGGCCCGATCTTCGAGGAGGCCGCGGCCGAGAACCCGGACGTCACGTTCGCCAAGGTCAACACCGAGGCTGAGCAGCAGCTCGCCGGGTCCCTCGGCATCATGTCGATCCCGACGGTGATGATCTTCCGCGACGGCATCCAACTGTTCGCGCAGCCCGGCGCCCTGCCGAAAGGCGCGCTCGAAGACCTCATCCGCCAGGTGCGCGAACTCGACATGGATGAGGTTCGCGCTCAGCTCGCCGACGGCGACAACTCCTCCAGTTGACCCGTCGCGGCGTCGGGGCTCCCCCAGCCCCTTGACGCCGGACGCGATGTCGGTGCCCCCCTCGACATCGCGTCTCGCCGACCGGAGGTCGGGCACACCCCCCGCCCGACCCCGGCCGGCGGTAGCGTCTCCCGCCCATGGAGCGCTTCGGACTCGTCGGTCTTCCTAATGCTGGGAAGAGCTCGCTCTACAACGCGTTGACCGGTGGCGGCGCCCTCGCGGCCCCCTACGCCTTTGCCACCAAGGACCCGAACATTGGCGTCGCGAAGGTGCCCGATGAGCGTCTCGAGCGACTCGCGGCGATGTCATCGTCGAAGAACACCATCCACGCCGCGGTCGAGGTGGTTGACATCGGTGGGCTCGTGGAGGGCGCCTCCAAGGGTGAGGGACTCGGCAACAAATTCCTCGCCAATATCCGGGAGGTCGACGCGATCGTCTTCGTGCTTCGGGCCTTCGCCGACGACGACGTGCCCGGGCCGTCCGACCCGCTCGAGCATCTCCGTGTGGTTGAGCTCGAGCTCGCCCTCGCCGACCTTGAGACCGTTGAGAAAAGGCTCGCTGCCGTTGAGCGTCAGTCGAAACTCGACAAGAGCCTCGGCGACGAGCTCGACGCCCTCCGCGCGGCGGAGGCGGCACTGAGCGATGGTCGACCTCTCTACCGAGCGGGACTCAGCCCCGCGCACCGGGAAACCCTCGCTCCCCACTTTCTGCTGACCAATCGGCGTGTTCTCGCCGTGGTGAATGTCGGCGAGAACGAACTCGACGGCATCGCCGAAGCCGAGGCTCGCGTGGCGGCGGAGTTCAATGACGCCGGCGACAACGTCGAGGTGATCGGCATGTGCGTCCAGTTGGAGGCTGAAGCCGCCGCGATCTCCGATCCCGCCGAGCGAGCCGAGATGCTCGAGGGCTTCGGTCTCGGGGAGGGCGCGCTCTTCCGGATGGTGCGGTCGAGCTATCACTTGCTCGGCCTGCGCACCTACTTCACCACCGGCGAGAAGGAGAGCCGTGCCTGGACCTTCTACGAGGGCTCGACGGCACCGGTGTGCGCGGGACGCATCCACTCGGATTTCCAACGCGGGTTCATCCGCGCTGAGGTCATCGCCTGGGACGAGTTGTTGGAGCTCGGCTCGTGGAACGCCGCGAAGGACGTGGGTCGCCTCAGGGTGGAGGGCAAGGACTACGTCGCCCGCGATGGCGACGTGATGGAGTTCCGCTTCAACGTCTGACCGTTCGGCACCTGGAGACCGTCAGAGCGCCGTGCGCAGATGACACACTCTGGGCGTGGCCTGGCTGGTGAACGATGCCCGCGTGATGGCCTCGGCGGAACTCGCCGAGTCGCGCGTCGATCGTCGCCGCGGCCTCCTCGGACGCGATGACTTCGATGGAGCGCTCGTGTTGCGTCCCTGCCGGTGGGTGCACACCGTCGGTATGCGGTTCGCGATCGACGTCGCCTATCTCGATCGCGACGGCGTGGTGATAAAGACCGCTCGGATGCAGCGACACCGCCTCGGCGTTCCCGTCCCAGCCGCGCGAACGGTCATCGAGGCGCAGGCGGGCGCCTTCGCTCGCTGGGGCCTCAGAGTGGGCGATGAGGTGGCGATCAGGAACGACGACCGGTGAGCGGAACGCTCCACCTCGTCTCGACCCCGATCGGCAACCTGTCGGATGTATCGGCGCGCGCCGTCGAGGTGCTCGGCCGAGCCGACCTGATCTGCTGTGAGGACACCCGTCACAGCGGACGCCTGCTCCAGCACCTCGGCATCGAGTCCCGGCGGCTCGCCGTGTGCAATGAGCACACCGAGCGAGACCTCGTCGAGGAGGTCGTCGACCTACTCGCGAGCGGGCACTCGGTGGCGTTGATCAGCGATGCCGGCACGCCGGCGCTCTCCGATCCGGGCGGTCGCCTGGCAGCCGCCGTCGCCGGCTCCGGACACCGCGTCGAGGCGGTCCCAGGGGCGAGCGCCCTGCTCGCCGCGTTAGTGGTCAGCGGTCTCGACACCTCGCGATTCGCCTTCGAGGGATTTCTCCCGCGATCGGGCCGTGATCGCGAGGAGCGACTCGCCGAGGTCGCGGCCAGCGCGGTGACGGTCGTGCTCTACGAGGCTCCGCACCGCCTGGAACGAACCCTCGACGACCTCTGCGAGGTGTGCGGGGGCGAGCGCCGGGTCTCGGTGTCTCGAGAGCTGACGAAGATGCACGAGGAGACCGTGCGCGGGACCCTCGGCTCGATCGACATCGGAGCGCCCCGCGGTGAGTACGTGATCATCCTCGAGGGACGTCCGGCCGATGACACACCCGTCGACGAGTCGATGGTCCGCGATCTCCTCGAGAGCGAGCTCGCAGCCGGCGCGACCCGACGCGACGCCGCGACCGCGGTCGCCCGGCGACTCGGTGTTCCGAGGCGCACCGCCTACGATCTCGTTATCGCGATGGCGAAAGACTCTGGGACCGACGACGGGGGCACCCGGTGAGCGAGTACGTCCACGTAGCGTCCAGCGGTCCGAGCGCCGCGTTCTTCGATCTCGACCGAACGCTGATCAGCGGCTCGTCGGCCTTCACGCTCGCGCGCGCCGCCCAAGCCGCCCGACTCATGCCGACCCGTGAACTGCTGCGCGACGCGATCGGCGCCACCTTGTTCAAGTTGCGCGGCGACCATGGAAACGACGTCGCGGCCGAAGCCCGAGACCGAATCCTCGGCTTCATCCGCGGTCAACGCCGCGACGACCTCCAGTCGCTCAACGAGCGAGTCATCCCAACGCTCCTCGGTCGAATCAGACCGGAGGCCCGACGGCTGCTCGACATCCACCGGCACGCGAACCGCTCCACATTCATCGTCTCGGCAGCCCCGCAGGAGATCGTCGAGCCACTCGCGCTCTCCCTCGGCATGACCGGGGCGATCGGCACCCGCGGCGAGGTGCTCGACGGTGTGTACACCGGCGAGTTGGAGGGCCCGTTCTGTTACGGGCAGGGAAAGGTCGAGGCGATCGAGCAGTTGGCCCGTTGGGACAACCTCGACCTCGCCCAGTGCTACGCCTACAGCGACTCCTCGAGCGATCTCCCGATGCTGTCGGCGGTCGGACACCCGGTGGTCGTCAACCCCGACGGGCGCCTGGAACGTCACGCCCGCCGAAGCGGCTGGCCAATCGTGCACTTCCGTCAGCGCTCGCGAACGGTGATCCGCCGAACCCTCGCGGCTCTCGCGACCTCATCGGTGGCCGCCGGCGCGTTCGCGGTCGGGCTGTCGGTGGGAGCTCGGCGCGCCCGCCGAGTCGTGCCGGTGATCAGCCAGCTCAGCCGAGCGGCGTGAGCGCGAGCTGACGCGACTGAGCGACGAGCCGACCGGCGGAGTCCCACACCTCGCCGTCCTCCTCGAACATCCCGTCGGCGATGAACCGGGAGCGGAACACGCACGCGAGCGGGCCCGGGGCGGGCACACCGCGGATGTGCGCGGTGAGCCCCACCGTCGGCACCCAGAGCACCGGCAGTTCAGAGTTGAAGACGGGGGGAGGGAAGGCGTCGACAACGAGCAGGAGCGCGATCCGGTCGATCTCGGAGCCGTCGGCGAACTCGAACCATCCCTGCATCTCTGCGGTGCCAGTTGGGCGGCCCTCCCGGAACCCGGTGCACGCGGGGTCGAGTCGCATCGAGAACCGGGCGAAGATGGTCGGCATCGGCTGATCGGGCCCGGGGCGATCGACCACGCAATCAGCGAAGTCGGGAAGCTGCGGCGGCGCGCCGGCGATGATCGCAGGTGCGGAGGGATCGCCGTGGCCGAAGGCGCCGAGCAGCCTCACCACCTCACGACCCGAGGTCTCCGACACCATGGTCGCCGTGGCGGTCGCGATCATCCGGCCGACCTTGACGACCTCGACGGTGACCGTGTGGGGGCCGGGGAGGCCGGGCGAGAGATAGTGGGCGGTCACGGTGAGTGGGGGTCGACCGACCACCTGCTCCATCGCGCGCGCGGCGATCGCGAGCAGATATCCGCCGTTCGCGTTGCCAGCGATGTCCCAACCGTCGATCACCTCGCAGTCGAAGACCGTCGCACCGGAGGGGTCGATGTCTCCTCGAGGGACGACCGCGGTCGCATCGGCGAACTCCCCGGGCACGACGAGGACGCTATCCGGCGGCTGGGTAGCGTCGGGGAGGTGAGCCGCTTCTACGTGACCACACCGATCTATTACGTGAACGCCGAACCCCACCTCGGGCATGCCTACACGACGATCGTCGGTGACGCGCTCACCCGCTGGCATCGCCTCCTCGGTGACGATGTGCTCTACCTCACGGGAACCGACGAGCACGGCCTCAAGATCCGCCAGGCAGCTGACGCGGCCGGTCTCTCCCCCAAGGAGTTCTGCGACTCGATCGCTCCCAAGTTCGCTGAGGCGTGGGGTCGACTGGACATCGCCAACGACGACTTCATCCGCACCACGGAGCCCCGTCACCACGCCGCGGTCACCGAGTTGCTCCAGCGCTGCTACGACGCTGGCGACATCGAGCTCGACACGTACTCCGGCAAGTACTGCGTTGCCTGCGAGGAGTACTACACCGACGAGGAGCTCCTCGACGGCGACCTCTGCCCGATCCATAAACGCCCGGTGGACCATTTCGAGGAGGAGAACTACTTCTTCCGTCTCAGCCGCTTCCAAGACCGTCTCCTCGACTGGTACGCGGCTCACCCCGGCGCAATCGTGCCGGAGTTCCGGGGCAACGAGGCACTCGGCCTCATCCGCGGCGGCCTCCGCGACTTCTCGGTGAGCCGCACCAGCCTCGACTGGGGAATCCGTCTCCCCTGGGATGACCGCCACGTCACCTATGTGTGGTTCGACGCGCTCACCAACTACCTGTCGGCCACCGGCTTCGGCGATCCCACCGTCGACTACACCGAGCGCTGGCCCGTCGACTACCACCTGATCGGCAAAGACATCATCCGTCATCACTGCGTCTACTGGCCCGCCATGCTCATGAGCGCCGGGGTCGAGTTGCCGAAGGGTTGGGCGGTCGGAGGTTGGCTGCTCGTCGACGGCGAGAAGATGGCCAAGAGCACCGGCAACGTCGTGAATCCCCTCGATCTCATCGACACCGTCGGTGTCGATGGGTTCCGGTACTACGTGCTCGCGGAGACCTCCTACGGATCCGACGGCGACTTCTCCTACGACGGTCTCGTAGCTCGTTACAACGCCGACCTCGCGAACAACCTCGGCAACCTCGCCTCGCGGGTCGCGACCGTGGTCGGCAAGTCCTGCGGAGGTGTCGGACCCGCGCCGCGTGAGGACTCCCCCCTGGCGGCGGCCGCCGAGGCCGCGGTCGCCGACACCTCGGCCGCGTGGGACGCGGTGGCCCCGTCGCGCGCCCTCGAGGCGACGTGGTCTCTGATCCGGGCGACGAACGCCTTCCTCGAGGCCAACGAGCCCTGGAAGATGACCCCGGGCGCCGACCTCGACGCGGTGATGGGCGACGCCCTGGAGGCGTTGCGGATCGTGACCCTGCTCGCCTGGCCGGCCGTCCCGTCGACTGCCGACGCGATCTGGTCGCGCCTCGGTCTCAACGGATCGGTGGCGGATCGGCGATTGCCCGACGACGCCCGCTGGGGCGGCTACCCCGGCGGCCTGACCGTGACGAAGGGTGACCCGCTCTTCCCGCGCATCCGGAGCTGATCCGAGTGTCGATCGAGGTGGACGAGGTCGCGTCGGATGGCTTCCGGTGGGCTGACTCGCACTGCCACGTCTACGACGAGCGGATCCCCCATGGCTCGACCGTCGCGCTCGACCTGGCCCGAGCCGGTGGTGTCGACACGTTCATCGTGGTCGGATGCGATCGCGCCACCACCCGCTCCGCGCTCGAGGTGGCCGCGGCGCACCGCGACGTTTGGGCGACGGTCGGCTTGCACCCGCACGAGGCATCGCACGGAACCGACTCCGTCGTGGATCTCCTCGACTCGCCCGGCGTGGTCGCCGTCGGTGAGGCCGGGCTCGACTACCACTACGACCACTCCCCTCGCGCTCTCCAGGCCGAGGCGTTCCGCACCCAGATCGAGTGGGCCAACGAGCGCTCACTGCCGTTGGTGATCCACACCCGCGAGGCCTGGGAGGAGACCTTCGAGATCCTTGACGCCGAGGGCATCCCCGAGCGAACGGTGTTCCACTGTTTCACCGGCGGGGTCGACGAGCTCGGTGCCTGCGTCGAGCGGGACGCGATGGTGAGTTTCTCGGGCATCGTCACCTTCCCCAGCGCCACCGATCTCCGCGAGGCCGCTGTCAGATGCCCGCTCGAGTCGATGCTCATCGAGACCGACAGTCCCTATCTCGCCCCGGTTCCCCACCGGGGGCGCGCCAACCATCCGGCACTCGTGGCCACCGTCGGCACCGCGATCGCCGACCTCCGGGACGTCGCCCGCGCCGAAGTCGCGACCGCGACCCACGCCAATACTCGCCGGTTCTTCGCCATCGACGATGTGGAGTCCCGATGGCCCTCGTGAGCGTCGACCCCGTCGTTCGTCAGCGTCGGCGATTCGCCTTCGCCCTCGCGCTCACGGTGATCGCGGTCCCGGCGGCGGTGCTGCTCGACGGCGACGACCGACCGGATGACATGTCGACGGTGGTGACCGCGATCCCGGTGGACGAGACGGCCGAGGCCGCCGACGCGACCGAGTCCGACGATCCGCTCGGTGTGCCCATTCCGGCCCACCTCGAGCGGCGGGTGACGATCGCGCCTCCCGAGGGAGCGTTCATCGCGATCCCCTCCGATGACGGCACCTACACCGGGCTCGCCTCGTTCACGTATGAGTCACCCGAGGAGGATCTCTGCTTCGCTCGAGGGGCCGAGATCGGCCGCTACGTGACGATCACCAACATCGAGAACAAGCGCTCGGTGTCATGCATCGTGACGCTGGTCGACCGCGCCGGCTTCCAGGAGGTCGAGCTCCATCCGATCGCCTTCAGCCGGATCGCCGACCCGACCGACGCGCCGATCCGGGTGGAGTACCGCTGGTGACCCATTCGCGTCCCGCTCTGGCGGCGCTCCTCGAGGAGAGCGGTTTGGCTCCCCGTCGCGACCTCGGGCAGAACTTCGTGGTCGACCCCAACACGGTCCGTCGAATCGCCGAGCTCGCCGCGGTCGGCGCAGGCGACCATGTGGTCGAGGTGGGCGCGGGGCTCGGCTCGCTCACCCTCGCCCTCGCCGAGACCGGTGCCTCGGTGACCGCGGTCGAGGTGGATCGGGGCATCGCCACGGTGCTCCGACGGCTCACCGACGGTGTCGAGGTGATCCGAGTCGTCGAGGGCGATGCGATGAACCTCGACTGGGAATCGGTGCTCGACGGGGCCGACTCCTGGACCTTGGTCGCCAACCTTCCCTACAACATCGCCACCCCGCTGATCGTTGAGCTCCTCACCCGAGTGCCGCGAATCTCCCGGATGCTCGTCATGGTTCAGCTCGAGGCGGCGGAGCGTTTCGCGGCCGGGCCGGGCTCGGGTCAATACGGGGCGGTGTCGGTGCGTATCGCCCATCGCGCCCGGGCGCGCATCGTCGGCCAGGTCCCACCCACGGTCTTTCTGCCTCGGCCGAACGTCGACTCCGCGTTGGTCGCGATCGAACGTCACGCTGAGGTTCGACACGTCGACGAAGGTGTGCTCGACGAGCTCCTTCGCACCGGCTTTGGTCAGCGCCGCAAGATGCTGCGCCGATCGCTTGCCGGCATCGCCTCGGCTTCGCTGATCGAGGCGTCCGGTATCGATCCGACGGCGCGGCCGGAGACGCTCGGACTTGAGCAGTGGTACGAGCTCACCGATGCGGTGGTGGCCTCGCGATGACTCGTCTACTCGCAAACGCCAAGTTGACCCTGTCGCTCAGGGTGAGCGGCCGTCGAGCCGACGGTTTCCACCTGATCGACGCGGAGATGGTCTCCCTCGATCTCGCCGATGAGCTCGAGATCGAGCCCGCCGAGAAGTCATCGATCGAGGTGTCGGGACCCTTCGCCGATGGTGTGCCGACCGACGAGTCGAATCTCTGCCTGCGCGCCCTCGCTCTCGCCGGCCGAACCGCGAGCATTCGGTTGCGTAAAGCGATCCCACACGGCGGCGGCCTTGGCGGCGGTTCAGCAGACGCCGCCGCGGTGCTGCGTTGGGCCGGGTTCGATGACCCGATCGGGGCATCGCGGCTCGGCGCCGACATCCCGTTCTGCCTCGTCGGGGGCCGAGCCCGGGTGACCGGCATCGGTGAGATCGTCGAGCCCTTGCCGACGCAGCGCCTCGATATCACGCTCGTGATTCCTCCCCTGTCGTCGTCGACACCGGCCGTCTACGCGGCCTGGGACGCGCTGGGCGGCCCGACCGGTGACGGGCGCAACGATCTCGAGACCGCGGCGATCGCGGTCACGCCAGAGCTCGCCGGGTGGAGGGACGCGATTCGCGAGCGCTGTGGGGCCGCTCCCGTGCTCGCCGGCAGTGGGGCCACCTGGTTCGTCGAGGGCCGACATGGCGACGCCCTCGCCGGTCTGACCGACGAGGGCGCTCGTGTGGTGCAGACGTCGACGCTCGGAGCGTGACGCCACTTCGACGCGAGGTGCTATTTGCGGCGCTGGTGGCGCGTACGCCTCAGCATCTTCTTGTGCTTCTTCTTCCGCATGCGCTTCCTGCGCTTCTTCACGAGCGAACCCATAGGGCGGGCACGCTACCGGCTGCGACGGCGTTCCGAACCGGGTCGGGCGAATGCGTGTCGGCGGATACCGTGTAGCCGTCGGGGTGGCCCTCATCCCGCCGACCATCCGGGGTCGTCTAATTGGCAGGACAGCGGTTTTTGGTGCCGCGTGTAGGGGTTCGAGTCCTCTCCCCGGAACCACATGGACATCTCGGCCATCATCCTCGCGGCCGGTGTCGG
>JAYQAE010000054.1:0-11146 GCA_038136655.1 Ilumatobacteraceae bacterium
GCTTGCCCTCGTTGCGGGTGATCGTCTCGAGCGTGGCGCGCTCCGCCTCGACCACCTCGGCCGGGACATCCTCGCGACGCAGGTAGCGCGGCCGGGCGAAGGCGATGTGCACCGCCACATCATGGGCCATCGCGTCGTCGGCGCCGGACATCTCGACGAGCACGGCGTTGACTCCGCGCCCTCCCTGGACGTGCTCGTAGTGGCCGAGGACGTTGCCATCCGCGGCATCGATCCGCACCACATCGCCGAGCTCGATCTTCTCCTTGAGCGTGATCTTCAACTCCTCGAGCTGCTCGTTGCGCGAGGCCACCGCATCGGGACCGTCGGCGATCACCGCGGCCACCAGCGCATCGGCCTCAGCCTTGAACTGGTCGCTGCCGGCGACGAAGTCGGTCTCGGACTTCAACTGGACGATCGCTCCGGTGCCACCGGACACCGAGATCGCGACGACACCCTGGTTGTTCTCGCGGTCATCGCGCTTCGCGCTCGCGGCGAGACCCTTCTCGCGGAGGAACTGCTTGGCCGCCTCGAGATCACCACCGGTGTCCTCGAGGGCCTTCTTGCAGTCCATCATGCCCGCGCCCGTCGACTCGCGGAGCGACTTCACATCCTGTGCGGTGAACGACATCTCGACTACCTCTCTCAGCTCTCTTCGGACGTCTCGGCAGCGGCCTCATCGGCCCCGGCATCGCCAGCAGGCTCCTCGGCGACGGCTTCGGCCGCGGGCTCCTCGGCAGCAGGTTCCTCGGCAGCGGGCTCCTCGGCGACGGCTTCAGCGGCGAGCTCGGCCGGAGCCTCAGCCTTGGCCGCCAGACGGGCCTCGCGCTCGGCCTGCGCCTTCGCGGCGGCCGCACGGGCCTCGGCCTGCGCCTTGGCGAAGGCCTCCTCCTCCTCGGGGGTGCGCTCGGGCGGGGCCGGGATGACCGGGGCCGCCGACGGGCGACGCGAGGCGACATAAGCGCCCTCGAGCACCGCCTCGGCGATCACGTTGGTGAACAGCGAGTTGGCGCGGATCGCGTCGTCGTTGCCCGGGATCGGGTACTGGATCGCATCCGGATCGACATTGGTGTCGACCACGGCCACCACCGGGATGCCGAGCTTGTTCGCCTCGGTCACCGCGATGTGCTCCTTCTTGGTGTCGAGCACGAAGATCGCATCCGGGGCCTTCGTCATCGAACGGAGACCACCGAGGTTGCGCTGCAACTTGGTGAGCTCACGATCGAGGAGCAACGCCTCCTTCTTGATCATGACCTCGAACTCGCCGATCTCCTTCTGGCGCTCGAGCTCGAGCATCTTGCCGACGCGCTTGGAGATCGTGCCGAAGTTGGTGAGCATGCCGCCGAGCCAACGCTCGTTCACATAGGGCATGTTGCAGCGATCAGCGGCCTCGCGGACCGGATCCTGAGCCTGCTTCTTCGTGCCGACGAAGAGGATGGTGCCGCCATCGGCAGCCATCTCGCGCACGAAGTTGTAGGCGGTCTCGACGCGGCTCAGCGTCTGATCGAGATCGATGATGTAGATGCCGTTGCGCTCACCGAAGATGAAACGCTTCATCTTCGGGTTCCAACGCCGGGTCTGGTGCCCGAAGTGGGCGCCCGCCTCGATCATCTGGCGCATGGAGATGACAGCCATGAAAAGCTCCTGTTCTGCGGTTGTCCGCCGATCCGGGCGCCGTGGCGACCGCAGATGGACCGGGGTTCTGCTCTGATCCGATGACCCACCGGACGATGGGCCGCACACGATGCTACCGACGTGCCCCAGGGAACACTCCCGCCGTCCCCGGGCAGAACGACACCTTCGGCGCCCGCGCGCCAGGCGCGATGAGGCTCGCCCGAAGATGACCGGTCAACAACATCCTCGTCGGATCGACATAGCGCTCACCCACCCGCAGGCCGAGATGGAAGCGGCCCGTCGTCACCGCCACCACCTCCCCGGCCTCCACCCGATCACCGATCGCGAGATCCGACCGCGCCCCCGCGTAGGTCACCCGCCATCGCTCGGAGAACCCCGACTGAGCGAAGGCCACCACCACATGGTCCCGGCCCGCGACCGACCCAGCGAACGACACCGACCCGGCCACCGCCGCCCGCACCGGCGAGCCGACCGGCGTGGAGAACTCCAAACCGCGATTGCCGGCACACCACCGACACGCCGGCGCACGGAACCCGTCGACCACCACCCCCGACACCGGCAGAGTCCAACATCCACGGGACGCGACCGCCGAAGACGACAGGACCAGCGCGAACAGCGCCGTCACCACGACGGCGGCGGCCGACAACCTGATCACCGGCACGCGAAGCCGAACCGACACCACACCACCCCGCTCCGCCCGAGGGCGACTCAGTCGAGACCAGCGGACCGCATCCGCGAACGCAGCGACAACACCGAACGGGTGTGCAACTGCGAGACCCGGGACTCAGTGAGCCCGATCACGCCACCGATCTCAGCGAGCGTCAACCCCTCGTCGTAATAGAGGCCGAGCACGAGCCGCTCGCGTTCTGGCAACGACCGGATCGCCGAACGCAACCCCGCACGCACCTCATCGGCCTCGAGGGCCGCTGTCGGTGTGTGCTCGGCATCGCCGTCAACGGCAACCGGTTCCAAACCGGCAGCGACAGCGCGATCGAGCGGGCCGACCGTCGTGGACGCCACCTCGGCCAACCACCGCTCAAGCTCATCGGCGCCGACATCGAGGGCCTCGGCCAACTCGGCATCGCTCGGCGCGCGCCCGTTGCGATGCTCGAAATCAGCGAGGGCCGCCTCGATGCTGCGCGCCCGCGAACGGACCGTCCTCGGAACCCAGTCGAGCTGGCGGAGACCGTCATAGATCGAGCCGCGAATACGCGGCCCAGCGAACGTCTCGAACTTCACCCCCTGATCGGGATCGAACCGCTCGATCGCATCGATCAGGCCGAACACCCCATAGGAGATGAGATCACCCGGGTCGACCGACGAGGGAAGACCCGCCCCGACACGACCGGCGATGAACTTCACCAACGGGGAGTAGTGAACGATCAGATGATCCCGCGAGGACATCTGGCGGCGGCGCAGCCACCGATCCCAATGCATCGCCAACTCGTCGGCCGGATCCATGACGCCCGGCCGAGTCCCCGGCGGAAGCGGCGGGGGCGGCGGCGGTGGAGGCGGAGGCGGGCAGCTCATGCTCGCGGATGGGAATCGCGATAGGCGGCAGCGAGCCGCTCACGGCTCACATGGGTGTAGCGCTGGGTGGTGGACACGTCGGCGTGACCGAGCAACTCCTGGACCGCTCGGAGATCGGCACCGCCATCGAGGAGATGCGTCGCGAACGTGTGCCGGAGGGCGTGGGGATGAGTCGGCGTCGGAGAACGCCGATCGAGGATGCGGCGCACATCGCGCGGAGTAAGCCGGCGACCACGCTCGTTGCCGAACAGTTCGTCGCCGGCGACCACTTCGCGTCGGAGTCCGAGCCAGCGGCGCAGCGCATCGACCGTCGGCTCACCAAGCGGGACGAGTCGCTCGCGCGACCCCTTGCCCCACACCCGGGCTGACCCCTCAGCGAGGTCGAGGGCGCCGACATCGAGAGCGCACAGCTCAGCAACTCGGACACCCGAGCCGTAGAGCATCTCGAGCACCGCGTCATCGCGGGCCCGGCGCCACTCGGGCTCGTCCGGATCGATGGGGGGCTCGAGCAGACGCTCGAGCTCGTCGCGGTCGAGCACGCGCGGCAGACGCGACTCGCCACCCGACACCTGCACCCCAGCCATCGGGTCGGCCGACAGGCGACCCGTCTCGACCGTCCAACGGAAATAGCGACGCAACGCCGCTGCCTTGCGAGCGATCGAACGTCGCGCGTACTGGCGGGTGGACAGATTCGCCACATAACGCCGCACCGAGGTGCGCGTCACCTCCTCGGGAGACGACACGCGCATGCGCGCCACCCACTCGGCGAACAGGCGCAGATCGGTGCGATAGGCCTCGCGGGTGCGATCGCTGAGCGAGGTGAGCGAGCCAATGAACTCATCCAACGACCATCCAGACAGATCCAATGTCGTCGAAGCGTCACCGTCAGCGTGGTCGACGCCCGGCGCGCGGTCGTCCGGATCGCTCATGCCCCCGACGGTATTACGCCGTCACGGTGGGAGTCCGGACACGGCCACCTCGAGCCAACCCGCCTCGTCAACCAGCCAGCCGTCGCGAACCAGTTCGGCGACCGCTGAAGCCACCGGGGCCACACCGGCTCCCGAACCCGACACCAGCTGGTCCAGCGACCGTGGACCATCGCGACAGGCCGCGAACAGCTCAATGGCGAGACACGACCGAGGCGGACGGCGCGCCGACGCCAAACGGACCGGCGGAGTGATCGACAGCACCTCGAGCACGTCGTCGACCGAGGTGACCGGAGCCGCTCCGTCGCGTAGCAGGTGATTCGCCCCCTCGGAGGCGGGTGAGCGCGGCGAGCCGGGCACCGCCATCACCTCGATCCCGCGATCGAGGGCGGCGCGGGCCGTGATCAGGCTGCCGCCGCTCGCGCGACTCTCGACCACCACCAACACCTCGCTCAAGGCCGCGATCATCCGATTGCGCAACGGAAAATGGAACGCCTCCGGTGGCGTGCCCGGCGGCCACTCCGAGATCACGAGATGCCCCTCAACGAGTCGGTCGAGCAGGTCGCGATTCGATCGCGGGTACGCGAGATCGGGCCCGTTGCCAAGCACCGCCACCGCGCGACCAGGACCCGAGGCCAGCACCCCGCGGTGCGATGCCGTGTCGATACCGCGCGCGAGCCCCGACACCACCGACACCCCGGCCTCAGCGAGCCGGGCACCGAGATCGGCCGCGGTGGCGCGACCCGCCGCGGTGGCATTCCGAGTGCCGACCACTCCGACCCGACGGTCGGCGAGCACCGCCGGATCACCACGCAGGAACAGCACCGCTGGCCGCTCCGGATCGTCGATGAGGGCGGACGGGTAATCACCGTCGCCAGGCGTGGTCACCGATACGCCGACCTCAGCGCATCGTGCCGCGCGCCGCGTCGCCGACACGGTCGATGCCTGGGTTCGAAGACGCTCTCGAACATCGGCTCTCGGTTCAATCTCGGGCGACAACGGCGCACGGGAACGAATCCGGTTGAGCGCATCCACCGGATCGTGGACATCGAGAATTCTCGCGAGACGCTGTCGCGACATCGACCGCAACCCCGCCAGCACGGCGAGCGCGCCGATCACCTCGGGATCGGAGATCACGAGGCCACCCGCCGGTCGAACACCGAACGCATCGACAACGCCGCCGCCACCAGTTCGCCATCGACCGAATCGCACTCGCCACCCGCCAGATCGGCGAGCGTGCGAGCCACGCGACGCACCCGGTGATAGCCACGGCCGGTGAGACGCCCGCGCTCCATCTCGGAGCGAAGCAGCGCTGTCGCGTCATCGTCGAGACGGGCCCAACGGTCGAGGGCCTCGCCGTCGAGATCGGCGTTCAACATGCCGCGGCTCTCAATCGCTCGAGCTCGCGCCCGCGCCACCCGCGCAGCCACCTCCGCCGATGACTCGCCCCGCTCCCCCGACAGCAGATCGCCCACTTCAGGACGACTCACCCGCACCCGCAAATCGAAACGGTCGAGCAGCGGTCCCGACAACCGAGACAGGTAGCGATGCCGAGATCGCTCATCACAGCTGCAGACCCCGGGCGCCCCCGCCTCACCGCACGGACACGGATTGGTGGCGCCCACCAACTGGAACCTGGCCGGCATCGACACGTGATGATTGACCCGCCCGACCGACACCCGGCCCGTCTCGAGCGCCTCCCGCATGGTGTCGAGCACCGCCGGAGCGAACTGACCCATCTCGTCGAGGAACAACACACCTCCATGGGCGAG
This sequence comes from Ilumatobacteraceae bacterium, assembly GCA_038136655.1. Taxonomy (GTDB): domain Bacteria; phylum Actinomycetota; class Acidimicrobiia; order Acidimicrobiales; family Ilumatobacteraceae; genus Casp-actino5. The sequence goes on from JAYQAE010000054.1 coordinate 5,861, forward strand.
CGAGATCTCGCCGGGGCGAACCATGTGGGAACCCCCACCCACGAGCGCCGCCGACGACGAGGTGTGATGCGGTGCACGGAACGGCGGCCGGGTCACCAGGCCCGACCCACCCAGCCCAGCCGCCGACTGCACCATGGTGACCTCGAGACCGATGTCGTGATCGAGATCGGGAAGCAGACCGGGAAGCCGCCGAGCCAACATTGTTTTGCCGGCACCCGGGGAGCCGACGAAGAGCAGATGATGACCCCCAGCAGCCGCGACCTCGAGAGCGAGCCGCGCCACCGGCTGACCGCGGACCTCGGCGAGATCATCGACGACGACAGGCGACTCGCCCCCGTGAGCGACACCCATTTCACTCGCGACCGGCGACCACCCCGCGCGGCCGGCGAACACCTCCACCAACTCACCGAGCGAGGCCACCGAGCGCACCTCGCCGCGAGACACCGCCGCCGCCTCACCCACACAACCCGCCGGCACCACCCACTCGAGGCCCGGATCGACGCCGACCATCGGCGCGACCCCTGCGACCGACCTCACCGACCCGTCGAGCCCCAACTCGCCTGCGAACGCCCGGCCCGACAAGGACTCCGGCTCGAGCTGCTCAGTGGCCGCCAACACGCCAACCGCGATCGCCAGATCAAGACCCGACCCGCTCTTGCGGTGCGTCGGCGGAGCGAGATTGACCGTCACACGACGATCGGGCCACGACAGACCGCTCGACAGCACCGCCGCCCGCACCCGATCACGAGCCTCGCGACACGACTCATCGGGCAGGCCGAGCATCGTGAACGACGGAAGCCCCGGCCCGACATGCACCTCGACCATCACCCGATGGCCTCGAGCACCGAGCACCGACGCCGAATGGACACTCGCGATCAACGACCACCTCCGAGAACGACCCGCGCCGACAGCAACGGGAACACAGGAGGCCGCAACCTCGATCGACCACGAACCTAGACAGGGGGTGCGACGGTGACCCCGAGCCGGACACGAGGCATGCCACACTCGCCCTGATGACCCGACGACTCCTCCTCATCGCCGCGCTCACCGCGGCCTGCGGAGGCGGAGGGAACGGCGACGCCGTTCAGTTCTGCGACGCCCTCGCCGGATCACTCACCCTCGTGCGCGACCCGATCATCACCACCGAAGCCGAGATCGACGAGGCGCTGCTCACCTACCGGTTGCTCGGCGACCTCGCCCCACTCGAGATCGCCGACGACTGGCAGATCCTCACCACCAACATCGAGACCGCCTCCACCGTCGTTCCCAACGACCGCGCCAGCATCCAACGCGCCGTCCAACAGGCCTACGCGAGCGAACGCTCCGCCGTCGCAGTCGCCGATTGGGTTCGCACCCGATGCGGCTACGACATGGGTCCGGTGACCACCATCGCCCCGCAGGCCACACCGACGCCGGCCGACCCGCCCGGGGTCAGCGACAGCTGAAACCGCGCTCGGGACTCAGACGATCTCGCCGCGACGAAGGATCACCTTGTCGACGAGGCCGTAATCACGAGCCGCCTCCGCGGTAAACCACCGATCGCGCTCGGAATCGGCCTGGATCTGCGCGAGATCCTGACCCGAGTGCTGAGCGATCAACTCAGCCATCCGACGCTTCGTGTAAGCGAGCTGCTCGGCCTGGATCGCGATATCGGCCGCCTGGCCACGAAGGCCCGCAAGCGGCTGGTGCATCATGACCCGCGCGTTCGGCAGCGTGTAACGCTTGCCCGGAGCACCCGCGGTGAGCAGGAACTGGCCCATCGACGCAGCCAGACCGAGGCACACGGTCGCGACATCGCAACTGACGAACTGCATCGTGTCGTAGATCGCCATACCGGCGGTCACCGACCCACCCGGCGAGTTGATGTACAGCCAGATGTCAGCGTCGGGATCCTCACCCTCGAGGTACAGCAGCTGGGCGCAGATCTGATTGGCGATGTCGTCGTTCACATCGGAACCGAGCAACACCACGCGGTTCTTCAACAGGCGATTGAAGACGTCGCTCCGCGGGTCGAAACCACCCTCGAGCGCCTGCGGGAACTGCGTCACATCGGCCATGAGCGGCAGGCTACCGGCCACCCCCGCCGGCGGCCTCACGCTCCTGAGCGGTCGACACCCGACGCGATCACCGCGACCGGACCGGAATGCGCGCCCTCGATCAACGCCGCCACACCCGCGGCCCCCGTCGGCGACACCCGCAGCCCAGCCGACCGAGCCACCTCGACCGCCTCCACCACCGAGGCCTCCGACACCACCACCGGACGACCACCGCTCGCCCGCATGGCCTCCAACACCGCCAACCAGTCGTAGGTCTCATCGTCGAGGATCCCGTCAGCAAGCGAGTGCGGCTCCTCCCACGGCGTCATCACCTCTCCCCAGCGCGACGCCGGATCTGCGTCGTCGCCAACCGCGGTCACCGCGCGCTCGAGGGGCGCGCACCCCTCGGTCTGCACCGCGAGCAAGGCCGCCGACGGGCCGAGGCCCGGCGAAGCACACGACGCCAGCGCACCCCCACCGACCTGCACCACCAACTCCGATACCGGCGCACCGACCTCAGCCATCTCCCAACCGATCGTGCGACCCCCATCGAGACACCACGCGTTCACCGGCCCCTGCACACTGAACGGCACCGCGCCCCCGGCCACCGACGACCGGAACCCCGCCATCGCCGGATCCCCCGGAGGATCACCTGGGCGCCGCTCGCACCGATGAACCGACGCGCCGAGCGCATCCATCGCCGAACCGAACGCCGGGTCCATCCAGGTCGGAACGAACACCTCGATCGGCCACGACTCGCGCGAAGCCAACGTCGACGCCGCCAACGCCGCGTTGCCACACGACGAGATCGCCAACGGCGGTCGCTCAGCGAGCAGACCGAGTTCCTCAGCCACCCGGAGATGCAACATCACCGACACCAGATGACGGGCCTTGTGCGAACCGGCCAACTGCCCGGTCTCGTCCTTCACCCACACCTCGACACCGAAACGCTCGGACAGATGCCCGTTAACCGCGAACGGGGTAATGGAGAACCCGTCGGCGACCGAGCGCGCGAGCGACAGCGCCGCCGACTCCGGCATCCCGTTGCCCACAGCGAACGCGAACCACGCCATCCGCCGGGCGAAACGCACGAACGGATTCGCGTCGTCGATGACCTCTGCCTCGACACCATCGTCAACCAGGCGGAGCACATGACGAGGATCATTCGGCGAGGCCGACGGACAGGTCCACGAGAACGGACGCGCGACATCCACCTCCGCGCCACACACCCGGCACACCCAGCCGAGGACCATCGCGACGAACCCCGGTCAGCCCGCGGCGACGCGGTCGTTGAACTCGTCGATCATCGAGTCCCACACACCGACATAGCGGCGCAGTCCCTGCCAGAACGACTGGTGACGACGCTCCTCGAACAACTCGAACGGGGTGCCCTGCTGCTCCACCCAGGTGTAGTAGCCGAGGTTGAAGATGCGGCGGCGATCGGCCTCCGTGCAGTCGATCATGTGCTCCGTCGAGGTGTGAGCAAGATGCTCACCGAACACCTCGGCCGCATCAGGAGCTGAGAAGTCACCACCGAACCGGGTGGCGAGCGTCTTGGCGCGCTCGCTCGGATAGAGCGCCGCACCATCGGTCGCCACCGTGATCAACGCATCGGATTCGCCGAGATCGAGCAGACGAGCCGTCTTGATCGCCGCGAGCGTGTTGCAGATCGCCGAGAAACCGAAATGCTCCAACGCGTCCACCACCTCGGGCGCGATGCCCTTGGCGCGCACCAAAAACTCACGGCCGGCATCGGAGTTGAACAGCACATCGAGCTCGTCGGTCGCCCGATCCGAGATCGCGCACACCACATCGGTGTTCATCACGTTGTGGATCAGCGGGATGTGCTTGTCGCCGATCCCCTGGATGTTGTGCTCACCGAAACCGTTCTCGAGCATCGTCGGACACTCGAGCGCCTCGACGGCCACGATGCGCGACCCGTAGGCCTCCTTCAGATGGTCACCGGCGGCGATCGTGCCGGCCGAACCCGTGGCCGAGGTGAACGCCGCCAGACGCAGATCAGGCCCGCCCGAGGCGGCGACCGAGTCGCGCACCGTCTCAAAGACGTGGCCGAGGGCCCGCCCCGTCACCATCACATGGCCGAGATGGTTGCCGAACTCGGAGAACTGGTTGAGCACGAAGTTCTCCGGATCGAGCCGCAACTCGTTGCAGGCGTCGTAGATCTCCTTCACATTCGACTCGGTGCCCGTGGTGCGGATCACATCCTCCGCCGGGTTCTCACACCAGCGGTCGAGCCAGTCGAACCGCTCCTGGCTCATCCCCTCCGGCAGAATCGCCACCCCGCGACTCGCCATGATCCGACTGATCGCGATCCCACCTCGGGCGTAGTTACCCGTCGACGGCCACACCGCGCGATGGCGGGTCGGATCGAACTGACCGGTCACCACCCTCGGCGCGAGACACGAATAGGCGGCGAGCACCTTGTGCGCGGTGATCATCGGGAACCGGTCGCCGAACACGACGATGATCGGACTCGCGACACCCGTCAACGCCGGAGGCAGCACCACATGCTCGGGCACTCCGACGCGCGCGCCTTGAAGATCGTTGTACCAGTGCACCCGCCACAGATTGCGGGCATCCGGGCCCTGCGGATCAGCGTCGCCGACCGATGCGGAGTGATCGAACGATGACGGATCGGCGAGCTCAGCGAATCGCGGAAGCCGGATACCCCGCTCACGGAACCGTGCCACCGAGTTGGCGAGCGCCGACTCATCCACGATCCGGTCGGCCAGACCGAACTGGTTCTCGAGGGCATCAGCGGTATCGATCAACGTCACCTTGACAGTCTGTCAAAGGCAGGTGGAAATCGCCACGAATCGCGCGGACCCCCTCACTAGGTTGGCCCCATGCGCTCCACACCGGTCCTCGTCGCCCTCACCGCGGTGCTCGCCTCCTGCTCGAGCATCACCGACCCCGAAGTCGCCGAGCTCCCCGAGATCACCGTCGGCACCGACGCTCCCGACGCCGCGCCCGAGACGACCAGCACCACCGCGGCCCCCGTGGTGCTCGAGCCGACCCCGCAGGCACCCACCCCCGCCGGAGCGCTCGCCGACTACGGGGCCCGCCTCGCCGCCACCGCCGTCGCCGGACCCGTCGATACCGTCTGCGGCACCATCGCCGTCGCCGCAGTCGGCCCCTCCGACCCGGGCATGGTCGACTCCCCCGACGCGCCGACCGCCGACGTCCACGACCTCCGATGGAACGGCGAGGCCTGGGAACCGACGATCAC
>JAYQAE010000055.1:0-11002 GCA_038136655.1 Ilumatobacteraceae bacterium
CCATCGTCCCAATATTCACATGAGGCTTCGTACGCTCGAACTTCGCCTTCGCCATTGTTCTTCCTTCTCCGAGGTGTTGTGTTGACAGGTTGTCGTAGCGGCGATCGGGATCGAACCGATGACCTTCCGATTATGAGCCGGATGCTCTGACCTACTGAGCTACGCCGCCAAGGCTTGCCCCCGGCCGATCCGGGGATCGACCGTATGGTCGAGCCCTCTGTGGGAATCGAACCCACGACACCAGCCTTACCATGGCTGTGCTCTGCCGACTGAGCTAAGAGGGCGCTGGACGTGGCTGGCCACGACCGGTCGGGAAGTGTATCGGTCGCTCAACGGTTCCCACCCGGGCCCCACTCGCCGTGAGCGCGACGCCGCTACCCTCCGCCCGGTGCCTGAGCAGCCTCCTGGGATCCGCCTCGCGACCGTGGCCGACGCCGCCCGGATCGCCGAGATCTACAACCACGAGGTCGTGAACACCGTCTCCACTTTCGACCTCGTGCCTCGATCACTCGCCGACCAGGAGCGCTGGATCGAGGACCGATCCGGAGCGTTCAGCGCCATCGTCGCCGAGGGGCCCGATGGAGTGCTCGGCTTCGCCGCCCTCTCCCGCTACAAGGAGCGAGCGGCCTACAACACCACCGTCGAGGACTCGGTCTACGTGGACCGGACCGCCCACGGCCGGGGGGTCGGCACGCTCCTGCTGCAGCGCGTCTGCGAGATCGCCGAGGAGTCAGGGTTCCACAGCGTCGTGGCACGGATCGAGGCCTCGGGCACCGCTTCGCGCGCTCTTCACGCGGCCTGTGGCTTCGAGTTGGTCGGGATCGAGCGTCAGGTGGGCCGCAAATTCAACCGCTGGCTCGACGTCGCGGTCATGCAGCTCGTGCTCTGAGCCGGAATCACAACGACCCGGTCGGAGATTCCGGCCGGGTCGTCATGGGGTTGGGCTGTTCCGGCGGAGCCGAAGCAGTCACATCTCGATTGTGTGGGCCGGGGAGGATTTGAACCTCCGAAGGCAATGCCGGCAGATTTACAGTCTGCTCCCTTTGGCCGCTCGGGCACCGACCCTGGTGTCGACTCGTCGAGTCGCCTCGCGATGGTACCGGCTGTCGGACCGATCCCACCCGGGTACCCTGCGGTGCATGCCGAGTTTCGACGTCGTCTCCGAGGTCGATGCGCAGGAGGTCCGCAACGCGGTCGATCAGGCCCAGCGCGAGGTGTCCACCCGCTTCGACTTCAAGAACACCAACTCGACCATCGAGCAGAACGACATGGTCATCACGCTTCAAACCGTCAGTGAGGACCGTCTCGCCGCGCTGAGGCTGGTACTCGAGGAGCGGCTCGTGAAGCGTGGGGTGTCCCTGAAGGGTGTCGACTACGGCGATGTCGCCGAGGCCTCGCAGAACACGGTCCGTCAGGTGGTCACGATCAAGGTCGGCATCTCCTCGGAGAAATCCAAGGAGATCAACAAGCTGATCAAGTCGGGAGGCCCGAAAGGTGTCTCCAGCCAGACCCAGGGTGAGTCGGTCCGGGTGACCGGAAAGAAGCGCGACGACCTCCAGGCCGTTATCGCGCTCCTGAAGGGGGCCGATCTCGGTATTCCCCTCCAGTTCCAGAACTTCCGGGACTGACGGCTCCGGTAGCGTCCGGCTCGGTCCTCCGACCCGGTTCAGTCTTCTGACGGCGACTCGGACGCCCGGCGCTGCAGCTCGCCAACCACGCTCGCGTCGGCCAGCGTCGTCGTGTCGCCGAGGTTCCGGCCCTCGGCGACATCGCGCAGGAGTCGGCGCATGATCTTGCCCGACCGGGTCTTCGGGAGATCCGGGGTGACGAAGATCGCCTTCGGCTTCGCGATGGCGCCGATCTCGGTCGCCACGTGGGCGCGGAGCTCGTCGACATCGACCTCGGCTCCACCCCGCGCGATCACGTAGGCGAAGATCGCCTGGCCGGTGGTCGCGTCGTTCGCCCCGACCACGGCGGCCTCAGCGACCGAGGGATGCGACACGAGCGCGGACTCGACCTCGGTAGTGGAGATCCGGTGGCCCGACACGTTCATGACGTCATCGACGCGGCCGAGGAACCAGACGTAGCCGTCGTCGTCGAGTCGGGCGCCATCTCCGGCGAAGTAGCGCCCAGGGAACCGACTCCAGTACGTCTCGCGGAAGCGCTCCGGATCGCCCCAGATACCGCGGAGCATGCCGGGCCACGGCCGGGTGAGGGTGAGGTAGCCCCCGCCGCGCTCCACCCGGTTCGCCTCGTCGTCGACCACCTCCATGCCGATTCCGGGCAGGGGGAAGGTGGCCGAACCCGGCTTGGTGACCGTCGCTCCCGGGAGCGGGCTGATCATGATGCCGCCGGTCTCGGTCTGCCACCAGGTGTCGACGATCGGGCAGCGCCCGCCGCCGATGTGCTCGTGGTACCACATCCACGCCTCGGGGTTGATCGGCTCGCCCACCGTGCCGAGCAGGCGGAGCGATGACAGGTCGTGTTTCGCCGGCTCGTCGGCCCCCCACTTCATGAAGGTCCTGATTGCCGTCGGGGCCGTGTAGAAGATCGTGACCCCGTATCGCTCGACGATGTCCCAGAACCGGTCGTTGCCGGGATGGTTCGGAACTCCCTCGTACATGACCTGCGTGCACCCGTTCGAGAGCGGCCCGTAGACGATGTAGGAGTGACCGGTGATCCAGCCGACGTCGGCCGTGCACCAGTAGATGTCGCTCTCTGGCCGGAGATCGAAGACGTACCGGTGGGTGTAGGTGGCATGGGTCAGGTATCCACCGGTGGTGTGCATGATCCCCTTCGGCTTACCGGTGGTGCCGCTGGTGTAGAGCAGGAAGAGCAGATCCTCGGAACCCATCGCCTCGGGAGGGCAGTCGGCCGAGACGCCTTCCATGAGCTCGTGGTACCAGTGGTCGCGCCCCGCGACCATGTCGACCTCGTTGCCACCGCGCCGTACCACGACCACGTTCTCGATCGTCGGGGTGGAACCGAGCGCCTCATCCGCGGCGGGCTTCAACGGGAACACCTCGCCGCGCCGGTAACCGCCGTCGGCCGTGATGAGCATCTTCGCCTCGGCGTCGTTGATGCGATCGATGAGCGACTGGGAGGAGAACCCACCGAACACCACGCTGTGCACCGCGCCGATACGGGCGCACGCGAGCATCGCGACCGCCGCCTCGGGGATCATCGGCAGATAGATGTTGACCCGGTCCCCTCGTCCTACGCCGAGGGAGCGGAGCACATTCGAGAATCTCGACACCTCGTCGAGCAGTTCGGCGTAGGTGATCGCGCGGGTGTCTCCCGGCTCACCCTCCCAGTGGATCGCCACCCGGTCGCCGAGACCCGCCCGAACATGGCGGTCGAGGCAGTTCTCGGCGACGTTCAGACGGCCTCCGTCGAACCATCGGGCGTTGGGCAGATCCCAGGACAGCACCGATTGGAAGGGCTCCTGCCACTCGATGAGTTCCCGCGCCTGGCGGGCCCAGAAGGCCTCCGGGTCGGCATCGGCTTCCACAGCGAGGCTTCCATCGCTGACCCGGGCAGCGGCGGCGAACGCGGCGGGAGGAGGGAACGTGCGGTTCTCGTTCGAGAACGAGTCGATCGCGTCGTGGCCTGTCGGTTGCTCGGTCATGGTCGCCTCCCGTTGGTCGCCCCCGACAATAGAGCACGCTCCGGGGCCCCTCCCCGGCCGGTCAGGCGCGGCCGCGCCACTCGGCGACAAGGAACGCGCCAAGCCCGGTCGAGTCCCTCAGCGCCTCGGCCTCGGAGATCCGCGACCTCATCCTGAGCGCTGTCAGGTCGGGGGCGGCCGCGTGTTCCTCCCAGTAACGACGGCCCTCGGCCACCAGTTCATCGATCCCGTGGAGTTCAAGCCACTGGGTCTGCGTTCGGAGAGCATCAGGTTGGGGAAGTTGATCGAGCGGGACCTCGCAGGTGATGTCCTGTGTGCCGGGTTGGGCGAGGTAGTGACGACCGCGCTCGTGGCCCACATAGGTGCGCAACCACTCCCGCCACGGTCTCGACGCGAGACCGGAGGTGGTCGGCGTGAAGTAGTCGATGGCGACCAGCACCCCATCCAGTCGAGCGACCGTCTCGGTGACGAGCGCCGCCGCTCGATCGACAAGGGGCGCACGCGCGCCGAGCGCCGCCCCGTCCGGCAGGACGCTCGGCTTGGGGTCGATGGAGGCGGAGAGCACCTCGTCACCATTCGCGTCGACATAGGCCTCCCGCCACGCACCGTCGTGAACTGCGAGACGGAACGGGAGGTTGTCGAGTAGCTCGTTCATGAGCACGACGCCCTCGAGGCGACCCTCGGGAAGCTCAGCGCGCGATCTGATGCCGTCCGGGTGCGAGGCCCGCTGACTCTCGGAGAGCTCAACGGCGACGTAGTCGAGGGCGTCGCGGCAATCCGGCTCGGCCGACAGCACCGTCCGCGCGAGCGTTCCCGGACCGGCACCCACCTCGTGCACGACGAACGTGTCGGGCCGACCGAGCCGGCGCCACTCGCCATCGAGGAACCGGGCGACCACCGCTCCGAAGAGCGGTCCGACCTCCGGTGAGGTGAGGAAGTCACCCCGACGACCGGCTCGACCACCCGAGCTGTAGAACCCGTCGCGCCCGTAGAGGGCCTCGGCCATGAAGACCTCGAAGGGGACGGGCCCCGTCGTCATGGGCTCAGAGCCCGAGTGCGCCGGTGAGATCGGGAAGGTCGGCGAAGCGGAGGACGAGACCAGGCAGGATGCCGAGCACCACCGTGCCACCGGCGGTGATCGCGAGGGCGAGACGGATGGGCGGCGGCACCGCGATCGGGCTGGTATCGCCGTCGGGCGCGGGAGCCATCCAGATCTGGCGGAGAACCCGCATGTAGTAGGCGGCGGCGATCACCGTGTTGACCGCGGCGATAAGGGCGAGCGCGTACGCAGCGGTTGAGCCGGCGTCGATCAGCGCGCGGAACGACTGCAACTTCGCGATCCAGATGCCGAGCGGTGGGATACCGGCGAGGGAGGCGAGGAAGATCGTCATGAGCACGCCGAGGCCCGGGGCGTACCCCATCAGTCCACCGAAGGAGGAGATCTCTCCACTGCGCGTCTTTCGCGCGACGGCCATGATCACGCAGAAGGCGCCGAGGTTCGAGAAGGCGTAGATCAGCAGGTAGATCACGACGGCCCGCAAGGCCGACTCGGCGGCATCGGTCGCCATGACCGCGAGCGGCATCAAGATGAACCCGCCCTGGCTCACCGAGGAGTAGGCGAGCATCCGGACGATGTTGGTCTGCCGCAACGCGACGACGTTGCCGATCGTCATGGTGAGCGCAGCGAGCACCCAGATGTAGGGCTCGTGCACCCCGGTCGCGCCGTGCAGCGCGAGGTAGAGCACGGTGAGCAGGGCCGTGAATCCGGCTGCCTTGGAGGCCACCGACAGGAACGCGGTCACCGGGGTCGGCGCACCCTGGTAGGTGTCGGGAGCCCAAGTGTGGAAGGGCACCGCGGAGATCTTGAAGGCGAAGCCGGTGATCACCAGGGCGACGGCGAGCACCTGCATGACGCTCGGATCACCGATGGCGAGCGCCGCGCCGATCTCGGTCAACTTGGTGGTCCCGGTCGTGCCGTACAGCAGGCTCATCCCGTAGAGCAGCACACCGGAGGCGAACACTCCGAGGAGGTAGTACTTCACGCCCGCCTCGTTCGACTTCGCGTCGCGCTTGCGCCACGCCGCCATCATGTACGCCGGGATCGAGAGCAGTTCGAGGGCCACGAACACCGACAGCAGGTCGCGGCTGGAGGCCATCATGACCATGCCGAGGATGCTGACCAGCAGGAGCACGTAGAACTCGCCCTGGTAATAGCCCCCTTCCTCGAGTTCGGTCTGGCTCATGAGCACGACGACGTAACCGACGAGGAGAAACAGGCCCTTCATCACCAGGGCGTACTCGTCGATCATGTAGCGGCCATCGAAGATCGCGTCGCGGACGTCACCTCCGACAACCGCGAGGGTGACCACGGGGACGAAGGCGCCGAGAAGGACCATTCCCGACAGGGTGGCCATTGCCCACTTCTTCGACTCATCGAGCCACAGGTCGATGAAGAGCACGAGGTTGATACCGACCACGAGCACGAGCTCGGGGGCGATCGCGTGCCAGTCGACCGTCGGGGCCTGCCAGGCCTGGGCCAAGAGGGCGGTGATCACGGGATGCCGGCTCCGACCCGCTCAACCAGTGCGGTGACCGCTGGATCCATCACGTCGAACATGAGCTGCGGGTACACGCCGAACACGACGATCGCGATGAGGAACGGGGTCCAGGCGATCCACTCGATCGGGGTGACATCGTGGATGTCAGCGCCGTGGTGATCATCAGCGGCAGCCGCTCCCACCGAGTGCGTGCCGGCGAACTCGGGATTCGGACGGCCGAACGCGGTGCGCTGGTACAGCCAGAGCAGATAAGCGGCGGCGAGCACCGTTCCCAGCGCGGCAATCACCATCAGCGTGCGGTAGAGGGTGACGTCGAGACCGAAGTTCGGGTTGTACGCCGAGAGGATCGCGGGGAACTCACCCCAGAACCCGGCGAGTCCGGGAAGGCCGAGCGAGGCCATCGCCGCGAAACCGAGGATCCAGCCGAGGCGCGGCATCTGGATGAGCATTCCCGAGAGGCGGCTGATCTCGAGGGTGTGGTAGCGATGCTTCACCGAACCGGCGAGGAAGAAGAGCATCCCGGTGATGAGACCGTGGGCGACCATTCCGAAGAGGGCGGCGTTGATGCCGAACTCGGTGAGCGTCGAGATGCCGAGCATGACGAATCCCATGTGCGCCACCGACGAGAAGGCGATGAGGCGTTTCATGTCGGTCTGGGCCAGGCATCCGAGAGCGCCGTAGATGATGCCGATGACCGCGAGGATGCCGATGACGGGCGCCCAGGCCTTCGCTCCCTGCGGAAGCATGGGTAGCGCGATGCGGACGAAGCCGTACGTGCCGAGTTTCAGCAGGATGGCCGCCAGGATCACCGAGCCCTGCGTCGGCGCTTGGGTGTGAGCGTCGGGCAGCCAGGTGTGGAACGGGAACATCGGCACCTTCACCGCGAAGCCGATGAACATGCCGGCGAAGATCCACACCTGCACATCGCGATCGATCAACGCGCCGGCCTCGGCCAGGTGGTGGAAGGAGAACGACTCCGCCCCGGTCTGGAAGAACAGCGCGAGGAAGGCGACCAGCATGAGGGCTGATCCGAACATCGTGTAGAGGAAGAACTTGAGCGAGGCGTACTGGCGATCATCGCCACCCCACACGCCGATCATGAAGTACATCGGCAGGAGGACCACCTCGAAGAACACGAAGAAGAGGATGAGATCCTGGGCGATGAACGAGCCCGCCATACCGACCTGGAGAACGAGCATCAGCGAGATGAACGACTTCGGGTTCCCGGCGTCGGGCATGTTGTCCCAGGTGTAGATCATGACGAGCAGGGTCACGACCATCGACAGGACGTAGAGCGGCAGGCTAATTCCATCGAGACCAATTGTGTAGTTCGATTTGATGACGGTGATCCACTCACTGTCAACGCAGAACTGCAAATTCTCGCTCTGATCGAAGTCGAAACGGAGCAGAGTCCAGATACCGATGGCGAGCGTCGCCGCCGAGGTGACGATGCCGATCTGCTTGTGGGCGCGCTCGTCCGAGGCGGGGACGAACATCATCAACGCGACGCCGACCAGGGGCAGGAACGTCCCGACGGTCAGGAGCCAGTTGTCGTTGGTGAGTGTCTGCATATCGAAGACCCTTCGGTTGCCTTAGATGTTGAGGAGGATGAGGAGGATCGCGCCGACGGTGGCGGCTCCGAAGAGCAACGCGCCGTACTGATTGACGCGACCGGACTGGATCGGTTGCAGGGCGTGTCCCGACTCGCTCGCCACCACGCCGGACGCCTTCACCGCTCCGTCGACCACCCGCTGATCGACGTTGCGGTAGACCCAGTCGCCCGCGGAGCGGCCCGACTTGCCGACGCCGTTGACCACGCCGTCGAGGATGTTCTGGTTCACCCAGTAGGCCGCCTTGGAGATGGGATGAGCGACCGAGCGGACGATGACCCGCTCATAGAGGTCGTCGAGGAAGTACTTGCGAACGAGGAAGGTATGGATCCACCGCGCGGGAGCGAATCGTCCGGTCAGCCCGGCGAACGGGTTCCGACGTCCGCCGAACACCCCGAGGGACAGCCAGGCGCTGACCCCGATACCGAAGGCGACCAGGATGATCGAGGGAGCCGCCTTACCCCAGGAGAACTTCGCGTGATTGAGTTTCGGCGCGTAGCAGACGGTGCCCGGAGCAGGGTCGGTGTAGCCGCATCCCTCCGAGTAGCCCTCCTCGGCGCGGGGCAGCGCCGCGAGGCCGAGCGCCTCTGAATGCCCGTCATCGGCGGCGTAGGCGTCGAGTTCCACCGCTGATCCGCGCGGTTCAACCCAGTCGGTGAAGTAGTGGGTGCCGACCGCCGGCGCGTTGAGGTAGCCCGAGCCGATCGCGAGCGCCGCGAGGATGACCAGCGGAGCGGTGATCCGCCACGGTGACTCGTGGGGGCCGGCGTGCGCACCGTGATGATCGTCGTGGTGATCGTCGTGGGCGTCGTGCCCATGATCGTCGGCATGGGCATCGTGCGCGTCGGCGTGCGCGTCGCCGTGCTCATCGTGATGCTCCCCCGCCGCCGCACCCCGGGGTTGCCCGAAGAAGGTCAGGTAGGTGGCGCGGGTCATGTACGCAGCCGTCATCGCGGCACCGACCAGTCCGACGTAATAGAAGAACGTGTACCCGTTGTTGTGGGCGTTGTCGATGATCTCGTCCTTCGAGAAGAACCCCGAGAAGAACGGGACACCGCAGAGCGCCGCCGTTGAGATCATCCACGACCCGGCGGTGATCGGCATCTTCCGCCAGAGCCCACCCATGTCCTTCTTCATGTCGAAGGAGTGATGGGAGCCCGAGTGGCTGATCGAGCCAGCCGCGAGGAACAAGCAGCACTTGAAGAAGGCGTGAGTGAAGATGTGGAACACGGCCGGCAACCAAGCGCCGACCCCGAGGCCGAGCATCATGTAACCCAGCTGGGACACCGTCGAGTAGGCCAGCACCTTCTTGATGTCGTTCTGCACGAAGGCCAACGCCGCGGCGATCACGATCGTGATCGCTCCGATCACCGCGATCAGGTTGACGTTCGTGCCGCCGATATCGAAGCCGGTGTAGAAGACCGGATACAGCCGGGCAACGAGGAAGACACCCGCGACCACCATCGTCGACGAGTGGAGCAGCGATGAGACCGGGGTCGGGCCGGCCATCGCGTCGGGTAGCCAGGTGTGCAGCGGGAATTGTCCCGACTTGCCGATGCAGGCGATGAACAGCGCGACCGCGCCCCAGAAGAGGACGCTGCTGGATGCCTCACCCGACATGGCCCAGCCGGAGATCGCCTGTATCGAGAAGCCATTCGAACCGTTCTCGACCGCCCACTGGTTCGCCCCGAAGAAGATGATGGCGGTGCCGACGAGCAGACCCATGTCGCCCACCCTCACGGTGAAGAAGGCCTTCAGCGCAGCGCGCGAGTTCGCCTCCTCCTCCCACCAGTGGCCGATGAGCATGAACGAGCAGAGACCCATGATCTCCCAGCCGAGGATGAGCTGGATCATGTTCTCGGCGAGGACCATGACGAGCATGCCGGCGGAGAACAGGGTCAGCGCCGCGAAGAAGTGCGTGTACCGACGGTCACCGGCGACGTACTCCGTCGAGAAGATCTGCACCAGCAGCGAAATGAACGCGACGAGCAGGAGCAACATGACGGCGAGACCGTCGATGTGCTGACCGAGACCGAACTCGAGACCGCCGGACTGCCACCAGGTCCACGACCGGATCACCGGCTCCACGTAGGCCTCGCCCTTCCCACCTTCGCTCGCCGCTGGGAACACGCTGCGCGCGAACCCGAACACCCCACCAAGCGCGTGCTCGCCGGAGCCCTCGTCGACCGAACCGACCCGCTGGATCCATTGCACCGTGGTGCCGATCGCGATCGCGAGGGAGAGGGCCATCGAGGCGATGCCCACCTCGCTGCCACCCTTGGGCAGGCGCCGACCGAAGCCGATGATGATCGCGAAGCCGATCGCCGGGATCAGCGGGATGAGGAAGGCGTTCTCGAGGAACCAACCCGTGGAGGCCGAGGCGGCGAGCATCATCCGCGCATCTCCGAGAGCTCATCGAGGGCGATCGATCGGCGGTTTCGGTAGATCATCAGCACCATCGCCAGACCGACACCGACCTCGGCGGCCGCGACCGCGATCACGTACAGGGCGAACACGTGCCCCTCGGCGGAATCGTTCATCAGCGCGAAAGCGATCAAGTTGATGTTGACCGCGTTGAGGATCAACTCGATCGACATCAGCACCATCACGGCGTTGCGACGCGCGATCACGCCGAACACGCCAATCGAAAAGAGGACGGCTCCGAGCAGCAGGAAATTGGCCGCGTACACCGGGGTCAGTCCTTCCGCGCCAGAACGATGGCGCCGATGGCGGCGGCGAGCAAGACGAACGAGAGGGCGAGGAACGGCACGAGGCCCTCGCGGAGGAACACGTCGCTCAGAGCCGTCGTCGGCATCGGCTGGGCCGGCTCATCGATAATCGAGGAGCCGAACTCGTCGATGATCGCCCACACCATCACGGCCAGTAGAAGCGCGGCCACCGGGATCCCGATGCCCCATCCACGGTTGTTCAGGTCGGACTCAGCGCCGATGGTGGCGCGGGTGAGCATGATGCCGAAGAGGAAGAGGACCATCACGGCCCCGATGTAGACCATCACCTGCGAAACGGCGACGAACTCAGCGGCCGCGAGGATGTACTGGGCGGCCACACCTCCGAGCACAACGACGAGCCACAGCGCGGCGTGAACGACGTTGCGAGTCGACACCACCCGAAGGGCCCCGTAGACCATCAACGCGGCGATGATGTAGAAGCCGACGTTCTGGGCGACGTTCACCTCGGTGGCGAGG
>JAYQAE010000056.1:0-10977 GCA_038136655.1 Ilumatobacteraceae bacterium
TGGATGACCTGCATCGCGTCGAGCGTCGGCCGCATCACCTTCCACACCGACTCGAACCGACCCGAGAGGATGCCGAGGGGTATCCCGATGATGATGCAGACAATCACCGCCACCAAGATGAAACCGATAGTTCGCGCGGTCTGAATCCAGAACTCCTGACCGAGCAGGCCACAGAGCACGAGACCGATCGCGGTGCCGACCGCGACCGTCAGGTTCCGGACCAGCCAAGCGACGCCGAACATGATGACCACGACGTAGAGCCACGAGATCGACAGCAGGAAGTTGTCGACGATGTTCTCGAGCAGGAACTCGAACGGCCAAGCGATCGCGTCGAGCACACCCTCAAGGTTGAGGGTCGTCCAGTTGACGCTCTCCTCGATCCACGATCCGAATGGGATGAGGTACTCGTCGAGTACGGCGTCGTCGGTGAGGCCGGGACCCGCATCGGTCTGTGTTGGCAACATCAGAGGAACACCTCCCGCTCGAAACCGTCGATGAGGCTCTCGACCCGGCCGAGTTCCTCCATGATGTGGCGAGGGTCGAGGTTGCCGATGAGACGGCCGTCGTCGTCGACCACCGCGATCGGTAGGCCACGACCCGCCGATGCGTAGACCTCGTTGAGGGTCTGGCGCGCCCCCGCTGTCTCGAAGTCGGAGCGGAGGGCATCTTCAAGCCGGTCGCTGCCCATCTCGATGGAGCGAAGACCATCGGCCACCGTGAGCACCGCCACCGGACGTCCGACATCATCGAGCACGAACGCTCCTGCGCGGTCGGAAACACGTTTGACGGCCTCACCCAAGGTTGAGGATCGATCGACCGGTCGAGGCTCGACCATGACATCGCTGACCAAGATGACGCGACCCTGGTCGACGTCCTGAACGAACTCAGCGACATAGCCGGTCGCGGGCTTGGTGAGGATCTCCTCGGGCGTCCCGATCTGCACGATGCGCCCGCCGCGCATGATGCACACCCGGTCGCCGATGCGCAGCGCCTCGTTGAGATCGTGGGTGATGAAGAGGATCGTCTTCCGGAGCTTCTTCTGAATCGCCATCATCTCGTCCTGCATTTGGCGACGGATGAGCGGGTCGAGAGCACTGAACGCCTCGTCCATCAGGAGGATGTCGGGATCGCTGGCGAGCGCGCGGGCCAGGCCGACGCGCTGCTGCATGCCACCAGAGAGTTGCGAGGGCATCGAGGAGGCGTACGGCTCAAGGCCGACAAGGGCGAGCGCCTCGAGCGATTTCTTGTTGCGTTCGTCGCGGTCGACACCCTGAACCTCAAGTCCGTAGCCGACGTTGTCGATCACCGAGCGGTGCGGGAACAACGCGAAGTGCTGGAACACCATGCCCATTTTCTCGCGGCGCAGCTCTTGGAGCGCGCGGCCCGAGAGCGTCTGGACGTCGACATCGTCGACCCAGACATGACCGTCGGTGATGTCGTGCAGCTTGTTAACGGTGCGGATCGCGGTTGACTTGCCCGAGCCAGAAAGCCCCATCACCACGAAGATCTCGCCCTCGGCGACCTCGAAATTCACATCGGCGAGCCCGACCACGTGGTCGGTCAGCGACTGGACCTCATCCTTCGATGATCCGGCCTTCGCGAGGGCAAGCGCCCTACCGCGAGGCTGCGAGCCGAAGATCTTGTAGACACCTTCAAGGCGAATTTTGGCGTTCAATGAACTGCTCACCCCCGCTTTGACCATAGTTCGCGAGCGTGACCCACGCCACCGATCACACAGATCACGAATCCACAAGGTCCTCTCGGCC
Source organism: Ilumatobacteraceae bacterium (assembly GCA_038136655.1). Taxonomy (GTDB): domain Bacteria; phylum Actinomycetota; class Acidimicrobiia; order Acidimicrobiales; family Ilumatobacteraceae; genus Casp-actino5. The sequence goes on from JAYQAE010000056.1 coordinate 1,767, forward strand.
GCGTGGGTAAAGGCTGAGCGGATTCAGAGAAATTTCATCTACGACGACGTCGAGCGGCGCGATTCCCGCCGCCGGTGCGCGACGACGGCGCGACAGCACGCGATGTTCGCGACTCCCCGGTGCGATACGGGCGAGCTCGAAACCAGAGGTTGCACGCCCATTTCTCGCCCTCGCCGACCGGCATCCCGCCGTGCAGTGAGTGCGGGTGGAGGTTGGTGTCCTCATCGGCGATGTTGTGGAAGATCACCAGTCGGCCCGGCTTTGCCTCGACTTCGAGCTCAAGCTTGGGGAACGAGGTGCCTCCCCCACCCGCCGGCTCGTTGAGGTACATGAGCGCCGTCAACACCCGCTGGCCACCGTTCTCGGTTCGAAGCCGCCCCTTCTCGGTCGACAGGTCCCAGCCGTCGAAGTGCGGCCGGTACTCCTGACTCTCGGCGTAGTGCACCACCTGCATCGACTCGCTGTGATGCACCGGGATGTCGACGAGCTCGCTCACGCGATTGACGACGTCGGTGACCGTCGGCGAGTCGGCGTAGCGGACCCACGCCACCGAGCCGGTGCGGGCCGTCGAGGTGGTGTTGACCTTTGTAGAGGTCACCTTGGCCGTCTCGAGACGCGGACGCGCGATCTCAACGATCTCGGAGCGCTCGTCACCGGAGAGAAAGTCATCGATCACCCAGACGATCGGATCGGCGGCGAGGCCGACGCCAACCGGATACTCCTCTTTCAGCCGCATGAAACCATTCTCGCACGCCTCCCGTCGCGCTCAGTCCCGTCAGCGGAAGAGGTCGCGTTCGGCGTCTCGGATCACCGGTGCCATCGTCGCGTCGTCGTCGACATCGTGCTCGAACCCGCGAACCACCGCCACGGGCACTCGCGAGGTGTTCCCTTTCACCAGCTCGGCGGCGGAGGCGAGTTCGTCGGCGACGCAGAGCTCCTGCACTCGGAACTCATGGCCATGCGGATCCACCTCGCCGATATACGAGCGCAACGGGTGCATGCCGGCGATGCCGATCGCGACATCGGTCTGACCCTCCCGCCACGGCCGGCCGAAGGTGTCACTCACGATCACCGCGACATCGTGGCTAGTGGCCGAGCGCAGCCCGTCGCGGATTCGTCGCGCCGAGGCATCCGGATCCTCGGGGAGCACGACCACTCGGTCGTGAGCTCCGCTCGATGACTGGTCGACCCCCGAGTTGGCGCAGACCAGTCCGTGACGTGTCTCGGTGATGAGCACCGGTCCGATCTGGCGGACGATGCGGCGCGATTCCGAGAGCACCACCTCAACGACCCGAGCGTCCTTCTCCCAGCGGTTCGCCCACTCCACCGCGAACGGTGACGGCGAGACGTCCTCGAGGTCGATGACTCGCCCCTCGGCTTTCGACACGATCTTCGAGGTCACGACGACGATGTCGCCGTCGACGAGATCAACCTCCTCGGCGATCATCGCCGCGAGATCATCACCCGGCGCAATCTCGGGCAGGCCCGCTACTGGTATGAGTTCGACGCCCACCGCGCGAACGGTAGTGCCGGTACCGTTGCCGCATGCGTTCGTGGTCGTCTCGCCGGTGGGCATGCGCGGCGGGCGGATCGGTCGTCACCGCGCTCGCGCTCGGCCTTCCGACCGATGTCATCCCCAACCCGGTCTTCGGTCGCCCGGTTCCGGTGACCTGGTGGTCGGTGCCGGTGCTGATCATCTCCGCAGTGCTCGCTGGGCTACTCATCGCGACCTACGTGCGCGACGGTGACTCACCAGCCGCCGATCCGACCAGAGAACGCGTCGGCGGATTGGGAGGCCTCCTGACGTTCTTCGCCATCGGCTGCCCGGTCTGCAACAAGCTCGTCGTGCTCGCCCTCGGCACCACTGGCGCCCTCGACTGGTTCGCCCCCACTCAGCCCTGGCTCGCCGTCATTTCGATCGCACTGCTCGCCGAGGCGCTCCGACGGCGGCTTCGTGCCGCCGACTCCTGCCGGATCGAGCCCGGCTCGACCGCGTCGACGTCCGAAGAACCGGCCAACATGTCGTCATGAGCGCGCTACCCGGAATCTCCGAGACGTTCGATGCTGATGCCTGGGACATCGTGCCGGGCTTCGACTTCACCGACATCACCTACCACCGAGCCCGCTCCACCGGCGCGGTGCGAATTGCCTTCGACCGGCCGGAGATCCGTAACGCCTTCCGGCCCCACACCGTCGACGAGCTCTACCGGGCCCTCGACCACGCCCGAATGTCGAGTGACGTCGGCTGCGTCATCCTCACCGGCAACGGGCCGTCACCGCGCGACGGCGGATGGGCGTTCTGCTCAGGTGGCGACCAACGAATCCGAGGGCGCTCCGGCTATCAGTACGCCTCGGGTGAGACCGCCGACACGGTCGATCCGGCTCGATCGGGTCGTCTCCACATCCTCGAGGTGCAGCGCCTCATCCGCTTCATGCCCAAGGTCGTCATCTGCGTGGTGCCGGGTTGGGCCGCCGGTGGAGGTCACAGCCTGCATGTTGTCTGCGACCTCACCCTCGCCAGCCGAGAGCACGCCCGCTTCAAGCAGACCGACGCTGATGTCGCCTCCTTTGACGGCGGCTACGGGTCGGCCTATCTCGCCAAGATGGTTGGCCAGAAGTTCGCCCGCGAGATCTTCTTCCTCGGTCGCGAGTACACCGCCGAGCAGATGCACCACATGGGAGCGGTCAACGAGGTGGTCGACCACGCGCGCCTCGAGGCGGTCGCCCTCGAGTGGGCCGAGACGATCTGCTCGAAGAGCCCGACCGCTCAGCGGATGCTGAAATTCGCGTTCAACCTGACCGATGACGGTCTCGTCGGCCAGCAGGTGTTCGCCGGGGAGGCGACCCGCCTCGCCTACGGCACCGACGAGGGAGCCGAGGGCCGCGACGCCTTCCTCGAGAAGCGCCCTCCCGACTGGTCGCCCTTCCCCTACCACTTCTGACCTCGGGGCGAGCATTGGCGTTCATTCGGATCGAGGCGGTCGACGACGAACGTCTCGCCGTCTTCCGGTTGCGTGAGCGTGGGCTCACCACTCGGGCCGACAAGCGCGACGACACCGGGGCCGGTCTCTTCCTCGCCGAGGGCGATCTCGTGGTCACCCGAGCGCTGGAGGCGGGCTGCGAACCCCTGGCCGCTCTGGCCGATGCCGATCGAGTCCCCGAGGTCGCCGAGCGCCTCGGTATCGACGTGTTCGTCGGCGGTGACGAGATCCGTCGCCTGGTCACGGGTCTCGGCATGCCGCATCCGATCGTGGCGGTCTTTCACCGGCCGGGCCGGCCGTCACCCGCCGCCCTTCTCGCGCGATGCCATCGGCTTGTCGTTGCTGAACGCGTCGACAATCCGGCCAACATCGGCGGCATAGTGCGCAACGCCGCCGGGCTTGGTTGGGACGGCCTGCTACTCGACGCGACGAGCGCCGATCCACTCAGCCGTCGAGCCCTCCGTGTCGCGATGGGGACTGCCTTCACCCTCCCCCACGCTCGAACATCCGACCTGGTTGAACTGCTCGCTGGTCTAGACATCGACCTCCTGGCCCTCACCCCTGACCCAAACGCGGCCCCGATCGACGCGGTGGCTGAGCGACTCGACCGGCAACGGCCGCGTGCCATCCTCATCGGCTCGGAGCGCGCCGGTCTGAGCGACGAGTTGCTTGGGCTGGCACGGGGAGTGCGGATCCCAATGGCGGTTGGTGTCGACTCGCTCAATGCGGCGGCCGCCTCAGCGATCGCCTGTCACGTGCTGCGCTGACGGCCCCGCTGTCGACGCCGTCCGCTCGTTGCCGCACCCGGTGTCGGATCGAATCGGAAGGTCCGCACGGCGGCAACAGCTCCAAGCGCGCCCCAGAGGGCGACAACGGCGAGTGCGCCGAGATCAGGGGAAGTCGCTGGGTCCATCGGATGGAAGGAGGCCTGGAACGACTCCGCGAACGGTTTCAGCGGGAAGATGTCGCCGAGCAGGTCGAGCCACCGCGGCGGATCCTCGAGCGGAATGAAGATGTTCGAGATGAAGGCGAGCGGGAGGATCGTGGCGTTCGCTACGGCCGGGGCGGAGTCGGCGCTCGACACCGCCGACGAGACCGCCATGCCGAGTGCCGCGAACGAGAGCACGCCGACGATGAAGGTGAGCGACGCGTTCGGCAGCGCCGCCACGTCAACCTCGAGTCCGTAGGCGAGAACTCCGACGATGAGCAGCAGCAGAGCACCGAGGATCGCCACCACCAACGCGCCGAGCATCTGACCGAGGATGAGCACCGGCACCGGGAGCGGCGTTGACCTCCAGCGTTTCAGTATCCCCTCCTCTCGCCGCACCGGGACGGTGTTGGCGAGATTCGTGTAGGTGGCCGACACCGCTGTGAACGCCGCGAGGGCACCGGTGTAGAACTGCCGCGTCGGCCACTCCCCCGCCTCCGAGGCCACCGTCGAGTCACCGAACACCGCGTTGAAGACGACGAGCATGATGAGGGGCAGCGCGATCGTGAAGAACAGCCCGATCGGCACCCGCAGGAAGAGGCTCACCTGATGTCGCACCTGCGTGAGGATGAGCGCCCCGATGCGTGGCCACGCCCCCCGGTCACTCATCGTCGGTGCCTCCGACAAGATCGAGGAACACCTGCTCGAGACTCGGCTGGGCGACCGACCAGGAGTCGAGTTCGACGCGCTGGGCGACCGACCAGCCGGTCAGCGCGTGCAGCGCGGCCGTCACGTCGACCGTCAGCAACTCGATCCGTCCGTCGACCAGCCGAACCCGATCGCCGAGCCCCTCGGCCACGCGGGTCACGGCGGCGAGGTCGTGCTCGCCGCCACCACAGCGGAATGACACCAACGTCCGACCGGAGCGACGCTGCAGGTCAGCAGGCGTGCCCTCCACGACGAGCCGACCGGCCGACATGACTCCGACACGGTCGGCGAGGTGCTCGGCCTCATCGAGGTAGTGGGTGGTCAGCACGACAGTCATCCCGTCAGACCGGAGCGCGTCGACGAGATCCCACGCGCGACGACGGGCAGACGGGTCGAAGCCTGTGGTCGGCTCATCGAGGAAGAGCAGCTCAGGCGACCCAACGATGCCGAGCGCGAGGTCGAGCCGTCGGCGTTGACCACCCGACAACGTGCCGCAGCGCGCGTCGGCGCGGTCGGCGAGCCCGACCAGCTCGAGAACCTCTCCAACCGGACGGGGCCGGCGGTAGACGGCTCCGTAGAGTCCGACGGCCTCGGCGACGGTGAGCTGACGCTCAACACCGGTGGTCTGGAGCACGATGCCGATGCGATCTCGGAGGTCTCGGGAGCCATCAGCCGGATCGTGGCCGAGCACCCGCACCGAACCGGAGGTTCGAGTTCGTAGACCCTCGAGCACCTCGATGGTCGAGGTCTTGCCGGCGCCGTTCTCACCAAGCAGGGCGTACACCTCTCCGCGTGCGATTTCGAGATCGAGGCGGTCGACGGCGCGGAGCTCGCCGTAGTCGACCACGAGGCCCTCGACGGTGATCGCGCTCATTGCACCAAGCCGAGTTGATTGTCGTTGCGGAGGTGCTCGGCCGCCGGCACGAAATAGTTGAGCAGCTCGGCGGCGATCTCCGGCCCGTCGGCGCGCCCCTCGCAGACCCGCTCGATCGCCGCCGCCATATGCACGAGCCAGCGGTCGCGCTCGGCCTCACCGACGCGGAAGGGCATATGCCTCATCCGCAGTCTCGGGTGCCCGCGGGTCTCCATGTACGTCGTCGGCCCTCCCCAGTACTGGATGAGGAACAGCCGGAGCCGTTCCTTGGCTGGCTCGAAGTCGGGGAAGTCGGGGTAGAGCGGCGCGAGCAGCTCGTCGGTAGCGATGCCGTCGTAGAAGGCGGCTACGAGTTCGCCGAAGAAATCGGCGCCAACCCGGTCGTAGAGCATCGGGAGGTCGTCGGCCACGCGCTGAGCCTACGGCGACCTCAGGAGTCGAAGGTCGGGTCGTCCCACTCCTCGAAGATCGCCTCGAAGCCGTCGCTCACGCGATCGGTGAATTGCGGGTCGCGGCGCTCGAAGAACGAGGCGATCCCCTCGCGCACATCGGCGCTGCGACCGCGGGTCGCGATCGCCCGACTGTCGACCCGATGAGCGGCCATCGGGTGGTCCGCGCCGAGCATCCGCCACATCATCTTGCGGGTGGCGGCCACGGACACGGGCGCTGAGCGGGCCGTCATCCGATGGGCGAGCTCGCGAGCGGCCGACAGAAGGTCATCAGGTTCGTGGATGCTGCGCACCAGTCCACCCGCGAGCGCCTCCTCGGCGTCGAACACCTCGCCGGACGCGGCCCACTCCATGGCCCTCGAGATACCGACGAGGCGCGGAAGGAACCAGCTGGACGCCGCCTCCGGCACGATTCCGCGGCGGGCGAACACGAAGCCGAAGCGCGCCGCGGTACTGGCGAGACGCACGTCCATCGGCAGGGTCATCGTGACCCCGACACCGACCGCGGCGCCGTTGATGGCCCCGATCACCGGCTTCAGCGACTCAAAGATGCGCAGCGCCACCGTTCCGCCGCCGTCGCGCGGAACGCCGTTGGTTCCGATCACCGGGCTGCCGCCCCGCGAGAACGTGTCCTCCCCTGACGACAGGTCGGCCCCGGCGCAGTAGGCGCGTCCGGCGCCGGTGAAGATCACCGCGCGAACATCGTCGTCGGCGTCGGTGCGATCGAGGGCATCGAGGATCTCGAGGCGCATGCGCTCGGTGAACGCATTCATCTTGTTGGCCCGGTCGAGGGTGATCGTCGCGATGCCGTCGTCGATGTCGAGGGAGATGTGCGCGTACTCGTCGCCGTCCATCGTCACATCCTGTTCGATTCGGCCGAGCCGATCGTCACCGGATCAGACGTCGAGGAATCTCGACGCGGCGGTGCCTGAGCCGACCGTTCCGACGATCGAGCCAAACACCAAGATGATGAGCGCGACCTGCCACTGGTAGCCGTCGACGACGACCAGAGCGGTCATACCCGAGTTGTCGGGGAAGCCCTGCACCCCGGCGGTCCAACGGTCGTTGATGAACCAGAGGGCACCCGAGGCCAGAACACCGCCGATGAGACCGTGGAGGAGACCCTCGAGCATGAACGGCAGCCGGATGAACCAGTCGGTTGCTCCGACGAGTTTCATCACTTCAATCTCTCGGCGTCTCGCGAACATCGCGGTGCGGATCGTGTTCCAGATGAGCAGCGATGCCGCTGCCATCAGCGCGATCCAGAGCCCCGTCGTGTAGGTGGACACGAATCCCTGCAGTTCGCTGATGAGGTCGAGTTGCTCCTCGGCGAGTTGCACCGTGTTCACGTTGGGCAGGCCGAGATACCGGTCGCGGAGCCCCCGGAGGATGTCGACCTGGGTGGCGTCCATCGGCACCACCTTGTACTGGGTGGTGATGTTCTCGGCGGTGAGGAGTTCGCGGGTCGTCGGGTCGCCGGCGAGGAGTCGGTCGGCGTCGGCGAGCGAGCAGGTGACATCGCAGTAGCGCCACGAGTCGATCGTGATGCCCTCCTGCTGGACGAGGGCCTCCTCGATCACCGCGCGCTGGGCGTCACCGGCTCCGGCATTGACGTGCACGATCATCTCAACGCCGCCCTCCCACTGGGCGAGCAGGTTGTCGAAGCCGTGCTGGATGATGAGCGTGAGCCCGAAGATCAGCAGCGAGACGGCGGCGGTGATGACCGCGGCGACGGTGAGGGTCAGGTTGCGCTGGAAGCTGGCCGCTGTCTCGCGGAGCACATAGGCGATGCGCGAGATCACTGGTACACGCCCCGAGCCTGGTCGCGCACGATCGTTCCGCGATCGAGCTGGATGACCCGCTTGCGCATCGAGTCGACGATGCGTTGGTCGTGGGTGGCCATCACGACCGTGGTCCCGGTGGCGTTGATCCGGTCGAGGAGGCGCATGATCCCCTCACCGGTGGCCGGGTCGAGGTTGCCGGTCGGCTCGTCGGCGATGAGGATCAGCGGCCGGTTCACGAAGGCCCGCGCCACTGAGACGCGCTGCTGCTCACCACCGGAGAGTTGATCGGGGAAACGGTCCTCCTTGCCGGCGAGACCGACGAGTTCGAGCACAGCGGGCACCTGCTGGGTGATCACGTGCTTCGGACGGCCGATCACTTCGAGGGCGAAGGCGACGTTCTCGAAGACGGTTTTGTTGAGGAGGAGCTTGTAGTCCTGGAAGACGTTGCCGATGTTGCGACGCAGCATCGGCACCCGGTTGGCGGGCATGTCCACGATGTTGCGACCGGCGACCCAGACGGCTCCGAGTTCGGGCCGCTCTTGGCGGTTGAGGAGGCGGAGCAGGGTCGACTTCCCAGAACCGGACGGCCCGACGAGGAAGACGAACTCCCCTTTGGCCACCTCGAAGCTCGTATCGCGGAGGGCGATGACCTCCTCCGAATACGACTTCGTCACGTTCTCGAGACGGATCATGTCGAACCGAGGGTAGCGGTGGGCTCCACGGGAGGCGGGGCAGGCTGATCGGCGGTCAGGCGGAGCGCCGCCAACGGAGGAACCCCTCCATGAACACGTCGAGGTCGCCGTCGAGAACCGCCGCGACGTTGCCGGACTCGACCTCGGTTCGCAGGTCCTTCACCATCTGATACGGCTGCATGACGTACGAGCGGATCTGGCTTCCCCAACCGACCTGCGCCTGCTTGCCGGCGATCGAATCGAGTTCAGCCTGATGCTCCTCCTCGATTCGCGCGGCGAGCATCGCCTTTAGGCGACCCATGGCCTTCTCGCGGTTCTGCAGCTGGGAGCGCTCCTCCTGGGAGGCGGCGACCAGACCAGTCGGCTCGTGGATGAGCCGCACCGCGGATGACGTCTTGTTGATGTGCTGACCGCCGGCCCCCGAGGCGCGGAACACCTCCATGCGGATGTCGCTCTCGTTGATCTCGAGGTCGGGGGCGTCCATCACCGGCCAGACCTGTACGGCCGCGAAACTGGTCTGCCGCCGGCCCTGATTGTCGAAGGGGCTGATCCGGACCAGTCGGTGCGTGCCGCGCTCGGAGGTCATGAGGCCGTAGGCGTAGCGACCGGTCAGGGTGAACTCGGCCGAGTTGATCCCGGCTTCGGTGCCCTCGGAGAAATAGTTGACTTCGACATCGAAACCACGGGTCTCCGCCCAGCGCGAGTACATGCGCAGCAGCATCTCCGCGAAGTCCTGAGCGTCGACGCCGCCGTCCTTGGCGTTGATCTGGACGATGCAGGCGCTGTCGTCGTGCT
>JAYQAE010000057.1:0-10891 GCA_038136655.1 Ilumatobacteraceae bacterium
TCCGGCTCGTCGACCGGACGAAGGACCTCATCAAGTCGGGAGGGGAGTGGATCTCGTCCGTCGAACTCGAGAACGAGTTGATGGCGCATCCGGGTATCGCCGAGGCCGCCGTGATCGGTGTTCCGCATCCGAGGTGGTCGGAGCGCCCTCTGGCCTGCGTTGTCCGGGCACCCGGCTCGGAGGTCACCGCCGAAGAGGTCATCGCGCACCTCGCCGGCCGGGTCGCGAAGTGGCAGGTGCCCGATGCGGTCGAGTTCATCGACGAGGTGCCGAAGACCAGTGTCGGGAAGTTCTCTAAGAAGGACCTTCGCGAGCGCTTCTCGGGTTACCTGCTCGCCGACGACTGATCGGCCCGCAGCGTTCACGACCCCTTGACGGTGAGACGTCGGGCGTCTTAGTGTCTCATTTGTGACCGAAGTCTCATCCGGCCGCGCGTTGACGGGCGTCGAGGACCGCGTGCTCGACGCCGTGTTGGAGTGCAGCCAGCGCTGGGGCTACGAGCGGATGACGATCGACGACGTCGTCGATCGCTCGGGCGTCTCGCGGGCGACGATCTATCGACTGTTCCCCGGAGGTCGGGAGGTGCTGTTCGAGGCGCTACGCGTCCGCGAACTCGACCGCTTCTTCGCCGAACTGCGAGCCGAGGTCGAGTCAGCCGACACCCTCGACGACATCGTGGTGCGGGCTGTGGTCGGGGCGACCCGGGCGCTCCGCGACGACGAGCACCTCGCTGCGATGCTCGCCGCGGAGCCCGGCGAGATGCTCAGCCAACTCACCGTCGACGGTGTACCGCGGATCATCCGGATGGCAACGGCCTCCCTGACCCCGCTCGTCGCAAACCACCTCGGCCCCGCTCGGTCGCGAGCCCTCATCGATGTGCTCGCCCGCCTCACCATCTCGTACTTCTTGGCGCCCAGCCCGCTCGTCGATCTCGGCGACGAGGCGAGCGCCCGTCCCTTCCTCGCGCCCATGCTGCGCGAGTTCTCACCACCATCCACCGCCACCAACTGAGGAGCACCATGAGCACCACCGAGCACGCCGCGAACTCCGACATCATCGGGCGCGACAACGTCGATGACATCGAGGCGATCCTGTCGGTCTCGAATGTCGACGTCGACGAGGTCGAGCATGTCGTCAAGAACAACGCGGACACCATCTTCACGTGGGACTACTCCCTGGCGCGGCCGCAGCTGCGCAAGCTGTACGAGAAGGCGAAGACCGGCCAGTGGAACGCCACGACCGACCTGCCTTGGGACACCGAGGTCGAACTCGACGAGGTGGTCAACAAGGACCAGGCCGCCTTCGCCGCGGGATTGTCACCCAACCATTACGACGGGACCGTCGTCGAGAAGTGGGGCGACAAGGAATGGCTCGAGTTCGGCATCGACCAACGGCGGTGGACCCTCTCGCAGTTCCTGCACGGCGAGCAGGGCGCGCTGCTGTGCACCGCGAAGATCACCGAGACCGTGCCGTGGTACGACGCCAAGCTCTACGCGGCGACGCAGGTGGTCGACGAGGCCCGCCACGTCGAGGTGTTCAACCGCTACATCGACGAGAAGCTCGGGGGCGGATTCCAGGTCAACGCCCATCTCAGGATGCTCCTCGACGACATCATCGAGGACTCCCGTTGGGACATGACCTACCTCGGTATGCAGGTCATGGTGGAGGGGCTCGCGCTCGCCGCCTTCGGCTTCATGCATCAGATGACCGAGGAGCCGCTGCTCAAGCAGCTTCTCCGCTACGTGATGAGCGATGAGGCCCGTCACGTCGCCTTCGGTGTGCTCTCCCTCAAGGAGGTCTACGACGGCATGACCGACGCGGAGATGCGCGACCGCCAGGAGTTCGCCTTCGAGGCCGCTGTGCGGATGCGCGACCGGTTCCTCTCCCAGGAGGTCTGGGAGAAGCACGGTGTCAACCCGAAGGACGTGGTGCCGCTCGTGTTGCGCGACCCGACCCGCGACGTCTTCCAGCAGATGCTGTTCTCGAAGATCGTTCCGAACTGCAAAAAGCTTGGGCTCCTCGATCGCAACGACAAGTGGCTCCGACGCCGCTTCGAGGAGATGAACGTCATCCAGTTCGAGGACTGGGAGGACACCGGGAGCGAGTACATCAAGTTCGAACTCGAGAACGCCTGATCCGTTCCGGTCGGCGACAGCGCCGATCGGTAGTGTCGTGATCGCATGAGCGCCTCTCCTCGATTCGGACGCATCCTCTCCGCTCTCGTCACCCCGTTCGCCGAGGACGGTTCGGTCGACACGGCCGTTGCGGCCGACCTCGCTCGTCGGCTCGTGGCCGAGGGGCACGAGGGTTTCGTGGTGTGTGGGACGACGGGTGAGTCACCGACGCTGTCCGACGAGGAGAAACTCGCGATGTTCCGCGCGGTGGTCGATGCCGTCGATGTGCCGGTGATCGCCGGCACCGTCGGCGCCGACACCGCGCACTCCATCGAGTTGTCGTCCCGCGCCGCCGAGGTCGGGGTGTCGGGGATCCTCGCGCTCTGCCCGTATTACAGCCGGCCTTCCCAGGCCGGGATCGAGGCGCACCTCCGCGCGATCGCGGCCGCGGTCGATCTTCCGCAGATCGTCTACGACATCCCCGTTCGAACGGGCCGCAAGGTGTCGACCGAGGTGCTCCTCCGGCTCGCCCATGAGGTTCCCAACATCGTTGGCGTGAAGGACGCGGCTGGTAGCCCGGCTGAGACTGCCCGCTTGCTCGCCGCTGCGCCTCCGGGGTTCGAGGTGTACAGCGGAGATGATTCGCTCACCCTGCCGCTGCTCTCGATCGGAGCCGTCGGCACGATCGGCGTCGCGACCCACTGGACCGGGCCCGATCACGTTGAGATGTTCGATGCCTGGACGGCCGGCGACGTGGCAGGCGCCCGCGACGTCAACGCTCGGATGCTCGAGAGTTTCGCCTTCGAAACGGGCGACCTCGCTCCGAACCCGATTCCGACCAAGGCGATGTTGCGGACTCTCGGAGTTCCCGTGGGACAGTGCCGTCTGCCCCTCGGCGATGCCCCGGCGGGCCTCGAGGACGAGGCCAGAGCAGTGCACGCGCGCCTGGTGGCGGCCCGTGGCTGACCCGGTCAGGGTCGTCCTCCTCGGCGGTCTCGGTGAGATCGGCCGGAACTGCATGGTCATCGAGCAGGGAAGTGGATCATCGCGCTCCTCGATCATCATCGACTGCGGCATCATGTTCCCCTCGCCCGATCTTCACGGGATCGACCTCGTGCTCCCCGATTTCACCTACTTGCGGGAGCACGCCGATGAGATCGCGGGACTCGTCGCCACTCACGGTCACGAGGACCACGTCGGCGGCATCCAGTTCCTCCTCCGCGACGAGCACGGGATCGGTGACGTTAGGTCCTCGCAGTTGCCGATCTTCGGCTCGCGATTGACCCTCGGACTCGCGAGGAACCGGATCGAGGAGGCAGGTCTTCTCGGGCGGTGCGAGTTCGTGCCGGTCGCCGACGGCGACCGAATCGATATCGGTCCGTTCGGCGTGGAGTTCGTCCCGGTCACCCACTCGGTTCCGCACGCCCACGCGATCGCCGTACACACCTCACAGGGGGTCGTGCTCCACTCCGGTGACTACAAACTCGACCTCACTCCGGTCGACGACCGCCGTTGCGACCTCGCTCGGCTCGGGCAGATCGCCTCGACCGAGGGGGTTCGGGTCCTCCTCGCCGACTCGACCAACGCTGAGGAGCCCGGCTTCGCCCCGAGCGAGACCAGCGTCGGTCAGGTGCTGCACAACCTGTTCTCCGAGCACCGCGATCGACGCATCATCACCGCCAGCTTCGCGAGTCACCTTCATCGCATTCAGCAGATCGCGGACGCCGCTGTGGCCTCTGGTCGAAAGGTGGCAACCCTCGGCCTGTCGATGCGCAAGAACGTGCGGCTCGGTCGCGACCTCGGTGTTCTCGACATCCCCGAGTCGTCACTCATCGACATCGAGGAGATCGACCGGCACCGGCCCGAGGAGATCTGCGTCATCTCCACCGGCAGCCAAGGGGAGCCGATGTCCGCGCTCGCACTCCTCGCTCGCGGTGAGAATCGATTCGTCACAGTGGACGAGCACGACACCGTCATCCTCTCGTCTCACGCGATCCCCGGAAACGAGAGCAATGTCAACCGGGTCATCGACGGTCTGCTCCGGCGAGGTGCCCGCGTCGTGCACTCCGGCGTCGCGGACGTCCACGCCACCGGTCACGCTCAAGCCGACGACATCAAGACCTACCTCTCGATCGTGGAACCCGAGTGGTACGTCCCGATCCACGGCGAGTACCGCCACCTCGTGGCCAACGCTGCCCTCGGACGTCGGATGGGGGTTGCGCCCGATCAGGTCATGCTCTGCGAGGACGGTGACGTCATCGTTATCGACGACGAGGGTTTGCGTCTCGGTGACCGGGTTCCCGCTGGCTATGTCTACGTCGACGGGATCATCGGCGATGTCGGGACGGGCGTCATACGCGACCGGAGGGTGCTCGCCGAGGAGGGCGTCGTGGTGGTTGTGGTGACCGTCGATGTCCAGACCGCGGAGATCGTCACCGGCCCCGAGATCATCACCCGCGGATGGGTGTACGCCCCGGAGGCCGAGGATCTCCTCGATGAGGCCTGTGACCGCGTCGCTGAGGCGGTCCAACGGGCGCTCGCCGGGGGAGTCCGCGATGTCGAAGCACTCGAGCGCGATGTACGGCGCGCGGCGGGCAAGTTCGTGAACGAGCGGACCCGACGGCGGCCGATGATCGTCCCGGTCGTCATGGAGACGTGAACCGGCTCGTCGTGTCGCTCGTCCTCGGGGCGGCGCTCACGTCGGCCTGCGGAGCGACGCCGCAGCCGGAGGACCTACCGCGGGTCGATCTCATCGACGAAGCCGTGTCGAGGCTCGGCGAGGATCTCGACTACTTCGAGGTCGCGGCCGATGACCGTGGGGTGACGCTCGTGATTCGCCTCCTCGACGTCGCGGCCGATGACGGCGCGACCGGATCCGGGGTGCTGGCCGAGGTTCATCGATTTGAGGATGGGACGCTCGCGCGCATCTCGGAGCCAGTCGAGGCGGATGGGGCCTTCTTCTCCGGCGCTGATATCGATCTCGACCCCTCCGCGGTCTTCGACCGAGTGCTCGCCGAACTCGACGCGGCGACGGTGCTCGATCTCGCCATCCAGGGCTCCCCCGACGGTCAACCGGTCTACGACGCCCGAGTGCGGGGCTCGCGCGGTGGGATTCTCCTCGTCCTCCTCGCGGCCGACGGTCGGATACTCGGCGTTCAGGCCGAGTAAGGATGCCCCGCCCCCCGAGGGAGGGGTTGGTACCGTTGACTCTCCATGGCCGGTCGAAGCGCTCCGAAGAAGCCCGCGAAGGGCTCCAAGGCGGCTGAGCCGACCGCGTCCGGTCGTCGTGGGAAGTCGGCGGCGCCGCGCGCTGATGCCAATGACGAGCATGACGTGATCGGCATAGCGCTGGTCGCGTTGGGGGTCGTGATCGCCCTGGCGATCTGGGTGGGTCTCGCAGGCCCGCTCGGTGACGCGGTCGACACCTTCCTCGGCTGGCTGTTCGGCGGGCCGCGGCTGCTTCTGCCGGTCGCGCTCATCGCTGTCGGCGTCACGGTCATCCGCGGAGGTCGCCTCGCCTCACCGCCGCGGCTGATCGGTGGTTGGGTGACGCTGTGGTGCGCGCTCACCGGCCTGGTCCACGTCGTCAACTCACCCGCATCGTTGACCGACGCAGCCGATCTCGCCGATTCCGCCGGGGCGGTCGGAGCGCTCATTGGCGAGCCGCTCCAGCGTCTCCTCGATTCGGTCGGGGCATTCGCGCTGCTCCTCCTGGTGGCTATTGCGGGACTCATCCTCGTGACCGGGTCCTCTCTTCGGACGGCCGTGCCTCAGGCGGTGAACCTGCTCCGTTCGGCCTCACGACCGGTGGCGGCCGTCGTGAAGCGCACCATGTCGGACCTGTCCACGCTGCGGAGTGAGCGAGCCGCCGAAGTGGATGACTGGCCAGATGAACAGGCGCCCGAGCTCGATGGCGACCCGTACGGTGAGGCCTCGGCCCCTGCGCCCTATGACCTTGGAGCCGATGACGACTTCGCGGAGCCCGAGGAAGCACCGAAACCGAAGCGCAAGCCGCGGCGACCTGCCACCAAAGCCCCCGAACCGGCTGCTGAGCGACCGGTGGTGCAGCCAGGAGAGTGGCGCCTGCCCGCTGCGGACCTGCTGGTGCGCACGGGCGCTCAGAGCATCGATCGGGCAGCCGTCGAGGATCGCGGCCTCACCCTTCAGGAGTCGCTGGCCCAGCACGGTGTGGAGACCCAGCTTGTCGGCTCGACTGTGGGACCGACCGTCACGAGGTACGAGCTCGAACTCGGACCCGGTGTCAAAGTCGCCAAGGTCACGAGCCTCCAGAAGGACATCGCCTACGCGATGGCCGCCACGGATGTCCGAATCCTCGCCCCGATCCCCGGACGCTCCGCGATCGGTGTCGAGGTGCCGAACTCTCGCCGCCAACTCGTGGCCCTCGGCGACCTTTTGAACTCCCCGGAGGCGACCGCCGCGGAGCACCCCCTCGAGGTGGCTATCGGCAAGGACATCGCCGGGAGGCCAGTGTTCCTCAATCTGGCAACCACCCCGCACCTGCTGATCGCGGGCGCCACCGGCGCCGGCAAGTCGTCGGGAATCAACTGCATCATCACGTCGCTGCTGATGCGCACGACCCCCGATCACGTGCGACTGATCCTCATCGACCCGAAGCAGGTCGAGATGGGCCAATACCAGCGGCTCCCTCACTTGCTGACGCAACCGGTCACCAACCCGAAGAAGGCGGCGAACGCCCTCGGATGGGCGGTGAAGGAGATGGAGCGTCGCTACGACGTGCTCTCCGAGGTCGGCTACCGCGATGTGACCGGGTTCAACAACGCGCTCGCGACCGGGAAGTTCCAGGTTCCGGCGGGTCGGAGCGCCGACGAGTTCGAGCACCTTCCCTACATCGTCGTGGTGGTGGACGAGCTCAACGACCTCATGATGGTGGCCGCGCGCGACGTGGAGGAATCCATCACCCGCATCGCCCAAAAGGCGCGCGCCGTCGGCATCCACCTGATCGTCGCGACCCAGCGACCCTCGGTCAACGTCATCACCGGTGTGATCAAGGCCAACGTGCCGGCCCGGATGGCCTTCGCCGTGTCGAGCCTCACCGACTCGCGGGTGATCCTCGATCAGCCGGGCGCGGAGAAATTGGTCGGCAAGGGCGACATGCTTCTGCTCCCGGGCAACTCGTCGGTCGCGAATCGCATCCAGGGGTCGTTCGTCAGCGAGGACGAGGTGCGGGCTGTGGTCGAGCACTGGCGGGCTCAGGCGCCGGAGCCGGTGTACTCGGGCGACGTCCAGGGACCGACCGATTCAGCTGGACCGAAATCGCCCGCGGCGGACCTCGATGTCACTTCCGATGCGAATGCTTTCTCCGCCGGCGACGACGACGAGGACGCGGTGGTGATGCGTCAGGCCATGGAGCTGGTGGTGCGAAGCCAGCTCGGATCCACCTCGATGCTCCAGCGCAAACTCAAGGTGGGCTTCGCTCGGGCGGGCCGCATCATGGACCTGCTCGAGCAGCGTGGCGTCGTTGGCCCGAGCGAGGGATCAAAGGCCCGTGAGGTGCTCATGACCGTCGAGGAGTTCGAAGCCCTTCACGGCTCCTGACGCGCGGCCCGGCCCGGGAGTAGCCTCGCCGACTGTGGGATCGGTCGAAACGGGGCGTTTCTACGTCGAGACGCTCGGCTGTCCGAAGAACCAGGTCGACTCCGACAAGCTCATCGGCACCCTCCTCGCCGACGGTATGTCGCCGGTAGACGACGCCGGTGATGCCGATCTCGTGGTCGTGAACACTTGCGCCTTCATCGAGGAGGCGCGCAAGGAGTCGATCGACACGATCCTGTCGCTCGCCGAGGAGCGCCGCCCGGGCGCGAGGCTTGTGGTCACCGGATGTATGGCGGAGCGGTACGGCGCGGAACTCGCTGAGGAGCTTCCTGAGGTGGACGCCGTTGTGGGGTTCGGGGTGCCGATCGCCCCCGAGCGCCCGCGCATCCCAGTGGCCGCAGCGCCCTTACCGACGCTGGATCTACTCAACCTGCCCCGACCGGCGTCGGCCGCGCCCTGGGCCTACGTGAAGATCGCGGAGGGCTGCAACCGATCATGTGGGTTCTGCGCCATCCCGTCGTTCCGCGGCCCGCAGCGCAGTCGAGAAATCGACTCGATCCTGTCCGAGGTGGCTGAGACGGGCGCCCGCGAGATCGTGCTGGTGGCTCAGGATCTCGCGTCGTTCGGAACGGATCGGCCAGAGGAACTGGGCGCCGGATCGATCGTTCCGCTCGTGGAGCAGGTCGATCGACTCGTCGATCGGGTTCGTCTGCTCTACCTGTACCCGAGCGATCTCAGCGATGCCTTGATCGGAGCGATCTGCGCGACTGGCGTTCCGTATTTCGATCTCTCGCTCCAGCACGTGAGCAAGCCCTTGCTCAGGGCCATGCGGCGTTGGGGGGACGGGGAGCGCTTCCTCCGGCGAATCGCGGACATCCGCGAGCGAGAGCCCGCCGCCGCCTTCCGGTCGAACTTCATCGTCGGATACCCGGGCGAGACCGAGGACGACCATGACCTGCTGCTCCGATTCGTCGAGGAGGCGCAACTCGACTGGTGCGGGTTCTTCGCCTACAGCCGCGAGGAAGGCACGCACGCTGCCGGCCTCGACGGCGCTGTCGAGTCGGGTCTGGTGGCCGAGCGCCTTGCCGAACTCCGTGAGATGCAGGACGGGATCACCGCCGAACGGCGCGACCTCCTGATCGGCGAACGGGTGGAGGTGCTCGTCGACTCGCCCGGTGAGGGACGCGGCTTCCGAGAGGCTCCGGAGATCGACGGCGTCGTCCGCCTCCCCGACTCGTTGGAGGTCGGGCAGTTCGCCACCGTCGAGATTGTCGATGCCGAGGGGCCGGACCTGGTGGCGGAGGGGGCGATCTGATGCCCGTCGATCCGAACGCTCTCGCGACGTGGGC
Source organism: Ilumatobacteraceae bacterium (assembly GCA_038136655.1). Classification (GTDB taxonomy): domain Bacteria; phylum Actinomycetota; class Acidimicrobiia; order Acidimicrobiales; family Ilumatobacteraceae; genus Casp-actino5. The sequence continues at coordinate 9,038 of JAYQAE010000057.1, forward strand.
CAACGCGATCACCGCGGGACGACTGGTGTTCTCGCCGGTGATGTTCCTCGTGATCCCCGATCACGATCGGGGTTCGTGGCTCGCCTACGGACTCTGGTTCGTGCTCAGCCTCTCCGATGGCATCGATGGGTGGATCGCGCGTCGTCATGGCACCACCTCCTCGGGGGCCTTCCTCGATCCGCTTGCGGACAAGGTGCTCGTGCTCGGCGCCATGTTCACCCTCGTGGCTCGCGACGTGTTCTGGTTGCTCCCGGTGGCGATCATCACCGGCCGCGAGCTCGTGATCAGCGTCTACCGGATCCTCGTGGGATCGAAGGGGGTCAGCGTCCCGGCATCGAAGGTCGCCAAGTACAAGACGGTCTGCCAGCAGTTGGCGGTCGGCGTCGCCCTCTGGCCCTGGTTCGCTGTCGATCATCGTTGGCTCTGGAACGGTCTCCTGTGGATCGCGGTCGGCCTCGCCCTCGTGAGCGGCTGGAACTACCTGTCGGCCAGTCGACGGCAGCGGGTACCCGATGCGATGTGATGTCCTGGCGGTCGGCACCGAGCTGCTGCTCGGGCAGATCGTCGACACCAACTCCGCTTGGCTCGGCGAGCAACTCGCGGCACACGGAATCGACTCCCTCGCTCAGACCAAGGTCGGCGACAACGTGGGTCGGATCATCGCTCACTTGCGCTCCATGCTCGACCACGCCGATGCGGTGATCATGTGCGGAGGGCTCGGCCCGACGCACGACGACCTCACCCGGGAGGCGATCGCCGCGGTGATGGGTGTGGAATTGGAGCTCGACGAGGAGATCGGCGCGCTGATCCGCGAGATGTTCGAGAGCCGCGGCCGATCGATGCCGGAGAACAACCTCCGTCAAGCGATGGTGCCAGCGGGGGCGACGATCATCCCCCAGACGAGGGGCACCGCGCCGGGTCTCATCTGCCCGGTGACGGTCTCCGTCGATGGCCGCCCTGTCGAGCGCGTGGTGTACGCCGTTCCCGGTGTGCCCCACGAGATGCGCGACATGTTCGATCGCGCGATCGCGCCGGACCTCCACGCCCGAGCGGGGGAGCAGGCGGTGATCGTCTCGCGGGTGCTCCGTACCTGGGGTGAGAGCGAGAGCGGTCTCGATGAGCGTCTGCGTCCCGTGATCGAGGAACTCGACGAGCGAGGAAATCCGACCCTCGCGTTCCTCGCCAGTGGCTGGGAGGGTCTCAAGGTCCGTCTCACCGCGCGAGGGGTCGATGAGGGGTCCGCTCGAGCGGAACTGGCGCCGTTCGAGGAGCGGATCTGCGCCGAACTCGGTGCGACCGTCTTCGGTTTCGATGACGACACCATGGAATCCGTCGTGCTGGAAATGCTCGAGCGGCGCGGTTGGAGCCTGGGCTGCGCCGAATCGGTGACCGGCGGGCTCATCGGGGCGCGGTTGACGGGTGTTCCTGGCGCGTCAAGGGTGTTCGCGGGCTCGATCGTCTCCTACGCCACGGACGTGAAGCGCTCGTTGCTCGGCGTCGAACACGACCTCGTTGTCAGTGAGGAGGCCGCGATCGAGATGGCCGAAGGCGCCCGGTCGGTGCTTGGGGTGGATGTCGCCGTCGCGGTCACCGGTGTCGCGGGTCCCGACACGCAGGAGGGTCGTCCGGCTGGGACGCTCTGCGTGGCGGTGCTGTGGCCCGGGGGTTCACTCAGCAAAACCCTGAGGCTTCCGGGCCAGCGGGAGCCGATGCGTCAGATGTCGGTGATCTCCTCGCTGGACCTGCTCCGCAGGGCGTTGCTCTCCGCCGACGGATGACCCAGCGGTACGATCTTCCTGCCAGCCCCTGTAGCTCAGTCCGGATAGAGCAACGGCCTTCTAATCCGTAGCGCGC
>JAYQAE010000058.1:0-10838 GCA_038136655.1 Ilumatobacteraceae bacterium
CCGACGCTCTTCTTCGGTGATCACTGCCTGTTCGGGCCGGTGCTCGTCGATCCGCCGCTCGATGAGGCAGCGGTGCGTCTGTGGGAGGCGGTGACTGCATGGGTCGAGTTCCCCGATCTCTACGAGTTGCAACAACCGAAGACCCGTGAGAGCGAGCAGCGGATCACCAAGGTGTTCGAGCCGTATCTCAACGCCCGCGACTGGGTGAGCATCAACCGCGGTGAGGAGATCGCCTTCACCGAGGACGGATTCCAACGGGTCGGCCCGGCCGACCGCGACCGATCGGAGGACCGATGAGCGATGAGGTGACCCGGGCGTCGGTGGACGCCCTCGAGATGTGTATGGCGTCGTTCGACGACTTGGTCGGCGGCCTCGATGCCGACGGGTGGTCGACGCAGTCGCTCTGTCCCGCGTGGACGGTGCGAGGGGTGGCGGCGCACCTCGGCGCGATCGAAGCGATGCTGCTCGGCGCCGAGCCGGGGTCGATGGTCGACTCGCTTCCCTTCGAGCGGGCGGGGGAGTGGATGGCTGAGGTTGCCGATCTCGCCGACGGCGAGTTCCTCGAGCGGTATCGCGCGGTGTTGACTCCGCGACGGGCCGAGTTGGCCGCGATGGGACCCGATGAGCTGGGTCGACCGACGGCGACTCCGGTCGGTCCCGGCACCTACGCGCGGTTCATGGCTATTCGGGTCTTCGATTACTGGGTGCACGAGCAGGATGTCCGTCGTCCGCTCGGGCGTCCCGGCCACGAGTCAGGTCCGGCGGCCGAGATCGCGCTCGACGAGGTGCATCGCTCGCTTCCCTACATCGTCGGCAAGAAGATCGGTCTTCCTGACGGCAAGTCGATCACGTTCTCGGTGACTGGGCCGATCGAGCGGTCGATGTACGTCGCGGTGAACGGTCGCGCCGGCCTGGTCGATGCTCTCGACGCTCCGGATGTGACGGTGTCAGCGGACTCCACCACGTTCATCCTGTTGGCATGTGGTCGGATCGACCCTGAGGCCGAGGTGGCCGCGGGCACCATCTCGTGCTCGGGTGATGACGAGTGGGGGGCCCAGGCCGCCCGCAATCTGCGCTTCACCATGTGAAATGACGCTGGTTTCGGAGCCGGGACATGCCGCTTGCCTACCTAACGAACGTTAGGTAGGGTGTTTTCGTGCCGCAATCCACCACCGTGCTCGCCGAGTCCGGCCGCGATCGCATCCTCGACGAGGCCGCCGCACTGTTCCTCCGCCATGGCTACGAGGGCACCTCGCTCCGTCAACTCGCTGACACCGTCGGCATGAAGGCCGGCTCGCTCTACTACCACTTCGCCTCCAAGGACGACCTCCTCACGGAGATCCTCCGACGCGGCATCGACGTCATGCAGACCGCCTTCGACGAGGCCGAGGCCTCGACCGGTTCGGCCCGCCCCGTCGATCGCATCGAGGCCCACGTCCGCGCGCACCTGTCCGCCCTCTTCGAGAACGGCCCCTACACCGCCGCGCACGTCATGACCTTCCGCACCGCCCCCGAGTCGGTCCGCGAGATCGTCGTCCCGCTCCGCGACGCCTACGAGGCTCGCTGGACCGAGATGCTCCGACTGCTCCAGGCTGACGGTGCCATCCAGCCGACGGTCGACGTCAACGTGATCCGGCTCGTGCTGTTCGGCGCGATGAACGCCTCCGTCGAGTGGTTCGACACCGACCGCGGCAATCTCGATCGCTTCGCCGCGGCGATCACCACCCAGTTCTGGAGCGGGGTGGCCTCATGAGGGTCATCGAGACGCGCGTCGACACCGGGTCATTGGCCTTCGCTACCAACCGCGCCGCCTATCTCGAACTCGTCGACATCCTGCGCGAGCGGATGCGCTGGGCCATCGACGGCGGCCCGGGTCGCGAGCGTTCCATCGAGCGGCACCTCGCCCGCGGCAAGGTCATGGTGCGCGACCGGATCGACATGGTCACCGACGAGCACACCCCGTTCCTCGAGTTCTCCACCCTGTCGGGGTGGGGTCAGTACGGCGACGAGGTGCCCGGAGGCGGGATCGTCACTGGCATCGGCGTCGTCCAGGGCGTGCCGTATGTCTTCATCGCCAACGACGCCACCGTCAAGGGCGGCTCCCTGGTGCCGATCGCGATCAAGAAACATGTGCGCGCCCAGGAGATCGCCGAGGAGAACGGCCTCGGCGTCATCTATCTGGTCGACTCCGGCGGGGCCTTCTTGCCCCTGCAGGACGAGATCTTCCCCGACAAGGATCACTTCGGCGGGTCGTTCTACCGGCAGGCGCGACTGTCGGCGATGGGCCTGCCGCAGCTCTCGGTGGTGCTCGGAGGCTGCACGGCCGGAGGCGCCTACGTGCCCGCGCTCTCCGATGAGGTGATCATGGTCGAGGGAATCGGGCGGATCTTCCTCGGCGGTCCGCCGATCGTCAAGGCCGCTCTCGGCGAGATCATCGAACCCGATGACCTCGGCGGGGCGGAACTGCACACGCGCGTCTCAGGGGTCAGCGACTACATGGCGGCCACCGAGTCGGAGGCCTACGGCCGGCTGCGCGAGATCTGCGAGACGACCGCCCAGCGACGTGTGGACGATCGCCAGGGTTGGCTCGATTGGGCACCCCCGGAGCCACCGCTGCACGACCCCGAGGAGATCTACGGGATCATCTCCGCCGACGACCGCATCCCCTTCGACGCCACCGAGATCATCGCCCGCATGGTCGACGGCTCCCGGTTCGCGCCGTTCAAGCCCGAGTGGGGCACCTCGATCATCACCGGCTTCGCCCGCATCTGGGGGCACATGGTCGGCATCATTGCCAACAACGGGATCATCTTCTCCGACGCCGCGCTGAAGGCCACCCACTTCATCGAGCTCTGCGAGCAGCGGCGTATCCCGTTGCTCTTCCTGCAGAACACCTCGGGCTACATGGTGGGGCGCGACTCCGAGGCCGCCGGCATCGCCAAGCATGGGGCGAAGATGGTCGCCGCCGTCGCGAACGCGACAGTGCCGAAGTACACGGTGTTGATCGGCGGCTCCTACGGGGCTGGCAACTACGGCATGTGCGGTCGCGGCTTCCGGCCCCGCTTCCTGTTCGCTTGGCCGAACTCGCGGATCGCGACCATGTCAGCCGAGACCGCGCAGACGGTCCTCGTCGACATCCGCCTCGCCGGCTTGAAGGGCGACGACACGACACCCGAGCAGGTCGAGGCGCTGCGCGCCGAGGTGGCCGAGCAGTACCTCACTCAGAGCGACCCGTATCACGCCACGTCGAGGCTGTGGGACGACGGCCTGATCGACCCGGTCGACACCCGCGACGCCCTCGGCCTCTGCCTCGCCCTCGCCGCTCGTCAGGACGCCCCCGACCGGGGCAACCCGTTGGTGTACCGGATGTGATGTCGTGAGGATCCTGATCGCCAACCGCGGGGAGATCGCCCGCCGCGTCATCCGGACGGCCCGGGCCCTCGGCCACACGACGATCGCCGTGTTCGCCGACCCCGACGCCTCGGCCCCCTTCGTCGCCGAGGCCGACGTGTCGTTCCACCTCGGTCCCGCCGATCTCGCGTCGAGCTATCTCTCGGTTGAGCGTCTGCTCGCCGCCATCGCCGAGACCGGAGCCGACGCGGTGCATCCCGGCTACGGGTTCCTGTCGGAGAACGCGGCCTTCGCCGAAGCCGTCGTCGATGCCGGATGCCGTTGGATCGGCCCGCGGCCCGAGGCGATCCGGATGATGGGCTCCAAGATCGAGGCGCGCCGTCTGGCGGCGGCGGCCGGTGTGCCGATCATCCCCGGGTTCGACGAGTCCCAAGACCCGGAGGCGCTCGCTCAGGCGGCGGATGGCATCGGGTATCCGGTGCTGGTGAAGGCGGCCGCTGGTGGCGGCGGCAAGGGAATTCGCATCGTCCACGAACCTGCGGGTTTCGGCGCAGCCCTCGCTGAGGCCGCGGCCGAGGCGGAGCGCTCCTTCGGTGACGCGTCGATGATCGTTGAGCGCTTCATTCAGCGTCCCCGCCATGTCGAGGTGCAGATCATCGGTGATCGTCACGGTTCGGTGATCCATCTCGGAACTCGTGAGTGCTCGGTGCAGCGCCGCTACCAGAAGTTGCTCGAGGAGGCACCGGCGCCGAACCTGCCGCCCGAGACCCGCGAGGGGCTGCACGCGGTGGCGGTGGCCCTCGCCTCTTCGATCGGATACGACTCGGCCGGCACCGTCGAGTTCGTCGTCGACGATGAGACCGGTGACTACTTCTTCTTGGAGATGAACACCCGGTTGCAGGTGGAGCATCCGGTCACCGAGGAGGTCACCGGGCTCGACCTCGTGGAGTTGATGATCAGGGTCGCTGAGGGCGAGCCGCTCCCCATCACCCAAGACGACGTCACCTTCTCGGGCCATGCAGTCGAGGCGCGGGTGAACGCCGAGGACCCGGCGAACGGCTTCGCCCCCCAGATCGGAACGGTGTCGCATCTGGTGGTGCCGAGCGGGGTCCGTTGGGATTCCGCCGTGTTGGCAGGCAGCGAGATCACCCCCTACTACGACGCGATGGTCGCCAAGCTCATCGTCGCCGGTGCCGATCGCGCCACCGCGTTGCGGCGCCTTGGCGCGGCGCTCGACGAACTGGTGCTCGGCGGACTGGTCACCAACACCGGTTTCCAGCGTTGGCTCATCGACCGCGAGCCGGTGCGCGACGGCCGGGTGACCACTCGGTTCCTCGACGAGACCGACTTGCCCTCGCGGCCCGAGCCGGCAGCGGCCGCCGCGGCTGAGGCCTGGGCGGCGGCCGTCTCGTCATCGGTCGATCACACCTCGGTGTGGCTCGGCGCCGGGTCGTTCTCGCTGACTCCGCACCGTCGCTCATTGCCACGGGTCGTCGTGGACGCCGACGGCGTGGCGCACGAGGTGGCTCGAGGCGCCGATTCGGATCGGGCCGCGGTGGCCAGCGTCTCGTTGGCCGACCGCACGGTCGCGGTGAACGTCGACGGTCACACCCAGACGTTCGCCGTGCCGTCGCGCTCGGAGCGTTGGGCTCCGGTCGGGGCCGGGGGTCACGGCTCGGCCGGGGCGGTGGTCGCCCCGTTCCCGGGTGGGGTGACCGAGGTCGCCGTCTCGGTGGGTTCCACGGTCGCCGCCGGCGACCCGGTGGTCGTCATCGAGGCGATGAAGATGCTCCACACCCTGACGGCCGCCGGGCCGGGGACCGTGGAGGAGGTACGGGTCGCCGTCGGCGACCAGGTCGCGTCGAATCAGGTGCTCGTCACCTTCGCCGCGGCATCGGATGAGTGATCAAAGGGAGACAAGTTGCACCGCAACATCTACATGACCGATGAACTGCAGGCGATCTACGACCAGACGGTCGAGTTCGTCACCGCCGAGGTGACCCCGCACGGCGATGACTGGGAGGCCGAGGGCAAGGTCCCTCGCGAGGTGCTCCACAAGATGGGTGCCCTCGGCATGTTCGGGCTCCGCGCCCCGGAGGAGCACGGCGGCCTCGGCCTCGGCATGTTGGCCTCGGCGACGTTCTCCGAGGCGCTCGGCGCGTCCACCTTCGCCGGCTTCGATGTGACCGTGTTGGTCCACACCGATATGGCGGCCCCGCACCTCATCAACTCGGGCTCGCCCGAGCAACTCGAGCAGTGGATGCCGACGGTGCTCTCCGGGGAGACGATCCTGTCGATCGGGGTCAGCGAGCCCGACGCCGGCTCCGATGTGGCGGGGATGCGAACCTCGGCGGTCCGCGACGGCGACGGCTGGAGGATCAACGGCACGAAGACCTTCATCACCAACGCCGTCTACGGCGACATGACGATCGTCGCGGCGAAGACCGATCCGGACAACCGGTATGGGATCACCATGTTCCTGGTGCCGAAGGGCACCGAGGGGTTCTCGGTGGCGAAGAAACTCGACAAGCACGGCTGGCGTTGCTCGGACACCGCGGAGTTGGTGCTCGACAACGTCTGGGTGCCCGACTCCCAGGTGCTCGGCACCGTGCACCGGGGGTTCTACGAGACGATGAAGAACTTCCAGAACGAGCGCATGGTGCTGATCGGGATGGGCGTCGGCGCGGCGCAGGCGGCGATCGATCAGACCCTCGCCTACGTGCAGCAGCGACCCGCCTTCGGTGGTCACCTCTACGACCTCGGCGCGATCCGCCAGCGCATGGCGATGAACCAGGCCCGGCTCGACGCGGTGCGGGCCGCGATGTACCACGCGGCCTGGGTTGGCGACGCCGGTGGCGACAACGTGAAGGAGATGTCGGGGGTGAAGGCCTTCGGCGCGGAGACCGTGATGCAGATCATGTACGACTGCGTCCAGTTCCACGGCGGCATGGGCTACATGCGCGAGACCCCGGTCGAGCGCATGTATCGCGACGCCCGCATCCTGCCGATCGGGGGTGGGGCGACCGAGGTCATGCTCGAGGAGGTCGCCAAGCGCTCGATCGTGGCGGCCTGATCGATCAACCCATGCGTCCGGTTCCTCGTCTCCGTTCCCTCCTCTTCGCCCCAGCGGTGCGCCCCGACTTCGTCGAGCGCCTCGGTGAGCGAGGGGCCGACGCCGTCGTCATCGACTGCGAGGACGCGACCCCGGCGAACGCGAAGGGGGAGGGCCGCGCGAACGCGGCGCGACTCGCACCGGTGCTGGCCGCGGCTGGTGTGGCGGTGACCGTGCGGGTCAACGCCGAGCCGACCGAGTGGTTCGCCGATGATGTTCGCGAGGCCCTGAGCGACGCGCTGGTCGCGGTGGTGGTGCCCAAGGTCGAGTCGCTCGATGGGCTCGACGCTGTCGACCGAGCGCTCACCGAGGCCGGTCTCGCCGATCTCGGAGTGATCGCGGGTCTCGAGACGGCCCTCGGCGTCGCCGACTCGCGGCAACTCTTGGCACATCCTCGGGTGGTGGCCGGCTATTTCGGCGCTGAGGACTTCATCGCCGATATGGGTGGGGTGCGCACCGCATCGAACGACGAGGTGGCGACCGCCCGATCGCTCGTTGCCCTCGCCGGACGTTTGGCCGGGGTCCCCGTGCTCGATCAGGTGGTGACCGACTTCGGTGACCTCGATCGTTTCAGCGCGGAGTGTGCCTCGGCCCGCGCCCTCGGCTACTCGGGGAAACTCTGCATCCATCCGGGTCAGGTGGCGGCGGCCAACGCGGGGTTCGTGCCCTCCGAGGCTGAGGTCGCCCGAGCCCGGGCGCTGCTCGACGCCTACGAGGAGGCGTCGGCGCGCGGGGTGGCCGCCATCGCCTTCGAAGGGCAGATGGTCGATGAGCCCCTCGCGGCGCAGGCGAGGCGGATCATCGCGCTCGCCGAGTAGTCGACCGATCAGTCGGCGGGGCGCTTCAACATGAGCGCGTCGCGAACCGCGCGGCACACCAGCGTGTCGTGCTGGTTGTGGGCGCGATGCTCGAAGGTGACGACCCCCTGGTTGGGTCGCGACTTCGACTCGCGGGCAGCGCGCACCTCGGTCTCCACCCGAATGGTGTCGCCGTGGAACAGCGGTGCGGGGAACACCACCTCGGAGAATCCGAGGTTGGCGACAGTGGTGCCGAGCGTGGTCTCGTGAACGCTGATGCCGATCACCATCGCGACGGTGAGCATCGAGTTCACCAGTGGTCGACCGAACTCGGTCTCGTTCGCCGCGTAGTCGAAGTCGAGGTGGAGCCAGGCCGGGTTCATCGTCATCGAGGTGAACATGACGTTGTCCGACTCGGTGATGGTGCGCCGGATCGCGTGCTCGATGACGGTTCCGGGGGTCAGTTCCTCGAACCATCGTCCGGTGTGCGGCCGGGTCATGAGCCCAGTCCCTTCAGGCGCTCGAGCATCTCGCCCATCTGCCGGTGGACGGCGTTGACGGCTTGCAGGGGGCGGACCATGACCTTGAACTCGGTGATCATGCCGTCGTCGTCGCAGGTGATGATGTCGACGCCGTTGACATGTTTGCCGTCGACGGTGGTCTCGAATTCGAGCACCGCGTGGTGGCCGTCGAGGATCTCCTTCGTGTAGTGGAACGATCCGTCACTACCGCCGGCGATCGCCTCCCCGACGTCGGATGCCTCACCCGGGAGCGCCACCGAGGCGGCGTCGAGGTAGAGCTTCGTGATCGCCTTGCCCTGCTGAGGGGTGAACACGACCGGAGAGATGAACACGACGTCGTCATGGAGGAGGGCGTCGAGGCCGCCGGGGAGTTCGCGCCGCAGATGCTGGTGCCAGCGGTCGATGACGTCGTGGATCGGATCCATGGCGTCACCGTAACCGGCAGGTCGCGGCTCGGCCTGTGGCAGGGTGGAGGCGTGGATGACCTCGAGGAGCGTGTGCGCGCGGCGGCCGCGGCGACGGCTGGACCTTGGCGCGAGGTGGCCTGTGACCCCGATCTCGCCGACACGGCCGCGTTCTGCGAGCGCTACGGATTCTCCCCGGCTGATTCGGCTAACACGATCGTGGTCGCCTCCAAGGGTGAGTCGCCGGTGATGGCGGCCTGCGTGGTGCTCGCCACTCATCGCCTCGATGTGAACGGGGTGGTGCGCCGCCGGCTCGGAGCCCGCAAGGTGTCGTTCGCCCCGGCCGAGTTGACCGCGGAGGTGACCGGCATGGTGATGGGCGGGGTCACGCCGTTCGGTCTTCCGGAGGGCATGCCGGTGTGGGTGGATGCCGCGGTGTTGGAGCGCGATGAGATCGTGGTGGGCGGTGGGAGCCGCTCGATGAAGTTGGTGCTTCCACCCTCGACCTTGGCCGCCCTCGATGCCGTCGAGGTGGTGGAGGGGCTCGCGCGACCGATCCCGACCGAATGAACCCGCGGAACCCCGAGGGTTAGGCTCGCTGTGGAGGTGCTGTCATGAACACGCTCATCATCATCGCGGTCGTCGCCGTACTCGTCATCTTCGGTGTCGTCACCTACAACGCCCTCGTCCGGCTCCGCAACCAGGTCGACAACGCCTGGGCACAGATCGATGTGCAGCTGACCCGTCGGGCCGATCTCATCCCGAATCTCGTCAACACGGTGAAGGGCTACGCCGAGCATGAGCGCGAGACCTTCGACGCCGTCATCTCGGCCCGTTCGGTGGCGAGCGGAGCGTCGACGCCTGCCGCGGCCGCGGCCGCCGAGGGCCCGCTCACCGCGGCCCTCGGCCGTCTGTTCGCGGTCGCCGAGGCGTATCCCGATCTGAAAGCCGACACCAACTTCCGGCAACTCCAAGAGGAGTTGACTTCGACTGAGAATCGCATCGGGTACGCCCGCCAGCACTACAACGACTCGACGACGGCGTACAACACCCGCCTCCAGTCGTTCCCGACGTTGATCGTGGCGCGGGCGGGGTCGTTCACCGAGCGCGAGCTCTTCGACGCTCCGGTCTCGGCCGAGAGCGTCCCGAACGTCGAGTTCTGAGCGTGGCCGAGCGGCCGTCGTTCATCGCGATCGCCCGTCGGAACACGCGGCGGTCCTGGGGGTTGCTCGCCGCGACCGTCGTGCTGCTGTGGTTGATCATCGTGGCGGTCGGCGTGCTCGGATTCGGGTCGTCGTTCGTGCCCTCGGTGATCGTGTCGCTCGTGATCGCGGTGGGGTACCTGTTCTTCGCTCAGCGGGCGGCGAGCCGGACGGCGCTGCGCATGGCGGGCGCCCATCCGGCGGTCGGCGATGAGTTCCTGATGTTGCGCAACGTGGTCGAGGAGATGGCGATCGCGGCTGGTCTGCCGGTGCCCGAGGTGTGGGTGATCAACGACGCGGCCCCGAACGCCTTCGCCGCCGGCCACCGACCGGAGAAGGCGGTGGTGGCGGTGACCACCGGGCTGTTGTCGTCGTTGTCGCGGGCTGAGCTGAAGGGTGTGGTCGCGCACGAGATGGCGCACATCCGCAACCGCGACATCGCGGTGACGACGATCTCGGTGGTGACGGTGTCGGCGATCATGCTGCTCGCTGACCTGCTCATCCGGATCGGCTTCTACTCCTCGGCTGGACGACGGTCGCGGAGCAACGAGCGTGGCGCCACGATCCCGCTCGCCCTCATCGGTTTCGCGATCCTCATCGTCGGTCTGCCGTTGGCGATCGTGTTGCGCGCGGCGCTCTCGCGCAGCCGCGAGTCGCTCGCCGATGCGACCGCGGTGGAGTTGACCCGCGATCCGAGCGGGATCCGCTCGGCGCTCGAGAAACTCGAGGCCGACACCCGTGAGATCCGTCGGATGGGGGCGGGGATGAACTCGATGTGGATCGAGTCGCCGGCCGACAAGGCCCATGGGCCGACGAAGTTCTTCGCTGGGCTCACCGACACCCATCCGCCGATCTCCGAGCGCATCGAGATCCTGCGGGCGATGGAGGGGCTGCCGGCGGGGGAGCGCGGACCGAACGACGAGTTCCCGGCTCCGTCGGGTCCCGCTCAGCCGTTCTGAGCGGCGCGCTCAGCGAGATTCAGCAACTGCCGACGCACCATGATCCCGTCGCCGGGTCCGAGCAGGGTGCGCTCCATCAGGCGGCCACCCGGTAGGTCGATTCGGGCTCGTACCCGTGACACGAGCCGTGTCGATCCGTCGAGGTCGCGGAGCTCGTAGGCGAGGGTGAACGCGATCCGGTCGGTGATCCCGCCGGTGCGGGCGAGCGACAGGACGAACGCCCGGGGCTCCTCGGCGAGGGCGACCTCGAAGCCGACCGGGCCGCCACCGGGGATGACGTCGCCGGTGGAGACGTTCTGCCACTGGCTCAGGATCGTGCTCGCGCTGCGCCGTCCGAGGTTGTCGATCCAGTCGTAGCTGTACCAGCCGGCGCGGCCGAATCCCATCTGCCTGAGCCACGGGAACACCGCTGACGGTGCCGCGGCGATGGTGACGGCGCGGGTGGCGACCAGGCGCGCCTCGGGCACCAGGTCGTCGCCGACCACCGCGCCA
>JAYQAE010000059.1:0-10515 GCA_038136655.1 Ilumatobacteraceae bacterium
GGTCGGGAATCGGAGCCGATCGGGTGCAGCACGAGATCGTCGGGGAGTCGATTTGGCACGTCGCGATCGTAGCGATGCGGTGGCGGCGCCCCCCAACACTGTCGTCCGTTCCGACCTCAGACGCAGCCATCGGTACCGTTGACGCGTGCACCCCCTCGAGTACCTCAGGTCGGTCGCGCGTGATCCGTCGAGCGCCGATCGTCCGTGGGAGGCAGCGACAGCGTTCGCGCTTCTCGTGGCCGACCACGGACTCGGTGGCCCCGAGGCGGTGCCGACGGCCCGTCGCCTTCTCGAGCGCCTTGGGGGCCGCCCGGAGCTCTGGTGGTCGGCGAGTCGCATCGTCTCCGCCCTCGACGAGCGAACGGCAGCCGAGGAGGTGCTGCACGCCGCTGCGGCGCCCCGTCCGTCGACTCCGAATATTCCCGTGGTGACCGCTGCCCTCACCGACGGGGCGGGCTCAGGTGTCGCTCTGTTCGCGCCGAGCGGTCGGCTACTCGGCGCCACCGTGCTCGTACCGCTTGGCTCGCTGCTGCCGAGCGACTACACCTCGCGGCTGGCGTCCGCCTCGCAGAGCGTCGTGACCGATGGGGAGGGTGTTGTGTTCGTGTGCGAGCGGCTCCGCAGCGACGGCAGCGTCGTCTTGGTGGAGACGCGCGCTCCGAAACCGGATTGCCCGTCGGTCACCGCATTGCTGTGAATTCGGCGGTGTGACCGGCCGATGTCGCGGCGGGGCTTACATGCCGAGGTGTTTCGGGGGATGCCCGGTGACCTCAGTGATCACACCCTCAGCTTCGGCGAGGCGGGGTTCCATCACGAAGATTCGCGCCATCGGCTCTCGGGCGCCGAAACGGAGATGAGAGGTGAAGTCCTCGCTCATCACGCAGGGGATCTCTCGCTCCCACAGCTCGTGGATGACGAGTTGTGCCTGCCACATCGGCAACCAGGCCGCCTCGACCGATCGGTCGGGGTCGATGGGCCGTGGGGGGTGCTTTCCGAACACCCAATTCCACAGACCCATGCCCGGACCGTAACGGCCGTGGACGCCCGGTCCGTCGTTACCCTCGAATGAGATGGACACGGTGGGAGCACGCGGGCCTGATGAAGCGAGGGCGTTCGAGGCGGTCCTCTTCGATGCCGGCGGTGTGCTGGTCCTTCCCGACCCGACGGTGCTTGCGCCGCTGCTCGAGACCTACGGCGGGTCGACCCGCATCGACGACCATCGCCGAGCGCACTACGCGGGCATGGCAGCGAAGTCGCGCGCGGAAGCCTCGGAGTCGGATTGGGACTCCTACAACCTCGCCTATGTCACCTCCGTCGGTGTGGAGGTCGAACTCAGGTTGCTCGCGGCATCGCTCCTCGACCGGACGAGAACCGCGGAGCTCTGGAGGTGGCCGATCCCGGAGTCGGTAGCCGCCCTGGCCGAACTCGAGGCGCTCGGCGTGCCGATGTCAGTGGTCTCGAACGCCTCGGGTCAGATCGAGTGGGTGCTTGAGCACATGGGTATCTGCCAGCGGGGCGCCGGTGTCGGTGTCAACATGCGCACCATCGTCGACTCCCATGTGGTTGGTGTCGCCAAGCCTGACCCGGCGATCTTCTCCTTCGCTCTCGAACACCACCCCGAGACCGCGCTCGACCGGATCCTCTACGTCGGGGACTCTGTGGTGATGGACGTGGGGGGAGCGAGAGCCGCGGGGCTGCACCCGGTGCTCGTCGATCCCTACGACGACCATGTCGGGGCCGACTTCGCGCGTATCGCCTCGTTGGCGGAGCTTCCGGCGCTACTGCGCTGATCAGTCCGCGGTGAGGCGGCGGGCGATCACCTTCAGGCAGAGCGTCTCGTCGGCGCCCTCGAAGATCGACAGCACGCGAGCGTCGACGAAGAGCCGGCTTACGGCGTACTCCTCGGCGTAACCCATGCCACCGTGGATCTGCATCGCCTCGCGGGTGACCCACTCAGCGGCCTTGCACACATAGGCCTTGACCATCGAGGCCTCGGTGGCGCCTTCGCCCTTGCCCATCAGGGTGGCGACCGCGTAGGAGAACTGGCGCGCGGCTTGGATGACGACGGCCATACGGCCGAGTTTCGCGCGGGTCAATTGGTAGTCGATGATGGCGTGGTCGAAGACCTTTCGGTTCTCGGCGTACTCCAGCGCGAGTTCGTAGGCGGACTGCATGAGTCCAACGGCGCGCGCGGCGGTCTGAAGACGGCCGTTCTCGAAGCCCTCCATCTGGTAGTAGAAGCCGCGGCCGAGCCCCTCGGATTCGCCGACGAGATTCTCGGCTGGCACCCACCAGTCCTCAAGGGCGATCTCGTAGGAGTGCATGCCCCGATAGCCGAGGGTGTCGATCGGGCGACCTTCCATGCGCCCGATCCGGGTCGAACCATCGACCTCGACCGGGTCCTGGGAGAAGACGAATCCGTGGGCGTCGCCACGGGGCTTCGGAACGATGAGGAGGCTGAGGCCCCGGTGCGTCTTTGAGCGGTCAGGGTCGGTTCTGGCCAGCAGGGCCAAGGCGTCGGCTCGCGCGCCGAAGGTGCACCAGGTCTTGACGCCGTTGATCACGTAGCCGGGCTGGCCCTCCGGGCCGGGAGCCGGCGTCGCGGTCACCTTGATGCTGGCGACATCACTGCCGTAGTCCGGTTCGGTCACGGCCACCGCGGGCATCACCTCGGCGACGGCGAGCTTGGGAAGCCAGTGGCGCTTCTGCTCCTCGCTGCCACCTTTCACCAGAGCTCTCGTCAGGATCTCGGGCCGGGTGATGAGCGAGCCGCCGATCCCGAGGCTGGCTCGGCTGAGCTCCTCGGTGGCGACCACCATCGCGACGTACTCGTCGTGGCCACCCTCGCTGTAGCCGCCGTACTCGCACGGCACGCTCAGTCCGAAGGCGCCGAGTTCGGCGAGTCCAGTGATGATCTCCTCGGGCACGTCGCCGTTGGTGCGGTGCACGTGCTCGGCGTGGGGAGCGACGACATCGGCGGCGAACGCTCGGAAGGTGTCGCGCACCATGTCCATGTCGTCGCTCAGGTGAAGCGGCCCGGGAGTTGAGGCGAGCGAGGCGAGGAACTCGGCGTCGCGGTAGCGGGACACGAAGTGGTGCGCCGGTTCGAGGACACCCGGCTCGACACCCCACTGGGACTCGCGCCCGAGGATTCGCGAAGACAGGTCATGGACCATGTCGGCGGTGAACGCACAGGTGATCGAAGCCTCGACGTCGCCCTTCGAGCCGTAGTCGAGGAGCGAGCGGGCGGTGGCGGCGGCTGACGCGGCGTGCGCGAGGTCGTAGGCGAACACCTGATGGACATCAGGCCCACCGGTCTCACCAAGTCGTCGGATCGCCGAGCCGATGATGGAATCCGCGAGGTCGATCACGGCGGCAGCGCCAAGCATGTCCGGAGTCGGGTGATCCATGGGCTGAAACTACCGACCGTCGCGCGGGCCGCGCGATCCGTGCTCGCCTACGATTCAAGCCGTGGTGAATGGCGCCGGATCAGCGGGTCCGGTCGCGGTGTACTGCGGGTCCTCCGCGGGTGTCGACCCGAAGTTCGCCGCAGCCGCGGCCGAACTCGGATCAGCGCTCGCCGGCGCCGGGCGCACGCTCGTCTACGGGGGCGGCGACGTCGGCCTCATGGGCATCGTTGCCGACGCGGCGATGGACGCCGGAGGGAAGGTGATCGGGGTGATCCCGGAGCACCTGGTTCGCCACGAGTTGGCGCACCACCGGGTGACCTCCCTCGAGGTGACCGATTCGATGCACGAACGTAAGGCGCGGATGGCCGACCTAGCGACCGGGTTCGTCGCGCTCCCCGGTGGTTTCGGCACGTTCGAGGAGGTGCTCGAGATACTCACCTGGACGCAACTCGGCCTCAACCGTCACCCGGTGATCCTCCTCGACGTGGCCGGTTTCTACCAACGCCTTTTCGACTTCTTCGATCACGCCGTTGAGTCCGGGCTGCTCAAGGAGCGTCACCGCGCCGCTGCGCTGAGAGCCTCGTCGGTGGCCGAGGCGATGGAGCTTCTCGAGCGCGACCACGGCGAGGTCGCGCCGAAATGGGTGGACATCGACCGCTGAGGTGCTTTGACGCTTTGTCAAGCGACTCGTAACCTTCGCTCGTGCGTGTCGACATCGATGGTGGGCGTCTTCTGGAGCGTCTCGAGGCGCTCGCCGAGGTTGGCCCGATCGCCGGTGCCTCCGGTGAGCGAGGTAGCGCGCGGCTCGCGTTGACCGATGCTGATCGGGATGGCCGGGATCTCGTGATGGGCTGGATGCGTGACCTCGGGCTCGATGTGACGATCGATGCGATCGGCAACGTGATCGCGGTGATGGGCGAGGCTTGCGGCCACCGGTCGGGGCGCCCCCCGGTGCTGTGCGGATCCCATATCGACACGGTCGCCACCGGGGGTCGCTTCGACGGCAATCTCGGTGTGCTCGCCGGGCTTGAGGTGATCGAATCGGTGCTCGCCGCAGGACTCGAGTTGCGACGACCGCTCGGTGTCGGGTTCTTCACCGATGAGGAGGGCGCCCGCTTCGCCCCCGACATGCTCGGCAGCCTCGTCTACGCGGGTGGGATGACGGTTGAGCAAGCCCACGACATCCGCGCCGCCGATCCGGGCGGACCCGGGCCGACGGTTCGAGCCGAACTCGAGCGCATCGGCTACCTCGGCGCCGCTCCATGCCCCGGGCCGGCTCCCCACGCCTTCGTCGAACTACATGTCGAGCAGGGCCCGGTACTCGAGGCCGAGGGCCTACGGATCGGAGCCGTCACCGGTGTGCAGGGGATCTCGTGGACCCGCGTGACCTTCTCGGGGCAGTCGAACCATGCCGGCACGACGCCGATGGCCATGCGGCGCGACCCGGCAGCCGCCCTCGCTCGCATCGCGGTGTTCGTCAATGACCTCGCCGAACGGTTCGGCGCGCCGCAGGTGGCGACCGTCGGACGGATCGAGCTCCATCCGAACCTGGTCAACGTGGTGCCGTCCCGGGCCACGTTCACGGTCGATCTCCGCAACACCGATGAGGAGACGCTCCGTCGCGCCGAGGCGGAACTCGAGGGCGAACTCGCCCGTGTGGCGGAGCGCCATGGCGTCACCGTCGAAACCAAATCGCTCGCGAGATTCGAGCCGGTCGCCTTCGACGAGCGGGTCGTGTCACGCGTGGAAACCACTGCCGCCGCCCGGGGTCTGTCGGTTCGCCGCATGCCCTCCGGGGCGGGCCATGATGCGCAGATGCTCGCGCGGATGTGCCCTGCTGGCATGGTGTTCGTTCCGAGCATCGGAGGGATCAGCCACAACCCCGCCGAACTCACCGACGACGCCGATCTGGTGGCCGGATGTCAGGTGATGGCGGACGTGATGATCGATCTCGCGGAGGGGGAGGACTGGTGACGAGGGAGATCCATGTCGGCGCGGCTCAACTCGGTCCGATCGCGCGTGACGAGTCGAGGTCGGAGGTGGTCGATCGTCTGATCGCCCTGCTCCGCGAGGCCTCGGAGCGGGGATGCCGTCTCGTCGTCTTTCCCGAGTTGGCGCTCACCACTTTCTTCCCTCGCTGGTGGACCGAGGACCCGGCCGGGCACGACCACTTCTATGAGCGGGAGATGCCCTCGGCGACCACCCAACCGCTCTTCGACGAGGCGCGGCGTCTCGGGGTCGGGTTCTGCCTCGGTTACGCCGAACTGACAGCGGACGGTCACCGATACAACACCTACATGCTCGTCGGTGTCGACGGCTCGATCATCGGCCGCTACCGAAAGGTCCACATCCCGGGGCACGACGCGCACGAGCCCTGGCGGCCGTTCCAGCATCTCGAGCGGCGGTACTTCGAGGAGTCTCCTGATGGATTCGCCGTGCACGACGCCTTCGGTGGGGTCGTCGGCATGGCGCTCTGCAACGACCGGCGTTGGCCCGAGACGTACCGGGTGCTCGGTCTGCTTGGCGTCGAGCTCGTGCTGATCGGCTACAACACGCCGCTCCACTACGCGCCCGATCCTGACCAGAACCCGCTCCAGTCGTTCCACAACAACCTGGTGATGGCCTCGGGCGCCTACCAGAACGGAACCTGGGTGGTAGGCGTCGCCAAGGGCGGCGTCGAGGAGGGCGTGGAGTCGCTCTCTCATTCGCAGATCATCGCTCCATCCGGTCAGGTGGTCGCCCAGGCCACGGTGTCGGGCGACCTGATCATCTCGGCGGTCTGTGATCTCGATCTCTGTCGCCACTACAAGGAGACCCTCTTCGACTTCGCCCGCTATCGCAGGCCCGAGCATTACGGACTTATCTCCTCGACGCGCGGGGTTGTCGATCGCTCGGAGCCCCGATGACGACGACGAGCGCGGGCCTGGTGTGCGCGCATCACCACCTGTACTCGACCCTCGCCCGCGGTATGCCGGCCCCAGAACGAACACCGGCTGGTTTCACCGACATCCTCGAACTGGTCTGGTGGCGGCTCGACTCGGCCCTTGATCTCGAGATGATCAGGTGGTCGGCCATGCTTGGGGCCCTCGAGGCCCTGGAGCGAGGCTGCACGACGATCGTTGATCACCACGAGTCGCCGAACGCGATCGAGGGGTCGCTCAGCGTGATCGCGGATGCCTGCGCCGAGGTTGGTGTGCGTGTCGTCTGTGCCTACGGGGTGACCGATCGGCACGGTGCTGACGGGGCGCGGCGGGGCCTTGAGGAGAACCGTCGGTTCCTCGAGGAGGGCGGTCGCGGGATGGTCGGTGTCCATGCCGCGTTCACCTGCAGCGACGAGACCCTCGCCGGTGCCGCCGAACTCGCCTCCTCGTTCGGGGTGGGCGTGCACATCCACGTCGCCGAAGGTGCCGCTGACCGCGAGGCAGCTGGGCGCCTCGCCGACCTCACCGATGACTCGTGGCTTCTCGTGCACGGCGTTCACCTCGATGACGACCACGGATTGCGTGGGACGGTCGTGCACAACCCGCGATCGAACATGAACAACGCGGTGGGCTACGCCGCTCCGGCGCGGTTCTCGAATCGGATAGCGCTCGGGACCGATGGCATCGGCGCCGACATGCTCGAGGAGTTCCGTCTGGCCTATGTGAGATCCCGAGAGCACGACGTGACCGTTGGCCCGGAACTGGCGTGGGGATGGCTCACCGCAGGGCGTGATCTCGTCCCCGAGTCAGCTGAGGACACGGTGACCTGGCATCACGGGGAGATCGACCCGTGGTACCTCGCCTTCACTCCGGGCCTCAGTGCGGTGGATGTCGTCATCGACGGTGAGGTCGTGCTCGATGAGGGTCGCCCGACTCGGGTTGATCCGAATGAGGTGCGCGCGAAGGCGTCCGAGCAGGCACAGCGTCTCTTCGCCCGTCTCCGGTGAACGTCCCGCTCGGTCGGGGCGGTGCGTAGTGTGTTCCGAGGAGCTCTCGCTCCGCGAGCGCATGGACGGACCACAGACACACGAGGCGCCGCTGCCCACCGGCGAGCTCCCGGCGATCGAGCGGTCACCGGGGGAAACCGCTCGGCGTCGTCGGCGGTTCCGGCTCAGCCTGAAACTCGTCGTGTTCGCGGCGGTGCTGTACCTCTTCGTCATTCCGCTCGTTCCCGATTTCCGAGCGGCCCTCGATGAGATCCGTAACGTGCGCCCCGCGCTCCTCGGCCTCGGGCTGTTGCTCGAGGTTCTCGCGCTGTGGTGCTACGCCCCGCTCATGAAGGCAGCGCTCGGCGATGCCGGGCTGCATCTCTCCCGATGGCGGCTCTTCAGGATTCAGATGAGCACCCGTGCCCTCTCGAGCATCGTCCCTGGGGGCAACGCGGCGAGCTCCGCGCTCGGCTACCGCCTCATGACGTTGTCGGGGGTGAGCGGACCGGATGCGGGATTCGCCCTCGCCACTGTCGGGCTGGGTTCAGCCGTCGTGTTGAACCTGATCCTGTGGACGGGCCTCATCGTGTCGATCCCGATCCGTGGGGTGAACCCGATCTACGGCGGTGCCGCGTTGGTCGGGGTGCTGGTGATGGGATTGGCTGGGGCGCTCACCTTCGGTCTGATGGAGGGCCAGGGTCGCTCGGAGCGCCTCGTGCGATGGGTGGCGGCGCGCCTTCGTCTCAATCCGGACAGGGCAGCTCGGATCGTTCACCAGCTCGCGGAACGTCTCGAGGCACTTATCAGCGATCGGCAACTGCTCGGGCGGGTCGCGTTCTGGGCGGCGCTCAACTGGCTCCTCGACGCAGCCGCGCTCTGGGTGTTCGTGCGGGCGTTCGGGGTGTCGCTTGATCTCGACGCCCTGGTGATCGCCTTCGGCGTCGCCAACGTGCTCGCCGCGATTCCGATCACACCGGGCGGTCTCGGCTACGTCGACACCAGCTATGTCGGCATGCTGCGAGGCTTCGGCGTGCCGCTGCGAACGGCGACCCTCGGCGTCGCCTCCTACCGGTTCGCCCAGTTCTTCTTCCCGATCATCCTCGGAGGCGTCCTCTACGCCACGCTCCGCGTTGGGCCGTGGAGTATCGAGCGTCGGGAGCGCCTCATGAGACTGCGCGACCTCGCCGAGCAGGAGACCCGTCGCGGTGAGTCGAAGATCGACTTCCAGTTGCGCTTCCCGATCAGGGACGTGACCGGTGAGTACATACGACCGAGCCACCAGAGTTGGGACCGCTCGCGCCGTCGTCATCACCCCGACGAGGCGTTACCGACCCGCCCGGTCGACGGCGACGACGAACTCGACCGCTCCTCGTGACCCCGGCGCCAGCGATCTCCGAGGAGGTCGTGCCGGAACTGCTCTCCTGGGGAGGGCCCCGGCTGCGCGACCTGCCATGGCGGCGCACCCGCGATCCCTGGGGTGTGCTCGTGAGCGAGGTGATGGCCCAGCAGACCCAAGTAGCGAGAATCATCCCGCGTTGGGAAGTATTCATGGAGCGGTTCCCGTCTCCCGAGGCGCTCGCTTCAGCGCCGCTGGCCGATCTGCTCAGGCTCTGGCAGGGGTTGGGATACCCGCGGCGGGCCCGAGCGCTCCACGACGCGGCAGGGCACATTGCGGCCGCGGGCAGGTTCCCGGAGACGGTGGAGGAGTTGATGGATCTGCCCGGCGTCGGTCCCTACACCGCGCGGGCTGTCGCCGCGTTCGCATTCGGACTCGACGTCGGGGTGCTCGACACCAATGTCGGTCGGATGCTGGCGCGGCTGGTGGGGGAGCGGCTTCGTCCGGCGGCGGCGCAGGCCCTCGCCGATGAGCTGGTTCCGGAGGGAGACGCGTGGATCTGGAACCAGGTCGTCATGGATTTCGGCGCGACCGTGTGCACCGCGAGGTCACCGGGTTGCGGAGGCTGCCCGGTGAAACGGCAGTGCGCCTGGGCGGGGTCGGCTGAGCGCCCAGATCCCGCGCGTGGTTCCGCCGGGGTGAGCGGGAAGCAAGCTCGTTTCGCGGGCAGTGATCGGCAGGCGCGGGGTCGGCTGCTCGCTGCTCTCGTCGATGGCGCGGTTCCTGTTGGGGCGGTTCCATCGGTGATGCAGCGCGATGCGGCCCTCGCGGATCGACTCCTCACTGACCTCGTTGCCGAGGGTCTGTGCCGTCGTATCGACGGCGAGATCGTGCTCGGATGAGCGATGCAGCCTTCCCCTCATGTCCAAGTCGTAAAGGGTCGGACTGGAAAGTCAGTACTTCAACGTCTGTAAACACTCGAAGTAGATCCGTTCGAGTTGCCATGCAAGCGAACGGCGGTCATTCGACAAGGTTCGAATCCCTTCGGCAACGAAATTGGGCCCGACGACCAAGGCACAAAGAAAGTCACGGCAACGGACCCCACAACTTGCGTGACGTGTCGAGCAGAGAACTAGTCGCCACGTCGAGTGGAAGTGCGCGCAAGTCCTCTGAGAGAACCTCCGGCGCCACGACGCCGTTGTAACCGCTGTTTTTTATGTGATCGACGAAACTCCGCAGATCGAACCTTCCAGTTCCGGGCAGGAGTCGACATCTCCGACTTGCTTCTGCGACTCCGAGACCGGGACGAAGGCTCCATGGGGCATCACTGAATTGGACAAATGCCAACTCCGCCGGATTCACCCCTGCGAGGTCATTATTGGAGCCGTTCATCAAGAGATGCCAACTATCGACGAGGAGACCGACTCTCTCAAATCCGACCATCTGACAAAGCTGCAACGCGACACCGAGCGAGCACACCGGCGAGTAAGGCAAAAACTCAAGCGCCAAGCGACACCCCGTGTCATTAAACACGTCAGCACATCTGGACAGGGCCCAGCCCGCTCGCGGATCATCAGGATCAAGAGCGGCTGATCCGTCCGGAAAGGCCACCGCACATGTGGAAGCGCCGAACGTGCCTGCCAACTCAGCGAGCCTCCGCGCGTGCCGGTCAACCTCCCGAACATCAGCCGTGATCGCGAGCACGAGAACGTCCGAGCACGACAACCCGAGAGAGTCCAACCGGCTCCGGAGTCCATCGATCGTTCCGCCCGACTCCACATATGCCTCGACTGAAGGTACGTCGAGACCAATGTTTCGCCATCCCGCCGCCGCAGCAGAGTCAAGAACACGCTCGACAC
>JAYQAE010000060.1:0-4885 GCA_038136655.1 Ilumatobacteraceae bacterium
CGGGGCTGTAGCTCAGTTGGTAGAGCGCGACAATCGCACTGTCGAGGCCAGGGGTTCGATTCCCCTCAGCTCCACTCCGGTCGGATTCCGCCGTCCGTCGAACTCTCAGGCATGGGTCACCCACGCCGATGCCCAGCCCGTGTTGAACGTCGTTGCCCCGCCGTGACTACTGACCCGTCGATCTGGACACCGGAACCCCCGGCCACAGCGGAGCCCCCGCCCGGCGCGGTGCCCCGCGCTGTCATGGTCCAGCACTGGACCGACATCGTGTTCTGCCACTGGCGCTACGACCCCGCCGATGTCCAGGCTCTGCTTCCAGCGGGCATCGAGGTCGACACCTTCGACGGATCAGCCTGGGTCGGTCTCATTCCGTTCCACATGGACGGACTCGGGGTGCCCGGCTGGGCGCCGATGCCGTACGTCGGCTCGTTTCCCGAGGTCAACGTGCGCACCTATGTTCGCGCTGGCGATCGCCGCGGTGTCTGGTTCATGTCCCTCGACATCGACCGCTGGCTTCCGGCCCTCGTCGCGCGCCTCGGTTACCGCATCCCGTACTGCGTCGGTGATGTGCGCCACGTTCGCATCGGCGACCGGGTGCTCTCCTCAGTGGATCGCCGATGGCCCCGAGTCAGCGGCGCGACCGCCGCGGTGTCGGTGACGGTCGGCGACCCAGTCGCCGACGATGATCTGTCGCGGTTTCTCACGGCGCGATGGGGGCTCCTCGCCCGACCCTTCCGCGGACGACCGGTCTGGGCACCGGTCGAACATCCGGCTTGGCCACTCAGGTCCGCGGAAGCGAGCGAGATCGACGCCGGTGTTATGGCCGCGGCTGGCCTGCCGCTCCCTGCTGGAGATCCGCACCTGCTGTTTTCATCGGGCGTGCCGGTCAGGATCGGCACGCCGCGGCTACTCGGTGCGAGCTAGCCGAGGCTCACCAGATACCGATTAGATGAGTCGGTGCTCGATCACGGCACCGACGGAGAGGATCCGTTCGGTGAGCTCCGCGGCAGCGGGGTCAAGTGGTGATCGTTCGCGTCGCATGAGCGCGAGGTGTCGTCGGAAGAGCTCCGGTCCCTCCACGATGCCGTGGGCATCGCGTCCTCGGGCGCGCGAGAGCGCGCCCCAGCCCATGCCGAGACGCACCATGGCCCGCACCACCGAGGGCTGGTGGCTGTCGGCGACCACCGTCAGGTCGCACCCGAGCGCCCGAAGCGCATCCATCGTCGATGACCGGGTGTGCGAGCCATCGGGAAACAACACCCACGGCCCCCAGGAGTCCGGCGAGCCGATCTCGGTTCCCGGTGGGGCGATGATCACGATCGGTTCGGACAGCACACGGGTGACGGTCACGCCCGGAGGGTGTTCGCCCGGCTCGACGCACACGATCAGGTCAAGGGCGCCGCGGCGCAGGTCGGCGATCAGTTGGGCGGAGGGAGCCACCGAGATGCTGAGCGAGACCTCGGGTCGCTCCATCCGGAACGCGTTAATCACCGAGTCGAAGTGCTCCACGGCGGCGACGTCGATGAGGCCGAGGCGGATCGACCCGAGGGAGGAGCCGCGCATCCGATCCGCCCAAGCGGCGAGGTCGCCGGTGAGCGCGACTACTTGACGGGCGTGCTCGAGAACCGGTGTTGCCGAGGTCCGCAGTGGTCGCCGTCGACCGTCGCGATCGAAAAGCGGTACGCCCACTCGGCGCTCAAGTTCGGCGAGGCCCTGTGACAGGGCCGACGGGGTCACGCCGAGCGAGGCGGCGGCGTCGGACCAGGTCGGAGCGACCGATACGGCCACCAAGTATTCGAGTTGGCGGAGGCTGAGGTCGGGGAGCGATGAGGGCACCTCGGAAGATTAGTTTAGAAATACTGAACAAACAGACCTGAATCAACAGGATCCATTTAGGTTCGTCGGATGTCCTCACCACAACCCTCCGGCCGGCTCGGCATCCTTCTCCCCGGGCTCGGCGCCGTCGGCTCCACCTTGATCGCCGGGGTGCTCGCCGCCCGTAACGGCCTCGGATCCCCGATCGGCTCGCTCAGCCAACTCGGCCGAATCGACCCCGGCGATGGCGCGCCACGACCCATCAGCCAACTCGTCGACCTCGCGCCACTCGACGACATCGTCTTCGGTGGGTGGGACCCGATCACCCCGAACGCCCTTGAGGCCGCCCGCACCTCAGGTGTACTCGGAGCCGAGCATCTCGACGCGCTGTCGGGCGAACTCGAGGGCATCGTGCCCATGGACGCCGTCTTCGATCAGCGATGGGTGTCGCGACTCGACGGGGTGCGCGTCAAGTCGTCCGGCGGTCACTGGGCCAGCGCTGAGGCGCTCATCGACGACATCGCCCGATTCCGTTCGGCGCACGACCTCGAACGGGTGGTCATGGTCTGGTGCGGGTCCACCGAGGCCTATTCCGAGCCGAGCGAGATCCACGAGAGCCTGGCCGCCTTCGAACAGGCGCTCCGCGACGACGACCCGCGGATCGCTCCCAGCCAGATCTACGCCTACGCCGCGATCCAGTCCGGCGTGCCAGTCGCCAACGGTTCACCCAACCTGATGCTCGACCTGCCCTGCATGGTCGAACTCGCCGAGAGCCGCGGTGTTCCGATCGCTGGCCGAGACTTCAAGACGGGGCAGACCCTCATGAAGACGATCCTCGCCCCGGGACTGCGGGCGCGGATGCTCGGCATCCGCGGCTGGTATTCGACGAACATCTTGGGCAACCGCGATGGCTACGTCCTCGATGACCCGGCCAACTTCCGAACCAAGGAACTCTCGAAACTCGGCGTGCTCGAGTCGATCCTCGAACCCGACGAGCATCCCGATCTCTACGGGGAGCTCGACCATGTTGTGCGCATCAACTACTACCCGCCGCGCGGAGACGACAAGGAGGGGTGGGACAACATCGACATCTTCGGCTGGCTCGGCTACCCGATGCAGATCAAGGTCGATTTCCTCTGTCGAGACTCGATCCTCGCCGCGCCGATCGCCCTCGACCTCGCCCTCTTCCTCGATCTCGCCCATCGCAACGGATCGGCCGGAGTGCAGGACTGGCTTGGCTTCTACTTGAAGGCACCGCAGACCGCCGACGGATCAGCGCCCGATCACGACCTCTTCCACCAGCTCACCGCACTTGAGTCGCAACTGCTCGAGTGGCGGATCGCCTGACGCCGGGTGACTCAGCCACCGGCGAGCAGGCGCTCGTCGAACGGAAAGGTCGACATCTGCTCGATCGAATCATCGGTGATCAGGTACTGATTCTCGAGCTTCACGCCCTGACGGGAGTCGGGGTCACCGATGTAGCTCTCCACGCAGATCACCATGCCCGGCTCGAAGCCGCCGGTGAGCGGGTAGGGGCCGTCGTCGATACGCGGGATGTTCGGGTGGCCACCGGCGAGACCGAGGCCGTGCGCCAACTGGTAATACCCGTACCGGGCGTAGGGGGCGGGCACCTCGAAGGCCAGGGAAGCGAATTCGCGGAATGATCGGCCCGGTGCGAGATTGGCGGCGTTGTGCTCGAGTTGCTCGAGGGCGAGGCGGTGGAGCCCGAGCTGGATGGAGTCGGGATCGTCATCGCCGCACAAGAAGGTGCGCGAGAAATCGACCGAGTAACCGCCGGCGCCCACGGCATCGGTGTCGAAGCACACCAGGTCGCCGGCTTCGAGCGCATTGGTGGAGGCCTCCTGGAAGTAGGGGAAGGTCCGGTGTCCAGCCTGAAGGAGTCGGGTCACGACGAGTTCGCCGCCGTTGGCGATCAGGGCGCGATGGAACTCGGCCCACACCTCCTGCTCGGTGGCGCCCGGGGTGATCGCTGCTCTCAGCGCTCCGGTCGCCGCTTCGGTCACCCGCATCGCCTCGCGCATTGCCTCGATCTCGGCCGGCTGTTTCACCATCATCGCGGTCTGCATCACCTCGTTGCCGTCCACAACCTTCAGGCCGCGGTCGGTGAGGGCCTCGACCACGCCCGCAGTGGTGCCCTCCACCGCGAGACGGGCGCCCTCACCCCACCGTCCGATGACCAAGTCGGCGATCTCGCTGACGAATCGCTCCACCTCCTGACGGAACACCGGGGTTTTCTTCGCGTTCAACGCCGGTGCTGGTCGCACCTCGTCGATCCAGTCCGCGCCGTCGCTCAGGTGCTCGCAGCCGGCGAACTCCCAGAGCACCGTTCGTCCTTCCGGGGCAACGAGGGTCAGTCGATCCGGCCCGGTGAGTCCGTGAACGAGCATGTTTCGCGTGCCCGTCGCGTACCTGATGCTGAACGGGTCGGAGGTCAACAGCGCGTCGGTGCCAAACCTCTCGAGGGTGGCATCGAGCCGAGCGCGGCGCTCCGCGACGAGGCCGGCTGGGTCAAGGCTCGGATTAGGCGATGAGGCCATCGGATCCGAGGGCCTGTTCGGCGTGGAGGAGGTGGGTTTCGGTCACGCGTCCATACACCTGGCGGGTCCGCTCAACCGGGCCGATGATGCCGGGTTGTTCCGCGTAGGACAGTACGAGCATCAGTCGGGGCCGATGACCCTCGACCCGCGTGACTCGGTGCAGGGAGTAGCGGCCGAGGAACAACTGCAGGTCGCCCGCCCGCGCCGTCACCGTCCGGACCGTCGAACGGTCACCGGTCATCACCGCTCGGAGGCCCTCGAGGTTCTCGTCGCCGGGGGATCGGAGATCGGGGGAGTATTCGAACGCCCCTCCAGAGCGGGCCTCGTCAACGGTGAGGGTGACCACGAAACGATTCGTGTCGTAATGCCAGCCGTACTCACCACCCGGCGGGATGACGGTGGTGATGAGGCCGGCCAGAGGGTCGGCGTATTCGAAGACCCGTCCGAGCCCGAGACAGGCGGCGATGAACCGCTTGAAGTCGGGGGACACGTAGAGGCGCTGGGCGACCGAG
>JAYQAE010000060.1:4985-8964 GCA_038136655.1 Ilumatobacteraceae bacterium
GACGAGTGACCGGCCCGCGAGCGAGTCGAGGTTGGAGATCGGATATCGCCCGATGTCGACGATGTCGTCGAGGCGACCGCGCTCGGCGTCGGCGAGCGCGCGAGGCACCGGTCGGCTGAATCTCGTGCGCATCAGAGATCAGTGAACGCCAATTGCGCTTATGTGTCCAATGGATTGTGAGCATCTTTTCCCATGAATGAAATTCATGTAAGAATTCGGTGCAGAAATTCCAAGTAGGAGCTCCATGAAAGGCGGTTGCGCGCATGAGCGAGTCGATGTCGACCCTGCTCGACCTCCGTCACTACGAGACGGTGGTAGCGATCGTTGACTTCGGCTCGATGACCCGCGCCGCTCACTATCTCGCCATCAGCCAGTCCGCCCTCAGCCATCGCTTGAGCGAGGCTGAGCGTCGGCTCGCCACGCCGCTCTTCAACCGTGGCGCCGACCGGCGTCTCGCACCGACCCCCGCCGGCCTCGCCGTCTATCAGGCTGCCAATCGCGCGCTCGGTGAGCTCCGACGGATCGAGGCCTCCCTGGTGTCGGGACAGCCCGAAGCCGAGACCGTCCTTCGGGTCGGGGTCGGCGCCTACGAGGCGTATCACTGGTTCCCGCGTTGCCTTCAGGCGGTGCGTGAGCGCCGCCCCGACGTCGATCTCGATCTCATCTCGGTCGCGGACCCCGTTGGCACCGCCCTCGCCGACCGCTCCGTCGATATCGCCCTCGCGCCCGGCTACCCGAACGGATCCGTTGCCCTGATCCCCGCATTTGACGACGAACTCGTCTTCGTCTGCTCACCCGAGCACCCGTTCGCCGGACGCGACCACATCGAACCGGTCGACGTCATCGACGAGACCATGCTCACCTACTCGATGCTCCCGACCACGGGCTTCGAGTACGACCGATTCATCCGCCCCTCGGGTTACTCGGCGAGGCTGGTTCGCGTCGTGCGCCATACCTCCGCCATCATCGAGTTGGTCGCCGCCGGGGCCGGGGTCTCCATCCTCAGCCGGTGGGCCACCGCGCCCGCCGTCGAGATGGGACGCCTCGCGGCCATCAGGTGCGGGTCCGAGGGCCTGTCGATCCCGTGGCATCTCGTGGTGCGCGACTCCGACGCGACCGCTGCCTCGATCGCCCGGCTCATCGGCGACCGGTTGCGCACCGGCGACTGATCGGCCGGATCAGGCCGAGAGGTCGATCACGAAGTTGCCGATGTGGCGCTTCTCGAGGAACAGCGCCTGAGCGGCGCCGATCTCCTCCAGCGCGAACGAGCCGGCGACCACCGGCCGGAGACGCCCCGCCTCGATGTGGTCGACCACCCGGGCGAAATTGTCCGGGGGACACACCGTCGACCCCCTCATCGTGAGATCGCCGTAGATCAGGTGCCGGAGGTCGAACTCGACGATCGGCCCGGCGATCGCCCCCGCGGTGGCGTAGCGCCCACCCGGCCGGATGATCGGAAGCAATTCTCCGAAGAGCTCGCCGCCGACCACATCGATCACGGCATCGACCCGCAGTCCGAGCGCGGCGATCCGCGCCCCGGGCGACTCCCCGCGCCCGTCGACGACCGCATCGGCGCCCAGATCGATCAGCGCGTCGCGTTTTGACTCGGCCGCGAGGGCGACCACCCGAGCGCCGCGGGCCGCGGCCAACTGCACCGCGCAGGTGCCGACCCCACCGGACGCCCCGGTTACGACCACCACCGAGCCCGATCCAACCTCGGCGTCGCGCAGAAGGTGTTCGGCGGTGGTGGCCGCGCACGGGAAGGTCGCCAACTCCAGATCGGTGAGCGGCGAGGTGATCGGATGCGCGTTGCGGGCGGGCACCGCGCAGAACTCGGCGAAACCGCCGTCGATCTCCGATCCGACGAAGCGGGCTCGTTCGCGCTCTTCTGGAACGTCCGCATCGAGCACCCACGGGTCGACGAGCACTCGAGCCCCGATCAGCGATTCCGGCACCTCCGGGCCGACCGCGACGACCTGTCCGCAGATGTCGGCCCCCTGGATACGGGGGAACCCAAGCTCGCCACCCCACCCGCCGGCCTCCACCAACGGCGTCGACGGATCGTCGGTCGCCGAGCGAACCTCGGGGGAGTACCAGCCAATGCGGGTGTTGATATCGGTGTTGTTGACGCCGCAGGCCGAGACGCTCACCAAGACCTCGCCGGGGCCCGCGGTGGGGACGTCGACGTCATCGCGCACCTCGATGACCTCGGGGCCCCCGTGGCCGGTGAGCAACGCGGCTCGCATCGAGGTGGGGAGGCTGTTCACCCGATCGCCACCATCCGCTCCTCGACGCGCTGGCGAGCCGACGCGTTCACCCGCTGCCGCTCGAGGATCTGCGAGAGCGTGGCCGCGCCCTGAGGGATCGGGTGCTCCGCGAAGAAGTCCGCCGCCTCGGCCACCAGCCCAGGCTCGGTGAGCGTCTTCACCGACTCGACCATTCGAACGATGGTGTTCGTCGGAAATCGCTCGTTGGCCCCGGCCCAACGCTCGGTCACGAATCGCCAGGCGGCCGGGCCGTGACGACGATTCGCGATACACGCCCGCAGGAGGAACGGGGCGTTCTGAGTCTTCACCGCCGACGACATGGCGAGCGCGCAGGTCTCGAGAATCAGATCAGCGTCGTCGAACTCGGCGAGGGCGTAGAGACAGCGCAACTGATCCTGCGGGGTCGGGCCGTTACGGAAGCCTTCGAGGAGGGCGTCGAACTCCTCACGGCCGCCGTGGGCGGCGATCACGGTGGTCGCCGCGGCCAACAACTCGGGGTCGGTGCCACTCGGATCCGATGAGGACGACGTGAAGATCGCCCGGCAGCGGTCGACACTGGCGCCGTCGTCACCGGAGAGGGCGAGAAGCCGCAGCAGGAGTCCTCGGAGCGATCCGATGACATCGGGCTCGCCGACGATCGGGTCGCCGAGCTGCTCCAGCGCCGGTCGCGCGAGGGCCACGACCCGCGCGGCAAACCCGCCGATGACCTCCTCAGGGGTCATGCGCCGCAATTGGACGATGACACTGGCGATCGCTCGCCACACATGGAGGTCGGTCTCCCCGGCGAAGCGCTCGAGCAGGGCGAGAAGGTCGGCAACATCGAGACGGCCGGCCAGCACGGCGTTCCACGCGTCGTCGACGAGGTTGTAACGCTCGAGCGTCTCGAGGGAGCGAACGTCATCCAGACGGTCGAGGAGGGCGCGGTCGTAGGAGACACGGAGGAAGCCGTGACCCCCGGCGTTGACCACCACGGCACCCGAGCCGGCCGCGATGCGAACGGGCTCACCCTCGAGCAGGACGCGGGAGACGCCCTCGCTGGTGCGCACCGCCACCGGCACCGACCAGACCGTCGCGTCGTTCGCGGCGTCGAAGGAGAACCGGCGCTGGCTGAGCACCACGCCATCTCCGTCGAGGGTGGCCTCCACCAGCGGGTAGCCCGGCTGCCAAATCCACGAATCCATGATGCGACGCACCGGCTCCCCTGACGTCTCCTCGATCGCGTCCCAGAGATCGGCCGTCTCCGTGCTCGCGTAGGAATGACGCTTGAGATAGTGCGACACCCCCTCGCGGAACCGTTCGGCACCGAGGTACTGCTCGAGCATGCGAAGCAGCGCGCCGCCCTTCTGATAGGTGAGCACGTCGAACATCCCCTCGGCATCAGCCGGAGACCGCACCTCGAACTCCACGGGCCGAGTGCTTGAGAGCGAATCGGTCTCGAACGCGACGCTGCGCTCGACGCCGAAGGTCTCCCAACGGCCCCACTCCGGCCGGAAGGCGTCGCAGGCCGCCAGCTCCATGAAGGTGGCGAACGCCTCGTTCAACCAGATGCCATTCCACCAGCGCATGGTGACCAGATCGCCGAACCACATGTGAGCGAGCTCGTGGGCGACGACGTCGACCACCAACTGCCGCTCCGCCTGGGTGGCGCGATCGGGGTCGACCAGGAGCAGATTCTCGCGGAAGGTGATGCAGCCGAGGTTCTCCATCGCCCC
>JAYQAE010000060.1:9064-10491 GCA_038136655.1 Ilumatobacteraceae bacterium
ACCTCCGGCGAGTTCGAGACCGCCATGAGCCCGTCGGCGACCACGAGGGTGATCGAGAACACGGACTTGAACTCCGGCTCATCGAGGCACGGGAACGCCCGCCGGCAGTCGGTCGACTGCATCTGCGTGGTCGCGATCACGCGTTCCGAGCCGTTGCCGTCGACAAACGTCGATCGGTAGAAGCCGCGCAGCCGATCGTTGATCACGCCGTCGAAGGTGAGCTCGACCCGGTGCGCCCCGACCGCGAGCGGCTCGCCGGTCGCCACCGAGACCCGCTCCAACTCAGCGTCGACGTCGAAACTCGCCTCGACACCGTCGATGCGGGCGGAGTGGATCTCGAGCTCGGCGGCGTTCAGCACCAGGCCGTCCAACGTCGGATCGACCTCGGCGACCTCGAGCTCGATCACCACCGAACCGGTGAAGGTCGCCGTGTCGAGATCTGGTTCGAGGCGAACCTCGTAGCGGGACGGCAGAGCGTGGCGTGGCAGGCGATGGGGGTCGATCACCCGCGCGACACTACCCCTGGGTCGAGATTCGCCGGACTAGCGTCGCGTGGGTGCGAGACACGGGCGGGCAGGCGTGCGCGGGCTGACCCCGCGCGAAGACGGCACCGTCTTCGACGTCGTCGGCATCGGTAACGCCCTGGTCGACATCATCTCCCACGTGGATGACGCCTTCATCGACACCCATGGGCTGGTGAAAGGCTCGATGACCTTGGTCGACACCGATCGCGCCCTCCACCTCCACCGAAACCTCGGCACCTCGGTTGAGATGAGTGGCGGCTCCGCCGCCAACACGGTGTGCGGTGTCGCGAGCCTCGGCGGTCGCGCGGCATACATCGGCAAGGTGAGCGACGACGACCTTGGAGGCGCCTTCGGCCACGATCTGCTCGCCGTCGGCGTGCGCTTTGCTCCCGGCGGACCCGCTGATGGAGTGCCAACCGGCCGGTGCATCATCGCCGTGACCGACGACGCCGAGCGGACGATGAACACCTACCTCGGAGCCTCGAGTCTGCTCACCCCAGGAGACATCGACACCGAGGTGGTCGCGGCCGCGCGTGTGCTCTACATGGAGGGATACCTCTACGACCGCCCCGAGGCCAAAGAGGCCTTCCGCCACGCGGCCCGAGCCTCACACGAAGCCGGCCGACTCGTGTCGCTGACCCTGTCCGATTCGTTCTGCGTCGACCGTCACCGCGACGACTTCCGGGCCCTCGTCACCGACGAGGTCGACCTGCTCTTCGGCAACTCCGATGAGATCGTCGCGCTCTACGAGACCGAGAACCTCGACGAGGCCGTGGAGGCGGTTCGAGGCGACTGCCGACTCGCTGCGATCACCCTCGGAGCGCGCGGATCCATCGTGGTGACTCCCGACGACGTGGTCGAGGTGCCGGCGATCGGGGTGCCGCACGTGGTCGACACCACCGG
>JAYQAE010000061.1:0-10491 GCA_038136655.1 Ilumatobacteraceae bacterium
ACCGTGAGCGGGGCATTGACCGCGTCGAGGGCGATCACGAGATCGCCGATGGTCTCACCGCCGATCGAGACGGTCATGGTGGCGCTATAGCGCTTCGACGAGTCGATCCCCATCTCGGGCGGCTCGGCGAACTTCTGCTGGCGAGGGGCGGATCCGTCGAACGGGGGGAAGGGAGTCGGCATCCCCGCACCCTACCGGTGCCACACCGTGAGGCCAGAATGGTCCGGTGAGTCGCCCCCGAATCGCGCACGTGTGCTCCACCTGCGGCACCCATCATCCGAAGTGGACGGGGCAGTGCACGGGCTGCGGTGAGTGGAACACCCTCATCGAGGAGGTCGTGTCCTCCAGTGCTGATCAGCCGGTTGCGAAGGTCGGCGCGGCGGCGCGTCCGATTCCGATCGGGGAGGTCGACGCGATCGCCGGTGAGCCACGACCGACCGGGCTCGCCGAGTTCGACCGTGTCCTCTCCGGTGGTCTGGTTCCCGGTTCGGTCACCCTCGTCGGCGGTGAGCCGGGTATCGGCAAGAGCACCTTGCTGCTCCAGGTGGCTCACTCGTGGTCGGGTCCGGTGCTCTATGTCTGCGCCGAGGAGAGCGCCCAGCAGGTTCGGCATCGCGCCGAGCGGCTCGGCTCCACCTCCGAGGGGCTCTGGCTGCTTCCCGAGACCGATCTTGGCTCCGCCCTCGCGGCCATCGACGAGGTCTCTCCCACGTTGATGATCGTCGACTCGGTGCAGACGGTCGCCGACCCGTCATTGCCTTCGGCCGCCGGTTCGGTGGCGCAGGTGCGAGCGGTCACCCAGCGGCTCGTGGCCGAGGCGAAACGACGCGATCTTCCTGTGGTCCTCGTCGGACACGTCACGAAAGAGGGCGACCTCGCCGGACCCCGAGTGCTCGAGCATCTCGTCGACACGGTCATCACCTTCGAAGGCGAGCGCCACCACGCCCTGCGGTTGGTTCGCGCCGTCAAGCACCGCTTCGGCTCCACCAACGACCTCAGCGTCTTCGAGATGACCAGCGACGGACTTCGCGGCGTGGCCGACCCGAGCCATCTTTTCCTCGCCGACCGTCGGGTCGGAGTAGCCGGGTCCGTGGTCACCCCCACCCTCGAGGGCCGGCGACCCATCGTCGTCGAGATCCAAGCGCTCACCACCCCAGCGCCTCCCGGAGTGCCGGCGCGCCGCACCAGCCAAGGCGTCGACCAAGCGCGACTCGCCCTGCTGCTCGCCGTGCTCAGCCGCCACGCCGGGCTGCCGGTGCACGAGCACGATGTCTACGTGTCGACCGTCGGCGGGGTTCGCCTCACTGAGCCGGGCGTCGACCTTGCGATCGCGCTCGCCATCGTGTCCGCGATCGTCGACCGCCCGCTTCCCGCGGGACTCGCCGTCTTCGGTGAAGTCGGTCTCGGCGGCGAGATCCGTCAGGCCTCTCGGCCCGATCGACGCCTCGCCGAAGCGGAGCGGCTCGGATTCGACCGCATCCTCGTGCCCGAGCGCACCCCCTCCGACGACGCGTCCTCTCGCCTCGTGCGCGTCGAGGACATCGCCTCCGCGCTCGCCGCCGCTGATCTGATCGTCTGATCACAACGCCTCCCGCCGGAAGGCCTTGGGGAACGACCCGTACACTTCACACATGCCGGAGCGTCGCCCCCTCGCCAACGAGCCACTCAGGCTCGCTCTGGCCCGGGTCGCCCCCGGCACGCCGCTCCGCGATGGGATCGATCGGGTGGTCCGGTCGAAGGCAGGAGCGCTGCTCGTGCTCTCCGACGAGCCCGAGGTGCTCTCGATCTGCACTGGGGGCTTCCTCGTCGACGCGCCGTTCTCGCCTCAGCGACTCTCCGAGTTGGCGAAGATGGACGGGGCGATCATCATCTCCTCGGACGGGGGTCGGATCGCGCGGGCCAACGTCCATTTGGTGCCTGAGCCGACCGTGCCGACAAGTGAGACCGGCACCCGTCATCGCACCGCGGAACGGGTGGCCCGATCACTCGACGTTCCCGTGGTGAGCGCCTCGGAGGAGATGGGCGTCATCAACGTGTACGCCGGAGGCGCGAAACACCAGCTGCAAGAGACCGGGCGTCTGCTCGACCGATCGAATCAGGCGTTGCAGACCCTCGAGCGCTACTCCGAGCGGCTCTCCTCGGCGATCGCGAGCCTGACCGCTCTCGAGTTCGAGGATGTCGTGACCGTTCGCGACGTGGCCGTCGTGATGCAGCGCGGCGAGATGGTGCACCGGATCGCCGAGGAGATCGAGGTGCTCATCATCGAACTCGGTGTCGATGCGCGGCTGCTCCGACTTCAACTCGACGAGCTCTACGGGGAGATCGACGACCAACTCGATCTCATCGTCGCCGACTACCTCCCGATGGCCCGAGACACCGAGGACACACTCGCCGAACTGTCCCGGCTCGATGACGACGGCCTCCGAGATCTGCGCGTGGTGGCGAGCACCCTCCATCGCGGCGACCTCTCCGATCTCGACCTCGAGCTGGCCCCAAAGGGCCTCCGAGTGCTTCGTCGGGTGAACCGGCTCCCCGAGGAACTGTCGTGCCGGATCGCCAACCACTTCGGTGAGTTCGCCCGGCTGCAACGAGCCACGGTCGCCGAGTTGGCCGAGGTGGACGGGGTCGACGACGCCCTCGCCACACAGATCCGCGAGCGGCTCACGCGGGTGACCGAGACCTCGATCCTCGACCAGTACTCCTGAGCGAACCCCGATCGAAGCGACGGTCGGCGGGCCGCTCATTAGCCTGAGGACGTGGCCGGGTTGAGGATCGCTCTCGCTCAGATGAACCCGGTGGTCGGTGACCTGCGGGGAAACGTCGATCGTGCCCTCGACATGTACGCCTCGGCGGTGAACCTCGGTGCCGATCTCGTCGTGTTCGGCGAGTTGGCCATCTGCGGTTACCCACCGGAGGACCTGCTGCTCAAGCCGCGATTCGTCGCCGATGTCGATGCGGCTCTGGAACGTTTCGTTGCTGGAATCGGACCCTGCCCGGCGGTGATCGGCACGGTGACCGGCACAGCGGGCGCTCTGCGCAACTCCGCGGCGGTGGTGTGCGACCGTTCGGTGGTCGGTGTCTACGACAAGCGTGACCTTCCGAACTACGCGGTGTTCGATGAGCGCCGCTACTTCCGATCCGGCGACGCGCCGCTGGAACTCTTCGAGGTGGCGGGCGTCCGCATCGCCGTGTCGATCTGCGAGGACATGTGGGGAACGATCGGACCTCATGCCGAGCTCGCCGCCGGAGGTGCGCAGGTGATTGTGAGCATCAACGGATCGCCGTATCACCACGACAAGGACACTGAGCGCGAGGAGATGATGGCGGGACGGGCCGGTTCCCTCGGTTGCCCGGTCGTCTACGTCAACCAAGTGGGCGGTCAGGACGAACTCGTCTTCGACGGCGGATCCTTCGCTGTCGATGCCACCGGACATCTCGTGGCGCGTTCACCGCTCTTCGTTGAAGACCTCCGCGTCGTCGACATCGAGGTCGCCGAGCGAGCGGACGAGCCGACACTGCCGGTGATCGCGGTCAGTCGGGCCGCGGAGCGCTCTCGACCCGCGGTGTCCGATCCGGTCGCCCCAGCGATCGACGGCGACACCGAGCTCTACGAGGCGCTCGTGCTCGGCACCCGCGACTACTGCCGGAAGAACGGCTTCTCCGATGTGGTGATCGGCCTCTCCGGGGGAATCGATTCGACCCTCGTCGCCTGCGTCGCGGTGGATGCTCTCGGTTCGGAGCACGTTCACGGTGTCGCGATGCCGTCGCGCTATTCATCCGATCACTCCCTCAGCGACGCGCATCTGCTCGCCACGAACCTCGGGATCGACATCAGGACGATCTCGATCGAACCAGCGTTCTCCGCCTTCGAATCGATGCTCGAGGAGTCGTTCGCGGGTCGTGAGCCCGGTCTCACCCAGGAGAACCTCCAGTCTCGGTGTCGCGGTCAGATCCTCATGGCCCTCTCGAACGAGTTCGGGTGGATGGTGCTCACCACCGGCAATAAGAGCGAGCTTGCCGTCGGCTACTTCACGATCTACGGCGACTCGGTCGGCGGCTACGCCGTGATCAAGGATCTGTTGAAGACCCGCGTCTACGACCTGTGTCGATATGTCAACGCGAGAGACGGCCGCGAGACGGTGCCGGTGTCGGTCATCGACAAGCCGCCGTCGGCCGAATTGCGTCCGGACCAGCGCGACGATCAGAGCCTGCCTCCCTACGACGTGCTCGATCGGATCCTCTCCGGATACGTCGAGCAGGACCTCACGACCGAGGATCTGATCGAGGCTGGTTTCGACCCGGACATCGTCCGCCGGGTCACCCGCTTGGTCGACATCGCCGAGTACAAGCGTCGCCAGGCGCCGCTCGGCGTGCGGGTGACGCGCAAGGCCTTCGGTCGTGACCGTCGCGTTCCGATCACCAACGCGTATCGCTGAGGCCGCTTCGGGTGGTTGTTGTCACCCGCAACAGGGTGCTGCAGGCGAACTGATCACCACGTTCTCAAGTTGGGTTTCATGGTCGGAGGTCTTGACGTAGACCTCCCATCGGTGACCGTCCGGGTCGACGACCCAAGTCTCGGTCTTGCCAGCGAAACAGCAGATGGTGTCCTCAACCCCGGTGGTCTCGAGTCCGCGAGCGGACAGTCGGGCCTCGATCTCCATCACCTCGTCGGCTGAATCCACCTCGATCCCGAGATGGTTGACGTCGTGACTCGAGTCTCCCTCAACGCGCCCGCCACGCTCGAAGAGCACCAGCTTGAGTGGTGGCTCACTCAGCGACCAGTTCGCATAGCCCTCCTTCAACTTCGACGGTCCCTCACCGAAGAGCTGGGAGTAGAAGTCGATCGATTCGTTGAGGTCGGTGACGTTGAGCGCGAGTTGGAGCCGCATCCTGTGAGTCTTCCAGTCGCATTGATATCTGTCAATATGTTTGGATAATGCGATTTATCGAGCAACTGCCCGAGACCTCGGCGCGAGAGGCCGTAGCCCGGCTGGCTGCGCTCGCGGATCCGATCCGTCTTCGGTTGCTGCTGATGATCCGGCATGCACCGACAGGGGAGATATGCGCCTGCGATCTGCCCGATGCCGTGGGTCGCGCGCAACCGACCGTGAGCCACCATCTCGCCGTGCTGGTTCGAGCCGGACTTGTGGTTCGAGAACAGCGTGGCAAGTGGGCGTGGTTCTCGGTGGCGGAAGACGAGGCTAAGTCACTCGATGCGATCATCGGTGCGGTGGTCCGTTGAGCAAGACCGACCCGCTCGGCTGGTTCGGTCGTTGGCTCTCGTTATGGGTGGCCCTCGCCATCGCCGGGGGCGTCGCGCTCGGCAGGGTGCTCCCCGTGATCCCCGACACGCTCGCGGACCTCGAATACGCGAACGTTTCCCTTCCGGTCGCGCTGCTCATCTGGCTGATGATCTTGCCCATGATGGTCCGGGTCGACTTCTCCTCAGTCGCGCGAATCACATCCGAGCCCTCCGGGCTTGTGATCACCACCGTCATGAACTGGATGGTGAAGCCGTTCTCAATGTTCGCGATCGCGTACTTCTTTCTCCGCGTCGTGTTCTCAGGGCTCATCG
This sequence comes from Ilumatobacteraceae bacterium, assembly GCA_038136655.1. Lineage (GTDB taxonomy): Bacteria > Actinomycetota > Acidimicrobiia > Acidimicrobiales > Ilumatobacteraceae > Casp-actino5. The sequence goes on from JAYQAE010000061.1 coordinate 5,576, forward strand.
CGGAGGACCGAGCGGATGAGTACCTCGCGGGAGCGATCCTGCTTGGCGCCGCACCGTGCACCGCGATGGTGTTCGTGTGGAGCTTGCTGGTACGCGGCGACTCCACCTACACCGTCGTCCAGGTGGCTCTGAACGACCTCATCATGCTCGTCGCGTTCGCTCCGATTGTGATGATCCTCCTCGGCCTTTCCGACATCGCGGTGCCTTGGTCAACCGTTGCGCTCTCCGTCGTCCTGTTCGTCGTGACCCCCGTCGCCTTGGGTCGCGCGATCCGAACGCGCGTCATCGCGTCACGAGGTCAAGACTGGTTCGAGACAAGGTTCATGGACCTGATTTCGCCACTGACCCCGATGGGACTCATCATCACGCTGGTCCTGCTCTTCTCATTCCAAGGTGATGTGCTCCTCGATGATCCTCTCCACATCGCGCTCATCGCTGTGCCGCTCTCCGTGCAGACCGTCGTCATCTACGCCGCCACCCTTCAGTTGATGCGGTGGCGAAAGGTCCGACACGAGGTAGCGGCTCCGGGGGCGCTCGTTGGCGCCAGCAACTTCTTCGAACTGGCCGTCGCCACGGCCATCGCCCTGTTTGGGCTCGGTTCGGGGGCTGCCCTTGCCACCGTTGTCGGCGTTCTGGTCGAGGTGCCATTGATGCTCGTACTCGTCGGACACGCTCGGCGAGCAGCACAGCGATTTCCCACAGCGCATTCAGCCTGACACCATCGGTGACGCGTGCTCACCTTCGACGACGACCTTCGCGAGCGGATCGCTGACAACCTCTCGCGACACCGTCGACGCGAGCACCAACTCGATGGCCGGCGACACGCCGCAGTTGCCGTTGTCATCTGCGACTCCGACCCGCTGCTCCACGACGGCGATCCGACGCTTCCCGAGGGCACCTCGCTCGACATGGTTCCGGGGGACACCGCTGGCCTCGATGGTCGAATGGTCGGAGTGGCGGGTGGTGCCGCGTTCCTGCTCTGCCGTAGGGCCGCGCGACTCAGCTCGCACTCCGCGCAGTGGGCCCTACCGGGTGGTCGACTCGATGACGGCGAGGGACCGGTCGACGCAGCCCTCCGCGAGGTCGACGAGGAACTCGGAATCCGTTTCAAGAAGGACTCCGTGCTCGGCCTGCTCGATGACTACCCAACCCGATCCGGTTATGTCATCACCCCGGTTGTGGTGTGGGGTGAAGCGGACCCCGATCTCCGACCCGCGGCCGACGAGGTGCAGGCGGTCTTTCGGGTAGGTCTGCACAACCTCCGTCGTGAGGACTCGCCGCGCTATGTCGACATCCCCGAGAGCGACCGGCCCGTCGTGCAGGTGCCGCTCGGAAACGATTTGATCCACGCCCCGACCGGGGCGGTGTTGGTCCAGTTCCGATGGGTCGCGCTCGACGGTGAGATCGACCGTCGCGTCGATCGCCTCGAGCAACCGGTGTTCGCCTGGCGGTGAGGACTCAGCCGGGTGGCTGTCCGTGAAGGGTGACCGACCCAATGGTCTCCCAGACACGGCTTGAGCCGTTACACCGGCCGATGATCGCCGCTCCGGTCGGCAACTCCGCGACCGCCACCTCGCCGGCGAGTTGACGGGCGCGCTGCAGCCGTTCCGGAGTCCATGTCTCCGTCTCGGTGAAGACAGCGAAGGGTGACACGAGACCGAGACCGATCGTCAGAGCGCCACCGCGCGGATCCGTCATCGGATCACACAGGGCAGCGGCGCTTCCGCCCACCGCGGCGAGCACGCCTCCACGCCCAAGGACACCGGTGATGCCTGCCCAGAGCGGGGTGTTCGTCATCACCGCGCGGAGATGGATCGGAGAATCACCGACCAGCCAGATGGCCTCGGACCCCTCAGCGATGGCGACGAGGTCGTGGTTGGAGGCATCCGGTCGCGTGATCGCCATGAGCGGGTCGATCTCGACGCCGATCCGCTCCCCCCAGACACGCGCCTGATCAATCAGTTCGGCAGGGCGTTCAAACGCGTCGGCCGTCGGCACCACCGTCACGCGGGCAAACCCGGCCAGCAGTGCGCGGTCGAGATCATCGTTGGCGCTGAAGGGTCCCCCACCGAACAGCGCGACCGTTCCACCGTGATGCCCGCTCACAAACCCGACACTATGTCGCGGTCACCACCGCCCGGAGCTGATGGCCGCCCAACTCGTCGCCGCTTACCGATCGGTAACTAGGTTGCCTTCATGGCGGGCTCGTCAGGTCTCACCAGAGTCGGGGTAGTCGGCTCCGGCATCATGGGCGCCGGCATCGTCGAAGTGGTCGCTTCCGCGGGTTTCGAGGTCGTCGTCCGCGCCCGAAGCGAGGAGGGGGCGGCCGCCGTGGTCTCCCAAGTTGATTCGCGTCTCCGGCGAGCCGTCGACCGGGGACGCCTTGAGGCCGCAGAGGCCGACGCGGTGGTCGCGAGAATCGGCCACACCTCACATCTCAGCGAGCTCGCTGGCTGCGGGCTCGTGATCGAGACCGTCGTCGAGGATCTCGAGGTCAAGAAGCGTCTGGTGGCGGAACTCGACGCCGTGCTCCCCGATAGCGCGGTCATCGCCACCAACACCTCGACGCTGGCCGTCGTCGAGCTCGCCGTTGCCACCACCCGGCCCGACCGGGTGTGCGGCCTCCACTTTTTCAATCCGGCTCCCGCTATGCCTCTGGTTGAGGTCGTCGCACCGGTGACGGTGGCGGAGTCGACCGTCGAGATGGTCGAGCGTTTCGCGACGGACTGTGGAAAAGAGTCGGTCAGAGTCGCCGACCGAGCGGGTTTCGTGGTGAACGCGTTGCTCTTCCCCTATCTGAACGCCGCGATCGCCCTCGCCGAGCGAGGGGTAGCCAGCCGGGTCGACGTCGACCGCGCCATGAGTGGGGGGTGCAACTTCCCGATGGGACCGTTCGAGTTGCTCGATCTGATCGGTCTCGACACGACGCTGCGGATCCTCGAGACCCTGCATCGAGAGACTGGTGATCCCTCCAGTCTTCCGCATCCCGAACTGCGGCGACTCGTGGCCGCTGGTCACCTCGGTCGCAAGACCGGACGGGGTTTTCTGGAGCATGGAACGTGAACGGTGATCGCTCCCTTGACGACCACCTGACCCCAACCGCCGCGCTTCCCGTGTTGCGGCGACCGGTGGAGCCCGAGCCGAGCGAGTGGGCCATGCCAACGGCGGGTCCGACCGATGAGACCGACATGGTCGCGATCGGTGCCGATCTCGCGCCGGGAACACTGTTGGCCGCGTACCGGTCCGGGCTCTTCCCGATGCCCGTCGACCGCCGCCGTATCGGTTGGTTCTCTCCGGATCCGCGCGCGATCCTCCCCCTTGACCGGCTCAAGGTGTCGCGTTCGCTGCGACGAAGCCTGCGGCGCTACGAGGTGCGGTTCAACACACGGTTTACCGAGGTGATGGAGGCCTGCGCCGATCCGCGGAGGCCGAGCGGTTGGATCAACCAGGCCTTCATCGACGCGTACTCACGGCTGCATGAGATGGGCTGGACCCATTCGGTGGAGACCTGGCTGGATGACGAGCTGGTCGGAGGCCTCTACGGCGTTCGCATCGGTGGATTCTTCGCCGGGGAGTCAATGTTCCACCGGGCGACCGACGCCTCCAAAGTCGCGCTCGTCCACCTCGTGCACTGGCTCAACGCGACCGGTGGCACACTTCTCGACGTGCAGTGGACCACCGACCATCTGGTGTCCCTCGGCGCGATCGACGTCGACCGCCCGGACTATCTCGATCTTCTCCATGAGGCGGTCGCGTCGTGAGCGCCCGACGTGAGCCCGACCGCCCCTGGATGATGCGGACCTACTCGGGTCACTCGACCGCCGACAAGTCCAACGAGCTCTACCGAACGAACCTCGCCAAGGGCCAGACAGGGCTCTCGATCGCCTTCGACCTGCCGACGCAGACCGGATACGACCCCGATCACGAACTCGCCGCCGGGGAGGTCGGCAAGGTCGGAGTGCCCGTCGCCCACCTCGGCAATATGCGAACGCTCCTCGACGGCATCCCGCCGGGCGACATGAACACCTCGATGACGATCAACGCGACGGCGGCGTGGTTGCTCGCGCTCTACGTCGCCAACGCCGAGGAGCAAGGCGTTGATGCCTCCGCGCTGCGCGGAACGACGCAGAACGACATTGTCAAGGAGTACCTGAGCCGCGGGACATACATCTTCCCGCCCGAGCCGTCGCGGCGGCTCATCGTCGACATGATCATCTGGTGCCACGAGCACGCCCCGCTGTGGAATCCGATGAACGTTTGCTCGTATCACCTCCAGGAGGCGGGAGCGACCCCGGTTCAGGAGATCGCCTACGCGATGGCCACCGCGATCGATGTGCTCGACGCGGTCCGCGACTCAGGGCGGATCCCCCACGACGAGTTCACGAGGGTGTTCGGCGCGATCTCGTTCTTCGTGAACGCCGGCATCAGGTTCGTCGAGGAGGTGTGCAAGCTCCGCGCCATGACCGAGATGTGGGAGACGATCGGCCGCGAGCGCTACGGCATCACCGATGAGAAGGCCCTCCGCTTCCGATACGGGGTGCAGGTGAACAGCCTCGGACTCACCGAGGTGCAGCCGGAGAACAACGTGCAGCGGATCGTGCTCGAAATGCTCGCCGTGACGCTCTCGAAGCGGGCGCGGGCGCGGTCGGTGCAGCTCCCAGCGTGGAACGAGGCTCTCGGACTGCCGACACCGTGGGATCAGCAGTGGTCGCTGCGGATGCAGCAGGTACTCGCCTACGAGACTGACCTGCTCGAGTACGGCGACATCTTCGACGGGTCACATGTGATCGAGTCGATGACCGCGGAACTCCGCGAGGCAGCCCAAGCCGAGCTCGATGACGTGTTGGCGCTCGGCGGGGCTTTCGCGGCGATCGAGACCCTCAAGTCGCGGTTGGTCAGCTCGATGACGGACCGCA
>JAYQAE010000062.1:0-10385 GCA_038136655.1 Ilumatobacteraceae bacterium
TATCCGCCGAAGCCGTCGATGCGGATCATCACCGACATCTTCGGGTACTGCTCGGCGCACATCCCGCGGTGGAACACGATCTCGATCTCGGGCTATCACATCCGCGAGGCTGGTTCGACGGCTGTCCAGGAGATCGCCTTCACGATCGCCAACGCGATTGCTTATGTGCAGGCGGCGATCGACGCGGGCCTCGATGTCGACGATTTCGCGCCGCGCCTGTCGTTCTTCTGGAACGGCCACAACCACTTTTTCGAGGAGGTGGCGAAGTTCCGGGCGAGCCGGCGGATATGGCATCGGGTGATGACCGAGCGGTTCGGTGCGAAGGATCCCCGTTCGGCGATGTTGCGTTTCCACACCCAGACCGGTGGCTCGACGCTCACGGCTCAGCAGCCGGTCAACAATGTCGTGCGGGTGGCGCTGCAGGCGCTCGCGGCGGTGATGGGTGGCACTCAGTCGTTGCACACCAACGGGTTCGATGAGGCGTTGTCGTTGCCGACGGAGGACGCGGCGCGGCTCGCGTTGCGTACCCAGCAGATCATCGGATTTGAGGCCGGGGTGACCGACACTCCCGATCCGTTGGCCGGTTCCTACCTCGTTGAGTCGATGACCGATGAGATCGAGCGGTTGGCCTGGGAGTACATCGAGCGGATCGATGAGATGGGTGGCGCGGTCGAGGCGATCGAGGCTCATTTCCAGCAGGACGAGATCGAGCAGGCGGCGTATGAGTACACCAAGTCGATCGATGACGATGACCGGGTGATCGTCGGTCTCAACCGGTTCACGGTCGACGGCGAGCCAGAACCTGATGTGTTCCCGATCGATCCGAGTCTCGAGACCGCTCAGCGCGAGCGTCTGGCGGCGTTCAAGGCGGATCGAGATCTGACGCTGGTGTCGGCGCGCCTCGCCGAGGTGTCCGAGACCGCGCGGGGGACCGGCAACCTCCTGCCGCCGATGAAGGAGGCGTTGCGGGCTGGGGCGACGCTCGGCGAGGTGAGCGACGCTCTTCGCGAGGTGTTCGGCACCTATCAGCCCTGATCAGGCCAGCTGTTGGGGTCGGTGACCTAATTCACGACTAGCCGAATCGGGTTTGTCGGAATACACTCGGGGGCCGTGAGGTTGACCGCGCCATGAGCCAGACCTTTGCGACGAGCGGAACCCATCCGCTGTTCGCCTCGACCGCCCTGCCGGGGGTCAATGGCGGTGTGCTCGACCTGATCGGGAACACCCCGTGCGTCGATGTCTCGAATCTCTCGCCCAACCCCGATGTGCGCATCATCGCCAAGCTCGAGATGCAGAACCCGTTCGGGTCGGTAAAAGACCGCATCGCCAAGGCCATGATCGAGGCCGCCGAGGCCGATGGCTCGCTCAGTCCCGGCCAGACGATCATCGAGCCGTCCTCGGGTAACACCGGTATCGCCCTCGCTGCGATCGCGCGCCTCAAGGGCTATCCCATCAAGATCCTGCTGCCGGAGAGCGTCTCGATCGAGCGACGCCAGATGCTCGAGATCATGGGCGCCGAGATCATCCTCACCCCTGGAGCCGAGGGGTCCAACGGGGCGGTGCGGCGCGCCACCGAGATGGCGGCCGAGCATCCGGAGTGGCGGCTGATCTACCAGTACGGCAATGAGGCGAACCCGCGCGCTCACTACGAGGGCACCGGTCCCGAGATCTGGCGCGACGTGCCCGACATCACGCACTTCGTCGCCGGTCTTGGCACGAGCGGCACGCTGATGGGCACCGGACGGTTCCTCAAAGAACAGAACCCCGACATCCAGATCGTCGCGGTGGAGCCTCCGCTCGGCGAGAACGTCGAGGGTCTCCGCAACATGGACGAGGGCTACATCCCTCCGGTGTTCGAGAAGTGGAACGGATATGAGCTGCTTGACCGCAAGCGGGTCGTGCGGCCCCGCGAGTCGATCGAGTGGACCCGTCGCCTGGTGTCCGAGTGCGGCATTTTCGCCGGGATCTCGAGCGGCGCCGCGCTGGCTGGTGCCGCGAAGGTCGCCGCGGGCATCGACCGCGGGGTCATCGTCTTCATCGTCTGCGACGGCGGTTGGAAGTACCTCTCCACCGGCGCGTACACCGTCGACCTCGATGTCGCCGAGGCGAACGCCAGCTCGATCATCTATTTCTGACCGGACGCCCGGGGTGAACCCGAGGTGAACGTGAGATGACATCGAGGTGAACGAGGCGAGTTAGTGTCACCTTCCGCATGTCGGATCGCGGGCCTGTCCAGTTCGAATCGGCCGCTCGCCTCCTCCGGTTCGCGGTCGTCCTCGGGCTGATCTACTTGTTCCTCGCTGGGGTCTCCTCGCTCGAGGGTGGGATCAAAGTGATGGGGGCCGACACCCAAGAGCGGCTGTTCTCGAACGTGTCGCATCCGATCGCCGGTCTCTTCATCGGCCTCCTCGGAACGGTGTTGGTGCAGTCCTCGTCGGCGAGTACCTCGGTCATCGTCGGCCTCGTGGCCTCCGGAGCGCTCGGCCTCGAGGCGGCGGTCCCGATGATCATGGGTGCCAACCTCGGCACCACTGTCACGAACACGCTCGTGTCGCTCGGGCATGTCCGTCAGTCGAACGAGTTCCGTCGGGCGTTGGCGGCGGCGACGGTTCACGACTTCTTCAACGTGATGGCGGTCATCGTGCTTCTGCCGTTCGAGTTGGCAACCGGCTTGCTGTCTCGGCTCGCGACCGGCACGGCCGATCTGCTTGTCGGCTCGGGGGGTGCTGAGTGGGAGAGCCCGCTGAAGGCGCTGGTGAAGGCACCCGTCTCCGCGCTGAAGGACGGCCTCAAATCGGCCGGCTTCGACGGGAACGCGCTCGGTGTGTCGATGGTGGCGGTGGGGCTCGTGGTGGTGCTCGTCTCGTTGATCTCGATCACGAAGAACATGAAGCAGTTGATCGCGGCGCGGCTCGAGCGGTCGATGAATCGCGTGCTCGGTCGCGGCGGTGGCCTCGTGGCGATCGTCGTCGGCATTCTCGTCACCGTCGCCGTGCAGTCGTCCAGCATCACGACCTCGATCCTCATCCCGATGTCGGCGGCCGGGGTGATCACCTTGCGCAACGCCTATCCGGTGACACTGGGTGCCAACGTCGGCACCACCATCACCGCTCTGCTCGCGGCGATGGCGGCGAGTGGCAGCGACGCGCTGTCGATCGCGCTGGTCCACACTTGGTTCAACGTGATCGGGATCCTCGTGTTGTTCGGCATCCCGTTCCTCCGGCCGCTCCCGATTCGAGCGGCCGAGCTCCTCGCCGAGATCGCCGTCCGGAGGCGCACCTTCGCCTTCGTGTGGGTGCTCGGCATGTTCATCATCGTTCCCCTGATCGGGGTGGCGATCTTCCGCTAGGAGGTGTCCCATGGTTCTGTCGTTCTTCAAGCGTGGTGAGTCGGGTCTCGAGCACGTCGCCCATCAGACGATCTCGATGCTCGGCGATGCGCGGCACTCGTTCGATCTGGCTTCCACCGCCGTGCTCGCGGGGGCGGATCCTGCTGCGGTCGGCGCCGATATCCGCGCGACCGACGAGCGCATTAACGCCGCCGAACAGCAGCTGCGTTCGGAGCTGGTGGTGCACGTCGCTGTCCAGGGCGGTGGCGACATCGGTCTGGTGCTCGGCTACACGTTGCTGCTCAAAAAGATCGAGCGGATCGGTGATCAGGCGAAGAACATCCTCGACCTGGCCGAGGAGGGCATCTCGCTGGCCGGTGCGGAGGATGTCGAGATGTTCATCTCTCGGCGTCAGCAGATCTCCCAGATGTATGTGGAGGCCGCCGACATCCTCGCGACCCAGGACGCTGATCGGGCGCGCTCATTTCTCGCCGCCTCTCGCGAGTTGAACGCGGAATGCGAAGCCAAGGTGCACGAGTACATGCACTCGGATCGCCCTGGTCATTGGGCGGTGCCCCGCGCCATCCTGCACCGCTATTGGAAGCGGATCGTCGCCAATCTCGCCGGCATCGTGACGGCGGCGATCGAGCCGATCTCGTCGCTCGACTATCTCGAGGGCGGCATCACCGACATCGTCGACTGATCGGCTGGGGGTGGCCGCGCTCGGTAGCGTGCCGCCCGTGGACCGGCCGATCGGGATGTTCGACTCGGGGTTCGGTGGCCTGACCGTCGCGCGGGCGCTCATCGATCTGCTCCCCGCCGAGGATCTCGTCTACATCGGCGACACCGGCCGGTACCCGTATGGCTCGAAGCCCCTCGACGAGGTGCGTTCCCATGCCCTCGAGCTCGGTCATTCCTTGGTGGACGACTTCGGTGTGAAAGCGATCGTCGTTGCCTGCAACACGGCGACCGCGGCGGCGATCGACGATCTTCGCTCTGAGTTGACAGTGCCGGTCATCGATGTGGTGCGCCCAGGGGCATCGGCGCTCGTGCGCGCCTCCCGATCGGGTCGCGTCGGCGTGATTGGCACGGTCGGGACGATCTCGTCGGGCGCCTATCCGACCGCGGTCACCGAGGTAGCGGTGGCTCTCAATCGAGAGGTCGATCTGACGAGCGCCGCCTGCCCGGGTTTCGTCGAGTTTGTCGAGCGCGGTCAGACCACCGGCGATGAGGTGACCGTGCTTGCGGAGCGGCTTCTCGCCCCGGTTCGCGCAGCCGGGGTCGACACGCTGTTGCTCGGGTGCACGCACTATCCGTTTCTCGCGAGAACGATCGGTGACGTGATGGGTCCGGAGGTGGTGCTCGTCTCTTCCGCTGATGAGACCGCCTTCGCCGCGCGGACTCGGCTCGGTGATCTCGGTCTCCTTCGCGACGATCGCTCGCGCGGCACACGCCGTTTCCTGTCGAGCGGTGATGTCGAGACCTTCCGCGAGTTGGGTTCGATGCTGCTCGGACCCGAACTCGATTCGACGGCTCGTTGGCCGCTGTCGACCTGACCGCCGCGTCGACGCCTACCCTGAGGGCGCACCCGCGACCTAAGGAGAGTCATGCCACGCCCCGATGGACGTCAACCCGACGAACTGCGACCCGTGAGTTTCGAACGCGACTTCACCGAGATGGCTGATGGGTCGTGTCTGGTGACGATCGGCCGGACCAAGGTGCTGTGCACCGCCTCGATCGACGAGGACGTCCCTCGATGGATGAAGGGCCGCGGCACCGGATGGGTGACGGCCGAGTACTCGATGCTGCCGGGTTCGTCGCCGGAGCGCGTCTCGCGCGAGGCGGCGAAAGGCAAGCAGTCGGGTCGCACGGTCGAGATCCAACGGCTCATCGGCCGAGCACTCCGCGCCGCCTGCGACATGACGCTGCTCGGTGAGCGTCAGGTGGTCGTCGACTGCGATGTCATCCAGGCCGATGGGGGTACGAGAACGGCGAGCATCTGCGGCGGCTACTTGGCGCTCCACGATGCGCTCGCCCGCCGGATGCAGCAGGGGCTCATCGCTGAGCATCCGCTGCACTCCTCTTGTGCGGCGATCTCGGTTGGCATCGTCGATGGCACCCCCGTGTTGGACCTTCCCTATGTGGAGGACTCGCGCGCCGAGGTCGACATGAACGTGGTCATGCTGCGTCCCGCTGGAGTGGGCGGGCAGGCGCGTTTCGTCGAGGTGCAGGGCACCGCGGAGGGCATGGCCTTCACCCGCGATGAGCTCGATTCGCTGCTGCAACTTGCCGAGGGCGGTCTCACAACGATCGCCGACCTTCAGGATGAGATGACCTCGGTGCCTCCCTCGCCGCGTCGGACCTGAGCCCGCCGTGATCGAATTGGTCTGCGCCTCGGCGAATCCCGACAAGGTCGTCGAGATCGCCGCGTTGCTCGAGGGGGTCGCCGTGCTCCTGCCTCGACCTCCTGAGGTGCCCGATGTCGTCGAGGACGCCGACACCTTGGAGGGGAACGCGCGGCTGAAGGCGGCGGCGATCTGCGCCGCCTCGGGTCGGCCAGCGGTGGCCGACGACACCGGTCTTGAAGTCGACGCTCTCGGTGGGGCGCCTGGCGTCTACGCCGCTCGCTATGCCGGTGAGGGCGTCACGTACGCCGACAACCGCAAGAAGTTGCTGGCGGAGCTCGCCGGTGTTCCTGAGCGCGATCGCACGGCCCGTTTCCGGACGGTGGCGATGGTGGTTCACCCCAACGGCTCTGAGACGGTGGTGGAGGGGGTCTGCGAGGGCCTCATCACGTTGACCGAGCGCGGCGCTCGAGGTTTTGGCTACGACGCCGTCTTCGCTCCCCGGGATGGCGAGGGCCGGACGTTCGCTGAGATGTCCGACGCGGAGAAGAACGCGATCTCGCATCGCGGTCGCGCCTTCGTCGCGCTCGCCGCCGCGCTCGGCTGAGTCGAGCTCCACCTCATGGTGGTCGTCCCTTGCCGGTTACGGTTCGCGCCATGAGCGAAGCATTCATCATCGACGCGGTCCGCACTCCGACGGGTCGCCGTAACGGACGCCTCTCCGAGGTCCATCCCGCCGATCTCGGCGCCCATGCCATCGGCAATCTCATCGAGCGCTCGGGGGTCGATCCTGAGCGGGTCGACGATGTCGTGTTCGGCAACGTGAACTCGGTCTGGGAGCAGGCTGGATGCATCGCTCGCACCTCGTGGCTGGCCGCGGGTCTGCCGATGCACGTCCCCGGGGTCACGATCGATCGGCAGTGTGGGTCCGCCCAGCAGGCGGTGCAGTTCGCCGCTCAGGCGGTGATGTCGGGAACGATGGACATCGTCGTCGCCGGCGGGGTCGAGAACATGTCGATGGTGCCGATCACGGCTGGCGCTCAGGCCGGCAAGGAGGACCCCGAGTTCGATCCGTTCACCGGTTCGTCGGGATGGACCTCGCGGTTCGGCAACGGCGAGGTGAGCCAGTTCCTTGGCGCCGAGATGATGGCCGAGCACTGGGACATCTCTCGGGAGGACATGGAGCAGTGGGCGATCCAGTCCCATGAGCGCGCCCTTCGCGCTCAGGCCGAGGGACGATTCGAGCGCGAGATCGCCCCGCTCAACGGTCTCGATCGCGACGAGGGTCCGCGTGAACCCGACGTCGACAAGATCCGCTCGCTGCCGACGTTGCGCGAGGGCGGGCGCATCACCGCGGCCGTCGCGAGCCAGATCTCCGATGGCTCGTCGGCGGTGCTCATCGCCAACGCCGAGGCGGTTGAGCGCCACGGTCTCACCCCGAAGGCCCGGATCCATCACATGTCGGTGATGGCTGATGATCCGATCATGATGCTCTCGGCGCCGATCCCGGCCACGAAGCGGGCGTTGGAGCGGGCCGGTATGTCGATCGATGACATTGATCTGGTCGAGATCAACGAGGCCTTCGCTCCGGTGGTGCTCGCCTGGTTGAAGGAGACCGGGGCCGATCCCGACCGGGTTAATGTGAACGGCGGAGCGATCGCGCTCGGGCATCCGCTTGGCGCGACCGGCGCCCGTTTGATGACCACCCTGGTTCACGAACTCGAGCGCACCGGAGGCCGGTTCGGCCTGCAGACGATGTGCGAGGGCGGCGGCCAGGCGAACGTGACCATCATCGAGCGTCTCTGAGCATCTTGATCCGTCGTCTCGCGGTTCTCGTCGCGGCCTCCCTGCTCGCCGCCTGCGGGGCGGCGCCCGAGGAGAGCGGTTCGGTTGACGTCAAGCCGGCGACGGCCCCGGAGACCGACGGCCCGATCGCGACGACGACGTCGGAGTCACCAACGACATCGACCACCTCGTCGACCGCTGCGGCGACGACGTCGACGACCCCATCGACGAGCACAACGACGACCGTGCCGTTCGAGCATCCGCCGCTCGAGCCGACGTCAGCCGAGACCGGCTTCGCGACGGTGGTCGCCCCGATCCTGCTCGACCATTGCGCGTCATGTCACAACCCAGGTGGGCCCGGCTCGACGCACTGGTACCTGTCGACGGCGCGCGACGTGGCGGAGGTGTCACCGTTCATCATTGAGCAGATCGCCTCGGGGGAGATGCCGCCGTGGCCGGCGAGCGACCTCGGCGTGCCCTACGCCAAGTCGCTTGGACTCACCGATGATGAGTTCGACGCAGTGATCAGCTGGCTCGAGGATGGCGCCGCGCTCGATGTCGAAGCGGACACGCCGATGTTCGCGGCGGAACTCGCCGCGCTCGAGGATCCGCTTGTCGTCCCACCGATCGAGCCGTATGGCGGCGAGAGCGGCCGCTTCGACGACTACCGCTGTCTCGTGTACCAGCCCGCTCTTGACGAGGAGGCTTGGTTGACCGGCTATCAGTTCGTGGCCGATCAGACCGAGGTGGTGCATCACGCCCTCGGCTATCTCGTTCCGGCGCGCGAGTGGGAGAGCGCGATGGCTCGCGACGCGCGCGACGAGGGGTCCGGTTGGGAGTGCTTTGGGGGCACCGGGCTCGACGACACCTTCGTGGTGGGGTGGGCGCCGGGGCAGTTGCCGGGTCGCTATCCCGACGGAAGTGGACTGCGGCTCAAACCGGGCGACTTCTTCGTGGTGCAGGTGCACTACCACTACGACACCCGGCCCGGTCCGGACGCGTCATGGCTGGAGCTGCAACTGGAGCGCAGCGATGTCGACCTCGAGCCGGTGACGATCTCGCAGTATCTGACGCCGGCCGAGATCCCGTGCGGGCCGGGCGAGGAGGGTCCGCTCTGCGATCGGACTGCGGCGATGGCCCGAGCGGTCGCCGAGTTCGGCATCGTGCCGGCGGACTTGATCAACCTGCAATGCCGCGTATCGCCCGCGACCTTCGCCGACATGACCGACGGGGTCGCCTGGTCGTCGTGCGATCTGCCGGTGGCCGGGACCGGAGAGATCATCTCGGTGCTCGGGCATATGCACGCCCTCGGGGCGACGTATCGGATGACGTTGAATCCTGAGACCGACGATGAGTTGGTGCTGCTCGACATCCCCGACTGGGATTACGACTGGCAGTACAACTACGAGCCCGCTCAGTCGATCGTGCTGGAGCGCGGCGATGTGCTCCGTTTCGAGTGCTCGTGGGAGCGGTCGCGCCGCGACCCGAGTCTCGAGCCGGCCTACGTGCTGTGGTCGTTCGGTTCCGACGACGAGATGTGCTTCTCGACGGTGGTGACTCGACCGACGCCCTGATCGCGGGTCAGTCGATCGAGGATCCGCAGTTGGGGCACTGCAGGTAGCCCTCGGAGACGTGGAGCGGGCCGTCCCCGCAGTAGGGGCAGGTGTCACCCTCGTCGTGTTCTGCTTCGGATTCGTCGTACATCTCGCCTCCCACGGTGAGAACGCCATCGTGGCCGACGGGTGTGACCCCTCGCTAGCGTCCGTTGGGTGAGCGCGTCGGCCAGCATCGTTGTGCCGTGTTTCAACGAGGCGGGCCGGTGGAACGCCGACTACTGGAGTTCGATGCTCGCCCTCGAGGGTGTGAGTTGGGTGTTCGTCGATGATGGGTCCCGCGACGGCACCCGGGGGCTCATCGACGAACTGGCCGGGTCGTCCTCCGGGCTCGCGCGCGCGGTGCACCTGGATCGGAACCGCGGGAAGGCCGAGGCGGTGCGCGCTGGAATGCTCGCCGCGCTCGACGACGGAAGCGAGTCGGTGGGCTTCATGGACGCCGACGGAGCCTTCGCCGTGGGTGACGTCGAGCGGTTCGTCGCGCTCATGTTGGAGAAGCGAACTGATGACGTCGATTCGCTCTGGTCGTCGCGGGTCGCTCTCGCCGGACGCGATATCCACCGGTCGGACTCCCGGCACTATCTCGGACGTTTGGTGGCGACGGTGCTGACCCTCGGCGAGGAGTATCTGCCGTACGACACTCAGTCGGGCTTCAAGCTCTACGTCGCCGGTGATCGTCTGCGGGCCTGCCTGGATGAGCCGTTCTCGACCCGCTGGATGTTTGATCTCGAGCTGTACTACCGGTGGCGGCGGCTGCACGGATCACCGATGACGGTGTGGGAGGAACCCCTGCAGTCCTGGCGCGATGTGGCGGGGTCGAAGGTGACCGGTCGGGAGTCGGTTCGCGCGCTCCGCGAGATCGTGGCGGTCAAGCGGCTGCAGCGTTCGAGTCGCTGAGTGCGGGCGGTGGGACTCGAACCCACACTCCGAGGAACAGGAACCTAAATCCTGCGCGTCTGCCAGTTCCGCCACGCCCGCTCAACCGCGAGGGTAGCGAGCCGGTCAGAAATCGCCGCCGCCGTCGGCCGGTCCAAGCAGCATGTTCTCGAGGGCTTCGGTGATGGTGCCGGTGACCTCGAGTCCGCTGGCCTGCTGGTGGGCGATGATCGCCCGCTGGGTGCCGGGCCCGAACATGCCGTCGACCGAGAGCTGCTGGCCGGCGTCGGCGAGCGCCTGCTGGATGGAGCTCACCACCGGCCCTTCCGCGCACATTCTCACCGGGCGCTCGATGCCGGCGTCGAACGAGCGTCACCCGCACCAGACATCGTCGATCGACTTGGCGCGCAGCAGGGAGATGCCTGCGTCCCAGCTGAG
>JAYQAE010000063.1:0-10244 GCA_038136655.1 Ilumatobacteraceae bacterium
GAGGCCGACGGCGACGACACATGACCGTGGTCCCGCCGGTCGGGCGGGGCGCGCCGATCATCATCGACGGGCGCGCGCTCACCCACCCGACCGCGGCCGGGCGAGGGATCGGACGGTGGGTCACCACCTTGGTGCGCTCCCTCCGCGCTGTCGGAGAGGCACCGGTCGTGCTCTCCGATGGGTCTGCCGGGGCGCGGGGGTGGCAGCGGATGCTCCCCGACGTCGACGCCCGCCCGCTCGACCGCTCATCGGTGCGAACCCTGGTCGCCGAAGCATCGTCGGAGGCGCCCTGGTTCGTGGCCACCCAGTTGATGCTGCACCCGGTGGCCCTCGACCCGATCCCATCCAGCGTGACGGAAGCGGGTCTCCCGGTAGCCGCCGTCATGTACGACGTCATCCCGCAGCGCTATCCGAGTCGATATCTGGTGAATCCGGCCGCGCGACGCCAGAGCGAGTTGCGTGGCGCGCTCGCGCGCACCGTCGATCTCATGCTCGCCATCTCGCAGTTCGCCGCACTGACCGCCCGTCATGAGCTCTCACTCGGATCGATCCCGATCGTCGACATCGGATCGGCCGTCGAACCCGCGTTCCGCGTCGACCCGGGTGTGGCCCGCGTCCGGCCGGGAGACGTCGTGGTCGTCGGGGGAGCCGATGAGCGCAAGAACATCCCCCGGCTCCTCCGAGCTTGGGCGCGGGTCCCCGCCGCCGTGCGCTCGCCCCGGCGGCTCGTCGTCGTCGCTGGTGTCGACCGAGCGACGCATCTCCGATGGAATCACGAGGTCGTCCACCTCGGCCTCACGGACTCGGTGACCCTGGCGGGAGGAGTTTCGGAGGCGGAACTGATCACGCTGCTGCAGCGGGCCGAACTCAGCGTCTTCCCATCCACGGAGGAGGGGTTCGGCCTTCCCGTCGTCGAAGCGGCCGCGTGCGGATGTCCGGTGATCTGCGCTCGTGGTTCCTCCCTCGACCAAGTCGCCGGCGACCCGGCTCTCCAATTCGACCCCTACGACGTCATGGCGATGGCGGGGGCGATCGAATCGGCCCTCGTCGACGATGCCCACCGGTCGCGTCTCTCGGCCGGCGCCCACCGGATCGCCGAGACTTGGACACCGCCGGCACTCGGGTCCCGTGTCGTCGCCGCGCTGAGAGGGGAGTATCGACCGATCTGCGCTCGACCGGTCCGGCCCCTCGAACGTCGCGTCGCCGTGGGCGCTGAGACGGTTGAGCGCGCGCGAGCGATCGCGACGGGACTCGACGAACCAGTCCACGCCCTGTTCGTCGCGGGCGATGGCCTTGCCGGCGATGAGAACGGTCTCGGGTCAGCGGAGTTGACCCTTCGTCCGGTCGGCATGCTCGGGCGCGACGTCGCTCCCGACGAGTTTGATCGCGTGGTGCTCGACGGGCGCGCTGACGCGGCGTCGATGACCGGTCGCCGTCGGCTGGTCGTGGAGGGCGCGCCATGACGGCCGACCTTCCGCGGGTGCGCGTGGTCGTGCTGACCTTCGACGGCGGGCAGATGACGATCGACTGTCTCGCATCGCTTCGGGCGCTCGACTGGCCGACCGATCGGCTTGAGGTCGTCCTCGTCGACAACGGCTCACTCGATGATGTCGCCGAACGCGTTCGCGCCGAGTTTCCCGAGGTCGTGGTGCTCGAACCGCTCGAGAACCTCGGCTTCGCTGGTGGTTGCAACCTCGGGATTCGTCACGGCGTCGACGGCCCGCTCGCCGAGCAGGTCGACCACATCGCGCTCCTCAACAACGACGCCACCGTCGACCCGCAGTGGCTTCGTCGACTCGTCGAGCGGATGGAATCATCAAGCGACATCGGTGGTGTCGCCTCGAAGATGCTCTTCGCCGATCGGTTTCATGGCGTCACCCTCGCGGTTGACAGTGTCGATGAGTCGGATCCCGGCCAAGCGCTCGGAGTCTGCCTCTCGGCGGTGCGCATCGGAGATGAGCGCGACGATGACCGACTCCGATTCGACGAGGGTTTCCACGGCCCCGTCGATCCGGATCGCGCGCGTGACGAGGAGTTCGCCCGATGGACACGAGCCACGGCCGAACTGCGACTGGTGGCCCGCGACACGAACCCCCAACCCGGACGGGTCGCTCTCCGCCTGTCCGCGAAGCAGACCCATCAGGTGACGCTCATCTCAGATGTCGAGCGGGTCGAGGTGACCGTTGGTGAGGGTGGCGAACGAGTCGCTGTCTGGGCCGAGATCGAGGTGGGGGTCGACACCTTCGATGCCATCAACAACGTGGGATCCGAGCTCTACCGGTTCGGTTTCGCCGGTGATCGCGGGTTCACCGAGCGCGACCAGGGCCAGTTCGAGACCTCCGAGGAGGTGTTCGCATGGTGCGGGGGCGCGGCGCTGCTCCGTGCCAGTCACCTCGACCAGATCGGCCTCTTCGATGAGCACCTTTTCCTCTATTACGAGGACACCGATCTCGCCTGGCGCGCTCGGCGGGCCGGCTGGCGCCATGTGTACGAACCACGAGCGCTGGTCAGACACCGACACGCGCAGACCAGTGGGGTCGGGTCTGACGTCTTCCGCTTCCACACCGAACGGAACCGTCTCCTCGTCACCGCCCGGAACGCGCCGCTGCGCCTCGTGCTGCTCACCGGACTCGCCGAGGCGCGGCACTGTTTGCGGGTCAACCTCGCCCTGCTCGTGAAGCGACCACTCACCTTGAAGATGCCGTCTCGAGTCGAGCCTCGACATCGACGGCGAGTGCTCGCTGCGTACCTGCGATCCCTCCCGAGCTATGTGCTGTCGCGCCGCGAATCGGTGCCAGCGTCAATTCCACGATCCGTGGTGCATCGACAGTGGGAGCGTTCGAAATGGTGAGGGTGGGGGTGTACAACCTCTACTGGTCGACCTATGGCGGAGGCGAGCAGGTCGCCGGCACCCTCGCCGCGCATCTCGCCGATCGACCGGGCGTGGAGGTCACCCTGCTCGGACCCGAACCGGTCGACCTCGACGCGACTCGAGCTCGCCTCGGGATCGACCTCGCGCGATGCTCGTGGAGACGGGTGACCGATGACGACGAAGCCGGTGAGGTAAGCGCCGATTTCGATCTTTTCGTGAACGGGACCTATCTGAGCCGCGCCATCAGCCGCGCTTCCGCGTCCTGGTACTACGTCCATTTCCCCTCCGTCCCTACCGGACCTCGGACGCGCCGCGTGGACCGTGTCGCTCGCCTCGGACTCCGAGCGCTCGGCGAACGCGATCTGCCCGCCGCTCTCGATGGCGTTCGCGAGGGGCTCCGCCGCCGGCGGATCGATGAGAGCTGGGTGTCGTCGTACACGCAGTTCTTGGCCAACTCGTCGTACACCGCGCGATGGGTTGAGCGTCTATGGGGAGTGTCCTCCGGGGTGTTGCACCCCCCGGTCACCCCGTTGGTTGCCGGGGGAGTCGAGCGCGAGCCCGTCATCGTGGCACTCGGGCGATTCTTCGACCCCGTCTACGGCCACTCCAAGAAGCAGGACGCGCTGCTTGACACCTGGCTCGAGCTCGAGCAGCGGCCGGAAGCCGAATCGTGGCGCCTCGTGCTGATCGGCGGCGCTGACTCGCGAAGCCGTGACTTCGTGCTCAGTCTCAAACGACGGGCGCGTGACCACCGAGTCGATGTCCGAGTGAACGCGCCGAGGGCCGAGGTCGCGCAGCTCCTGTCGCGAGCCTCGATCCTCTGGCACGCGGCCGGACTCGATGAGGACCCGGAGTCGCATCCCGATCGTTTCGAGCACTTCGGGATCGCGGTGGTGGAGGCAATGGCAGCTGGGCTGGTGCCCGTCGTCTTCGGTGCGGCCGGGCCTGCTGAAGTCGTCGAGCACGAGGTAAGCGGCCTTCATTGGCACGACCGAGCCGACCTCCTGGATCAGACCTCGGCGCTGCTCGCCGACCCGAGCCGGAGGAGCGCGTTGTCCGAGGCGGCGATGCGCCGGGCGGATGATTTCGGCATCGGGTCGTTCGGGTCGACGGTCGACCGACTCCTCAACGAGGTGGTCGGTTAGGGGCCGAGTTGTTCCGGCGGCACGTTCACGATCGGGACGACCGCCAGATACGGGCCCTCGGTGAACTCCTCCACCGGTCCGGCGATCGCGTTGAGACGGTCGCGTGTTAAAGCGGCGCCCTCCGGATCACCCGGAATCCAAAAGACGTGCGCGACACGCCGCGCCTCGCGCACCGCTCGGTCGCGTCGCTCGTCCGGGATCATCGTTGTCGATGAGGTGATCTCCGGCTGGTGGAACTCGATGAACACGGCGGTGTCATCGAGGGAGTAGGCGCCGGTCACCCCGGCCTGAGCGAGCATCGCGGCGAGCGCCGACGGGTCATCGCGACCCGCGGCCTCATCGCTGAGTGAGCGCACGGTGAGGCCGGTGCCCAGTGAGGTGACGGCTAGAAGCGCTACTGCGGCGGCCGGCCGATGCCGGTCGGGGAGGGCCGAGATCGCGACAACGGCGAGCAGCGCGATCGGTGCCGCGAGGAGCACCGTCGCTTCGAGTGGGCTGAGATCGGACACGAGGCTCGAAACCCCGACAACAGGAATCAGGAGCAGGGTCGCGAAGCGGGCTCGTGGTCGACGAGCCAACACGAGGGCCGCGGCCAAGACGACGATTGCAGTTAGCGCGAGAACTGGCGTCGGTGAGATGAGCCGCGCGGCATCCGACGGCGCCGCGATGCCGACCGCCCGACCCCAGAGGTCGGGCCACTGCGCTTGTGCCGCAGCGCCCCAGGCCTCGGGCGGGCTGGGGAACCCTCCGCCCCCTTGGCCGATCAGCGCGCGAGCCAACCATGGCAGAGCCCCCACCGAGGCCCACGCGACGGTGGTGAGGGCGGCGCGCCCCGAGGGAAGTCGGCCGGAGATGACGAGAGCGACCACGACGGGAACGAGGAAGACCAAGATGCGATCCGACTCCCACCAGCCCAAGCCGAAGAGCAGGCCGAGGGCCCACCACGGGGGCTCACCGGTTGGACGCTCGATGAGCACGAGCATCCCCAGCCCGAGCGCGAGCACGGCGATGAGCCCCGCCACCGGACGGCCAGCGGTCGCGATGGCGCTTGCCGGATGGATGCTGGCCAGTGCGGCGGCCACCAAGGGCCACGGGGAGGCCAGCCGGGTCCTCGCTAAAGCCCACACGAGGGCGGCGATTCCCGCTGTCGAGAGCACCGGCCAGATCGCGAGGACGGTCGCCTCGGCGAAGGGAAGACCGATGAGCGCGATCAGGGCCGATTCCACTGGACCGGTACGCCCACCCGGAAGCGCTCCGACCCACGACCCGGCCCGAAGATCACGCGCCGCGAGGACCGTGAGTACCCAGTCGGTCCGCTCGGCGGCGAGGGCCATCGAGGAGGCCCACACCCGAAGCACCATCGAGATTCCGAGTGCCGTGAGCGAGGCGGCGATGAGGCCCTTGCGGGCGTTCGGGGTCACGGCCGTCGAGCGACGAGGAGCATCTGTCCGGCGAGGGGGCGCCAGGGGAGCCGCAGGTAGAGCGGAACGAGTCGATGGCCGAAGGAGAGTCGACTCCTCATGCTGAGCGGTAGGAACCGTCGTTCGACATGCACCACCTCGAAGCCCGCCGCGCCGAGTCGGTCGGCGAGGGAGACATCGGTGTGGATCGTTCGATGGGTGTAGTCGTCGAAGTAGGCCCGGGGAGCGAGAGCGAAATTCGGCTGCACGAGAATCAGATGACCGCCCGGTCGAAGCACCCGGATGACCTCGTTGAGACACCGATCGATGTCGGCGTGCTCGAGGTGCTCGAGGAAGTTGCTGGCCGTCACCGTGGTGAACTCGGCATCGGTGAATCGGGTGAGGTCGGTGGCGTCACCGACCACTGCCTCGACGCCTTCAGGAACGAGATCGGGAAGGGCGGGGTGGAGGTCGATCGCCACTCGTCGTCGGGCCTCGAGCACAGCGGTCAACTCGCCCCGGCCGGCAGCCAGGTCGAGCGCGGCGCCCTCCGCGTCGATCCAAGGTCGGAGATAGCGGGCGATGTGGGCCCAGACCGCGGCGCGACGGGGATCGTCGGTCAGCCGCGTGGAGAAGTACGTCGGCTCATCCACGCTCGGACAGTACCGCCGCTCGGGTGGCACCCCCGGGCACCCCGCCGGTCGATGGGCGTCCCCTCGGTTGACTCGAGCGGCGGATCAGGGCGCGAACACGACGGGCGTCCACCGGAGCACCTCGCCCGCCCCGCCATCCACCGTCGATCCAGTGACGGCCAGTCGAAGCAGACGTCCGCCCGGCACATCAAGGGTCTCGAGGAGTTGATGGGAGAACTCGAGGAGGTCCTCCTCGAAGGCCGGGCCCACATGGTCGCAACCATCCCACGCGACGATCTGGGCCAGTCCGGGGAGGATTCGCGAGAGCGAGGCCTGGGCGAGGGCCTGGACGTGGCCGCCATAGACCAATCGGCGACCGGCTGCTGGAAGGGTTCGATCGCGGTGCACCGCCGCCTGATTAAACGTGAGCCGCGCGAACGGGGCGGCCAAGTCGACGTGGTCTCGGAGCGGATCCACCCGCGTCTCGCCCATGACCCATTCCGTCCGCTCCAGCGGTGAGAGGTCCCAGGTCGGGATAAGCGGCACCAGGTCGGGAAGGGGCGTCGGCTCCGATGGTCCGGGGATCTCGTCGGTCTCCTCGGGTCCCGTCCCTCGGGCCGGCACCAAGGCGCAGCGCTCGTAGCGCATGACCTCCCCGTCATCGCCGACGGTGGTGATGCCGAGCCAGACCTTCCCGCGGTGCTGGCCGTCCTTCGGTGACGACGAGCGCTTACCGAGCACGGTGGTGCTCGTGCGAAGGGTCTCACCGACCCTGACCGGCCGGAGAATCCTCACCGAGCGGTAGTACAGGTTGGCGATCGCTCGTCGGGTCGCATTGGTGGTCTGGCCAATGGAGACGTGCGCCACGAGCCCCGGATTGGCGAGCGCCCCCGTGCCTCCCACCGCGCGGTGCAGGCCGTGGTCGGCAGTCAGCGCGTGTTGATCGCCTGTGACCGCGCGATAGGCGGTGTTGTCGGCTTCGGTGACGGTGAGCGTCGGCAGTGGTCTGACCTCCGCGCCGACGGTGAAATCCTCGAAGAAGGGGCCGAGCTCGTGGGGCTGCACCATGTCGCGACCCTAGTGATCGCGACCGCGCCCTTAGCCAGCCGGACTCAGCGAGCCGGACTCACGCCAGGTTCGCGAGCACCCGGGCCAACTCGATCGCCCCGAGGGCGGCCTCGAATCCCTTGTTGTCGTCCCCGGGCCCCGAGCGGGCTTCGGCCTGCGCGACGTTCTCGACGGTCAGGACACCGTTGGTGATCGCGGTGCGGGTGCGCAACCCGGCATCAAGGACACCACGAGCGCTCACATCGGAGACCACCTCGAAGTGGTAGGTCTCGCCCCGAATCACACAGCCGAGGGCGATGACCGCGTCGTGAGAGGCGGCAGCCGACTCACACACGACGGGAATCTCGAGCGCCCCGGGCACGACCACCTCGTTGATCTCCGCGACCCCGCAGCGCTGGAGAGCCCGGCGCGCTCCATCAACGAGGGCGGAGACGATCTGATCGTTGAAACGGGCCCGCACGATGCAGACCCGCAGGCCGGAGCCGTCCGGGATCGGCGCCGGAGTGGCGGGCAGATCCCGGCTCATCGCGCGTCCTCCTCCGGGCTGGAGTGACCCATTCGCTCGCGCTTCGTTGTGAGGTAGCGCTCGGCTTCCGGGTGGACGGGCACGTGGATGGGGACGCGGCCCTCGATGGTGAGGCCGAAGCCATCGAGACCGCCGTACTTCGATGGGTTGTTGGTCATGAGCTCGAGGCGCCGCACCCCGAGCTCGACCAGGATCTGCGCGCCGATTCCGTACTCGCGGCTGTCGACGGGGAGACCGAGCTCGACGTTGGCGTCCACCGTGTCCAGACCCCCATCTTGGAGCTCGTAGGCGCGGAGCTTGTGGCTGATACCGATGCCGCGACCCTCGTGCCCGCGCAGATAGACGACGACGCCCACCCCCGCCTCGCTGACCCGCCTCATCGCCTCGTGTAACTGCGGACCGCAGTCGCATTTCACGCTTCCGAACACATCACCGGTCAGGCACTCGCTGTGCACCCGAACGAGCACCGGACCGTCGTGGGTCGATGGGTCACCCTTGATGAAGGCGAGGTGTGTCTCGTTGTCGATCACGCTCTGGAACGCGTGGCAGGTGAACTCGCCCCACTCGGTCGGAACTCGAGCTTTTGCTGCCGACACGATGAGCTTCTCGCTCCTTCTGCGGAAGCGGATCAACTCGGCGATCGAGATGAACTTCAAACCATGCTCGTCAGCAAACCGGCGCAGTTCCGGTCCTCGCATCATCGAGCCGTCATCGGAGACGAGCTCGCAGAGCACCCCGGCGGGGGAGCGACCAGCGAGACGCGCAAGGTCGACCGCGGCCTCGGTGTGGCCGGCCCGCTTCAACACTCCGCCCGATCGGGCCTGAAGGGGGAAGATGTGACCAGGACGATTGAACTCCTCGGGTCCGACGGCGTCATCGGCGAGCGCTCGAATCGTGCGGGCGCGGTCGCCCGCTGAGATCCCGGTCGTCGTGCCCTCGCGGAGATCGACCGAGACGGTGAAAGCCGTGCCCTGCGACTCGTTGTTGGCGACCGGGGGAACCATGAGAGGGAGTCGCAGATCGACGCACCGCTCCTGTGAGAGCGCAGCGCAGATCACTCCCGAGGTGTGCCTCACGAAGAACGCGATCGTGCGATCGTCGGCGGCATCGGCGGCCATGATGAGGTCGCCCTCGTTCTCGCGATCCTCGTCGTCGGCGACAACGACGATCTCCCCCCGCGCGATCGCGGCGATGGCCTCGTCGACCGGATCGAGTCGTACGGCGGTCGACCCTTCGTCCTTCATGTCCAGCTGGCTCATGACCGCTCCTCCCGGAGATGTTCGATATGGGGAAGCGCCATGCGCTCCACGTACTTCGCGACGATGTCGACCTCGATGTTGACCGGGGCGCCCTCAGCGAGCGTGCCGAGATTGGTGACCTCCGAGGTGTGGGGGATGACCGCCACCGAGAAGGTGTCACCGTCGACGTCGACCACGGTGAGGCTCACCCCATCAACCGTGACCGAGCCCTTCTCCACGAGGTAGCGCTCCAGGCCATTCGGAACGCTGACTCGGAGATCGGGAACACGACCACGCACCGTGCCGACCCCGTCGACATGCCCCTGGACGATGTGGCCACCCATCCGCTGATCGGCCCGCACCGCCCGCTCCAGATTCACCCTCGAACCCGGCTCGAGTGACGACAGCGCCGTGCGGCGGAGCGTCTCCTCGGAGAGATCGGCCTCCCAGGACGCTTCGTCGTGGGTGACCACCGTGAGACAGCAGCCGTTCACGGCGATCGAGTCACCGAGGCCAACGCCGTCGAGCACCAGGTTGGCGGCGACCTTCAGCCGACCGCCCTCGAGCGCGACGACCTGGCCCAACTCTTCAACGATTCCGGTGAACATCACCCCTCCTCTCCGAAGGACCCCGAACGGGGATCGAACTCGACCCGGATGTCCTCGCCGACTCGGCGGACATCGATGAACCGACCCCGTCGCAACTCGGCGATGGTGGTCGCGCCGACCCCGCCGACGAGGTGGTATCCGGTCGAACCACCATGGATGCTTGGTGCCAAATAGACCACGAGACGGTCGACGAGATCGCGCTCGAGGAGCGCGGCGATCGTCTCCGCTCCACCCTCGACCAGCAGTTGGAGATGACCCTCTGCGCCCAAGTGATCGAGCAACGCTTCCGGGGCGTCGGTCCACTCGAGGCAGGGGCGGATCTCGGCGTCGTCGGACGCGGTTCCGAGCACGATGCGGAGCGGATCGGGCCCTGCGACATCGCGAACGGTGAGCCGGGGATTGTCGGCGCGAACAGTTCCAGCGCCGACGAGCACAGCGTCGCTCTCGGCGCGCAGTCGATGGACCTCTCGCCGGGCCTCCTGCCCACTGATCCAGTTGGAGGTCCCGTCGGGGGCCGCCGTTCGGCCGTCCAGGGTGGCGGCCATTTTCGCGATCACATAGGGACGTCCGGTGCGGCGTTGATGGAGATAGGGCGCGAGTTGCTCGGAGACGAGCCCGATGGCCACGCCGGACGTGACCTCGACACCGGCCTCGCGAAGTTGTTTGATGCCCTGGCCGGAGACCCGGCGATCGGGATCCTCCACGCCGATCAGCACTCGGGAGATCCCGGCGGCGATGACGGCCTCGGCGCACGG
>JAYQAE010000064.1:0-10161 GCA_038136655.1 Ilumatobacteraceae bacterium
ACCTCGTCACCGGCATCATCCAGCGCACCGAGGCCCGCTACGCCCTCCTCGACCTGGGCCGGGTCGAGGCGCTCCTGCCGCAGGCGGAGCAGGTCCCCTTCGAGCGTCCCAACGCCGGCGACCGCTCCAAGGCCTACATCGTCGAGGTCCGCAAGACCTCGAAGGGCCCGCAGATCGTGGTCTCACGTACCCATCCGGGACTCATCAAGCGGCTCTTCGAGCTCGAGGTGCCCGAGATCGCGGACGGGATCGTCGAGATCAAGGCCTGCGCCCGCGAGCCCGGACACCGCACGAAGATCGCGGTGTGGTCGAACGACAACAACGTCGATCCAGTCGGGGCCTGCGTCGGTGCTCGAGGCGCTCGCGTTCGCATGGTCGTCAACGAGCTGCGCGGCGAGAAGATCGACATCGTCCCGTTCAGCGATGACCTCGCCGACTTCGTGGCCAAGGCGCTCTCGCCCGCGAAGGTCAACCAGGTGATCATCTCCGAGGACGGCACCCAGGCCGACGTCATCGTTCCGGATCACCAGCTCAGCCTGGCGATCGGTCGCGAGGGTCAGAACGCCCGGCTGTCTGCTCGCCTCACCGGGGTGCGCATCGACATCCGCTCCGAGACGCAGGTCGCCGAGGGGGTTCCGGCCGGTGGCTACCTCGATTCCCGCGAGCCGGGCGTCGAGTACGCCGAGGGCGAGTGGATCCCGAACGCTGAGACCGGCGAGATGGAGTGGCACGCGGCCGACGGCACGGTCATCAGCCAATCCGAGTGGGCCAAGTCCACCGGCGCGGAGGCGGAGGAGAGTTCCGAGGCCGACGATGGCGAGGCCGCTGGCGACAGCGCAGAAGACTCCTCGGGCGATGACGCACCTTCGGAGGACGAGGCCGTCGACGCGGCCGAGTCCGGCGAGACGACCGGGTCGGGTGACGAGGACTGAGCCATCACCCCGATTCGGACGTGCGTGGGTTGTCGGACCCGTCGGCCGCAGGGCGAACTCGCTCGGTGCGTGATCGATGCGACCGGCTCGGTCGGAGTGTCCAGAACTGCACCCGGCCGAGGTGCCTGGATCTGCGGTCCGGACTGTCTCGATGCCGCGCTACGTGCGAGGGGTTTCGAGAGGGCATGGAGGCGAGAGCTGGCCGAGGGAGCGCTCGAGCCGCTCGCCGGGCTCCTCGAGCGGTGGCGACGACGTGATGTGGTGCGAGAATTCGACGACGAAGTGAGAGATTGAGGAACGACTGTGGCGAAAAACCTGCGGGTACACGAACTGGCGAAGGAACTCGGCATGACCAATGCCGAGACCGTTGACCTGTGCGAGAAGCTGGGCGTGCCGGTCAAGAGCCACTCGTCCTCGCTGAACGAGGCCTACTCGGACATGGTGCGGCGCCGCGCTGAGCGCGACGGGCTCACCCGCGACGAGCAGCCCGCTGAGCCGGAGCCCGAGAAGAAGCCGGCCAAGAAGGCTGCCGCGAAGAAGACGGCGGCCAAGAAAGCCGCGCCGGCGAAGAAGGCGGCTGCCAAGAGGGCCGCGCCGGCCAAGAAGGCTGCTGCCAAGAAGGCGGCGGACACCGAGCCGACGGAGACCAAGCCGGCGGAGACCAAGCCGACGGAGACCAAGCCGGCGGAGGCCGACCCGGTGGTCGAGGAGGTACCGGTCGTCGAATCAGCGCCGGAGTCGATTCCGGTTGCCGAGCCTGCTCCGGTTGAGCAAGCCGCCCCCGCTCCCGAGGCGCCAGCTGCGCCAGTCGAGGAGCGTCCCGCTCCGGCGGCCACCACGGGCCGTGTCATCTCGTCGTCTCGCCCAGATCCCGTCACTGGAGAGCCTCCGACGCCTCGTCCCGCCCCGATCGCCGACGAGCCGGTGGCCAAAGCTCCCGCCGCGCCGAAGGCTCCGTCGGGCAAGCCGATTCCGCCTCCCCCCGGCCGTCCGATCTCGGCGACCGGCAAGCCGATTCCGCCGCCTCCTGGGCAGGCTCAGGCACCGGGTGCTCGCCCGTCTGGTCCGCGATCGGGTGGCTACACCGCGCGTCCCGGTGGACCGCGTCCGGCTGGCGGACCCCGCCCCGGTGGCTTCGCCGGACCTCGCCCGGGTGGCGGACCCGGTGGCCCCCCAGGGGGGCGTCCCGGTGGTGGCCCCGGCCGCCCCAGCGGCCAGCGTCGTCCTCCCCGTCGGAGCCGTCGACGTCGTCGTCGCGACCAGGACGAGCTCCAGCCGCAGCACCTGACGCTGACCGACCGGAGCGCTCCGGTTCCCGACGGGACGATCGTGATCGAGCGAGGCGTTTCCGCTCAGGAGTTCGCCCCGAAGCTCAACCGGACGGCGGCCGATGTGGTCAAGTTCCTGTTGAACAACGGCGAGATGATCACCGCCACGCAGGCGCTCTCCGACGATCACATGGAGTTGTTCGCTCTCGATGTCGGGGCGGAACTCCTCCTCGTGGATCCGGGCCAGCAGCAGGAGCTCGAGCTACAGGCTCTCTTCGATGACAGCGACGACGACGACGAGGACCAGCTCGCGTCTCGGCCCCCGGTGGTGACCGTCATGGGTCACGTCGACCACGGCAAGACCACCGTGCTCGACAAGATCCGTTCGGCCAACGTCGTCGCCGGTGAGGCCGGAGGCATCACCCAGCACATCGGCGCCTACAAGGTGGAGCGAGGCGGCCACGAGATCGCCTTCATCGACACCCCCGGCCACGCGGCCTTCACCCAGATGCGCGCGCGTGGCGCCCAGGTGACCGACATCGTCGTGCTCGTCGTCGCCGCCGACGACGGCGTCATGCCGCAGACCATCGAGGCGATCAACCACGCCCGCGCCGCCGACGTCCCGATCATCGTCGCGGTCAACAAGATCGACAAGGACAACGCGGACCCGCAGCGCGTTCTCACCCAGTTGGCCGAGCACGAGCTCGTCCCCGAGGCGTGGGGCGGCGACACCATCGTTGTCGAGATGGCGGCCCTCCAAGACCTCGGAATCGACGATCTGCTCGATCAGTTGCTGGTGGTCGCCGAGCTCGAGGACCTGCGGGCGAACCCAACCGGTCGCGCGAAGGGCGTCGTTCTCGAGGCCAACCTCGACAAGGGTCGCGGCCCGGTCGCCACCGTGCTCGTCGATAAGGGCGAGCTCAAGGTCGGTGACCCGATCGTGGCCGGCGCCGCCTGGGGTCGTGTGCGAGCGATGATCGACGACAAGGGTCAGCAGGTGAAGTCGGCCGGCCCGTCGACACCGGTCGAGGTGCTCGGGTTGTCGTCGGTGCCCGCTGCCGGAGACGAGTTCCGCGCCGCTCCCGACGAGCGGATCGCCCGCACCGTCGGTGAGGCGCGAGGCCACCACCGCAAGATCCGCGACCAGCGCTCCGACGCCCGTGTGAAGACCGGCGTCAAGTTGGAGGACATCTTCAGCCAAATCCAGAGCGGTGAGTCGGCGACTCTGAACCTCGTCCTCAAGGCCGATGTGCAGGGTTCGCTCGAGGCGGTCACCGAGAGCCTCCGCAAACTCGGCCGCGACGAGGTCGACCTCTCCTTCGTGCATCGCGCGGTGGGGGCCATCAGCGAGAACGACATCACCCTCGCCGCCACCACCAACGCCACGATCATCGGTTTCAACGTGCGACCCGACCGCAAGAGCCGGGAACTTGCCGACGCCCAAGACGTCGAGATCCGCACCTACGAGATCATCTACAAGCTCCTCGAGGACATCGAGCAGGCCATGGTCGGCATGCTCGCCCCCGAGTACGAGGAGGTCGTCACCGGCGATGCCGAGGTGCGCGAGATCTTCCGCGTACCGAAGATCGGGGCTATCGCCGGCTGCTACGTCCAGAACGGCACGATCGCTCGAGGCTCGAAGGTGCGCTTCCTTCGCGACGGCACGATCATCTGGAAGGGCGAGATCTCCTCGCTCCGGCGCTTCAAGGATGACGTGCGCGAGGTTCGAGAGGGCTTCGAGTGCGGCATCGGTCTCAGCGACTTCCAGGATCTCAAACCCGGTGACGTGATCGAGACCTACGATGAGCGCGAGATTCAGCGGACGCTGAGCTGACCGATGGCCGGCCGCTCGCGAACGGGCCGATCCGGCCGACGTGGGTCCTCCGGCGGACACCGCTATCCGCGTTCGGCCCGGGTGGGCCAGACCCTGAAGGAGATCATCGCCGATGAGCTGGTGCGCATCGGCGACGAGCGGCTCGAGTTCGTGACCATCACGCAGATCGATGTCGACGACGAGTTGAACCGCGCGCACGTCATGTTCGATTCGCTCGCCGGGGCGGAGGGGGATGCCGCGATCGTCGAGGCCCTCGATGAGCACCGCATCTGACTTCAGGCGTCTTTCGCTCGGCTGATCAGGGTTAAGAAGACACCGATCCTCGACTTCCGGCCCGACGATGTGATCCGCTCCGCCGAGCGGATCGACGAGATCCTCCGCGCCGACCGCGAGCGCGAACAGAACGACTGATGGCCCGACGCCGTCCGCCGACGGTGCACGGCGTGTGCATCGTCGACAAGCCCGCCGGCGTGACGAGTCACGACGTCGTCCAGAACCTCCGCCGACGACTCGGCGAGCGCCGTGTCGGCCACGCCGGGACGCTCGACCCCGACGCGACTGGTGTGCTGGTGGTGGCGGTCGGGGCAGCGACACGATTGCTGACCTTCGTCGGAGGACGCGAGAAGCGGTACACCGCTGAGGTCGTGCTCGGTGTCGAGACGGACACGCTCGACGCAGCAGGTGTCGTCACGGCGCGCCACGAGATGGGTCCCGTCGAGCTCGCGGAGGTCCGCCGCGTCGTCGCCGAGCAGCTCACCGGTCCGATCATGCAGGTGCCTCCGATGGTCTCGGCCCTTCGGGTCGATGGGCGGCGCCTACACCAGCTGGCGCGAGGGGGCGTGGAGGTGGAGCGGGAGGCGCGACCGGTGACCGTTCATGACTTCGCGGTGATCGACGAGGTCGCGCCCGGTGTCCTGTCGATCGAGGTCACCTGCTCGGCCGGCACCTACATTCGATCCCTCGCCGACGACCTCGGTCGGCTCCTCGGTGGGGGAGCGCACCTCAGAAACCTCCGACGAACCGCCATCGGCTCCTTCACCGAGGAGCGCGCCGAGACGCCAGACGCATGCCCGCTCCTGCCTGTGGCCACCGCGGTCGAGCACCTCGCGTCGGTCACCGTCGACGAGGTGACCGCCGACCGGGTGCGCCTCGGTCAGGTGCTCGAGCGTTTTGACGGCGACGGACCGTGGGCGGTGTTCGACGAGGCCGGAGATCTGCTCGCGGTCTATGAGGTCTTCCGAGATCGGGGAGTCAAACCGGCCGTCGTGCTCGTCACCGGCGACCGGTAGGTTCGCCGCGTGGACGTCATCCGCGATCTCGCCTACCCGGTCTGGCCGGGGGAGCGGTCCGTCATCACCATCGGCGCGTACGACGGCCTGCACCTTGGGCACCGCGAGGTGCTGGCCCGGGTCAACGCGCTCGCCCGCGCGAGCGGCGCCCGGAGCGTCGTCGTCACCTTCGCACGACATCCCGCTCTCGTGGTGCGTCCTGAATCAGCGCCACTTCTGCTCACCTCGCCTGACGAGCGCCTCGAGCTGATGGCGACGACCGGGATCGATGCCGCGATCGTGTTGCCCTTCGGTCCGGAAGAGGCCGCCGAGGAGGCTGAGCACTTCGTCGAGCGGGTGTTCGTGAGGGCGCTCGCCGTCTCGACGGTCGTCGTGGGCAGCGACTTCCATTTCGGGCGCGGTCGTCGGGGCGATGTCGGGATGCTGCGACGCATGGGCGCCGATCACGACTTCGCGGTCGAGCCGATCGAGCTCCTCACCTCCGTCAACGGCCCGGTGATCTCGTCGACAGCGGTGCGAGCGGCGTTGGCGGTGGGAGACCTCGCGTCCGCCGAGGCGATGCTCGGACGCCGCCACCGCGTCACGGGAGTGGTCGTCACCGGCGACCAGCGAGGACGCACGATCGGGTTCCCGACGGCGAACGTCGCCGTTCCAAGCGAGCGGCAAATTCCCGCCGACGGCGTCTACGCGGCCCTGGTAGCGGTGGGCGAAGGTCAGCCATCGCGACCGGCGGTCGTGAACATCGGTCGGCGACCCACCTTCGACGCGGATCCTGGTCACTCGCTCGTGGAGGCCCATCTCATCGATGCGGAGGTCGACCTCTACGGACAGCGTCTGGTGGTCGAGTTCGTGGAACGCCTGCGGGGTGAGAAGCGCTTCGAGTCGGTCGATGAGCTGGTCGCTCAAATCGGCGCTGACCGTGGCCGGGCGGCGACCCTGCTCGGGGTTGTGGCCGACAACGCCCAGCCATAACCTCACGATCGCGCCTCGGGGTTCCGACTCCGGTGTGTGCGCCGGCCCGACCGGGTCGGCGCGTCCTCAACGAGAGGCTGGAGAAATGGCCATTACGCCGAAGGAAGAAGTGATCGCGGAGCATCGTCTCAGCGATTCCGACACGGGTTCGCCCGAGGTGCAGATCGCACTGCTGACCTCGAGGATCACCCACCTCACCGATCACCTCAAAGAGCACCCGAAGGACCACCACAGCCGCCGCGGGCTGCTGATGCTGGTCGGGCGCCGCCGTCGCATGCTCGATTACGTGCGCTCCATCGACGTCGATCGCTATCGCAAGATCGTCGCCGACCAGGGTCTGCGCCGCTGACCACCCTCGTCGGGTGATCCACCCGACGATCAGTTTCTGCCAGACTTCGCGGGTCCGGCGCCGTCGGCGCCCTGTTTAACTCGGAGGTACCGATGGCGATTGGATTCATCGGTCTCGGAAATGTGGGTCGCCACCTCGCGCGGTCCGTGCTGAGGGGCGGACACGACCTCGTCGTCCATGACCTCGACCCGGATGCCGTCGCCGGACTCGTCTCCGATGGGGCTGTCGGCGCGTCATCGATCGCCGAGGTATGCGCCTCCGCGGACACGGTGATCACCTGCTTGCCGTCGCCTGCTGTCATCGACGCGGTGGTGGCTGCCGAGGGTGGCGTCCTTGACGCTTTGTCCAATCGTGATGGCACCTGTTGGATCGATTGCAGCACGAACGATCGATCGGAGACCCTTCGGATCGGAGCGCTGGCGGCCGAGCGGGGGGTGGCGGTGCTGGAGGCTCCAGTAACCGGCGGTGTGCATATGGCGGCCCGAGGGGAGATCACCGTGCTCGTAGGTGGTGACGCTGACCTGCGCGAGCGACAGCGCGACGTACTCGACAGCCTGGGCAGCCCGGTCATCCACGTCGGCCCCCTCGGGTCGGCCGCGACCATCAAGGTGATCACCAACATGCTCGCCCTCACCCATCTGGTCGCCGCTGGAGAGGCGCTCATGCTCGCCAAGCGGAGCGGGGTCGATCTCGCCACGGCCTTCGAGGTGATCAAGCACTCATCGGGCAACAGTTTCGTCCACGAGACCGAGAGTCAGGTCATCCTGAACGGCTCATACAACATCAACTTCACCATGGATCTGGCGGTGAAGGATCTCGGCTTCGCGATGGCCTTCGGACGTGAGTCCGGTGTGCCGCTCGACGTCGCGGGACACGTGTACCAGACATTCATCCGAGCCCGAGAGGCCTACGGAGGATCGGCGTGGTCACCGGAGGTCGTGCGCCTCCTGGAGGACGCCCTGTCCACCGACCTTCGGGCTCCCGGCTTCCCGGAGGAGATCACATGACGGCGCTCGACACCCACACGCTCGGTACAGCTCCGGCAGCGGAGCGCGATCTCCGCGAGGACCTCGCGGCGGCCTTTCAATGGACTGCCCATCTCGACATGCACGAGGGTGTGGCCAATCACTTCAGCGTCGCCGTCGACCCCGCGGGCACGCGGTTCCTCATCAACCCGCGCGGGATGCATTTCTCTCGCGCCCGCGCCAGCGATCTCGTGGTGGTCGACTCCGAGCGTCTTGACGACGACCCGATCGGCCACGGGGTCGATCCCACCGCATGGGTTCTGCACGGCTATCTCCATGCTCGGGTGCCCCGAGCCAGGTGCGTGCTCCACACCCACATGCCCTACGCGACCGCCCTCGCCTGCCTCCGCGATTTCGAGTTCCTGATGCTCGATCAGAACGCCTGCCGGTTCCACGAGCGGATCGCCTACGACCGTGACTACGCGGGGATGGCGTTGGATCCATCGGAGGGGGAGCGGGTAGCCAGCCTGCTCGGAGACCGCCACGACATCCTCTTCCTCGGAAACCACGGTGTGATCGTCATCGGCCGAAATGTGGAGGAGGCCTTCGACGACCTGTATTACCTCGAGCGGGCAGCGCAACTCCAGGTGATCGCCCTGTCGACTGGCCGAGAACTCACGCTCGTCGACGACGCGACGGCGGCGCTGGCCTGCGAGCAGTGGCTCAACTACCCGGAGGGGAGCCGACTTCACCTCGACGCGATCCGGGGTGCGCTCGAGGCGATGGGGAGCGACTATGCGCGGTGAGCCCGATCCGATGATGCCGGTCCGATTCGTGAGCGCGGCCGACACCGCCGATCGCGAGGTTCTGGTCACTTGGTCCGACGGATCGACGAGTCGCTTTCACAACCGTTGGCTGCGGGACAACTCACCGGGGGCGCTTCACCCCCAGACCCAGCATCGAGTCGAGGAGACCTCGCGGCTCGACCCCTGGCTCAAGCCCGACGGTGTCACCGTGACCGCCGACGGGGCGCTGCACGTTCGGTGGCCTGACGGACATGAGAGCACCTTTGGCTCCGCTTGGCTGAACGTGCACGACTACTCCTCAGGAGCGAGGTGGCAGCCGCCGCAGCCAGAACTTTGGGATGGCTCCTTCGCCGACCGTGTCGCGCGAATTTCCTACGCCGAACTGCTGAGCGACGTGGGCGCTCGAATCGCGTGGCTACGCGCGTTCCGGGCGAATGGAGTCGCGATCCTGACCGGTATCGAGCATCGAGAGGGCATCGTCGCCGAGATCGGGGAAGATCTTGGACGGGTCAGGACCACGAGCTGGGGAAGGGTTTTCGATGTTCGGTCGATCGAGAACGCGAACTCGGTGGCGTACACCGGCCTGCCGCTCGTCCTGCACACCGATGAGGGCTACCGCGACCCCGCGCCCACGGTTCAACTTCAGCACTTCCTCGTGAACGACGCGGGCGGCGGAGCAACGACGTTGGTTGACGGCTTCAAGGTCGCTGCCGACCTCCGGTCATCGGATCCGGCGGCTTTCGACCTGCTCGTCCGCACGACCATGCGCTTCCACTTCCGCGACGACGACATCGAGCTGACGGCGGAGGGTGCAACGATCGAGCTCGATCCGCGGGGCAACGTCCGGTCGGTGCGCTACTCGAACCACTCCTGTCAGCCGTTCCTGGTCGACCCCGACGAGATGGACGCGCTCTATGACGCCTACACGACCTTCGGCGCGATGCGCGAGGACCCCGCCTATCGGATTCAGATCGCCATGGGCGCCGGGGAGATGTACATGGTGGACAACCGTCGCGTGATGCACGGACGCACCGGATTGACCTCCGGAGGTGGTCGCCACCTGCAGTCCTGCTACGTCGAGATCGACGAGTTGCTCGGTCGTCTCGCGATTTTGGAGCGGTCCGTGGCGGTCGCCTCGGTCTGACCTGTCCGAGGGACGGCGCCGACCGTCCGCTACGCTTTCCGGCGAGGTCCAGTTGACCTCACCGAAACACCGAGCGATCCCGTCGTCGGTTACCGGTTGCCCGCCCCGCAGGTGGGATCGCGCCGCTCCGCTCGAGCAGGCCGTCATCGCGGGTCCGCCAACTGGGAACCGGCTGGTCGCTCCACATGATCCGGAGTCGCTCCGGGTCCGAAAGGAGCCTCTCATGGCTGATCCCATCCGCGTGTCCGCGCCGATTTCCGGCACGGACCGTCACCTCACCCTCGAGACGGGGCGTTTCGCTCCGCAGAGCCAAGGGGCGGTTGTCGCCACCATTGGCGACACTCGAGTCCTGACCACCGCGAACGCCGCCCGCGACGTCCGCCCCGGTGTCGACTTCTTCCCGCTCACCGTCGATGTCGAGGAGCGTTCCTACGCCGCGGGCAAGATCCCCGGCTCGTTCTTCCGTCGTGAGGGTCGTCCGACCGAGGACGCCATCCTGACCTGCCGCCTCACCGACCGTCCGCTGCGTCCCGCCTTCGCTGAGGGCTTCCGCAACGAGACCCAGATCGTCACGACGGTGCTCGGTGTCGACATGGAGAACC
>JAYQAE010000065.1:0-10038 GCA_038136655.1 Ilumatobacteraceae bacterium
GCGGTGACGCGCATCAGGTGCCGCCGCGAGGACCGATCCCGAGTGATGAGTCCTTGCCCCTCGAGGCGATCGAGCGCTCGATAGGTGAGGGGACGCGAGAGCGACC
Source organism: Ilumatobacteraceae bacterium (assembly GCA_038136655.1). Lineage (GTDB taxonomy): Bacteria > Actinomycetota > Acidimicrobiia > Acidimicrobiales > Ilumatobacteraceae > Casp-actino5. The sequence goes on from JAYQAE010000065.1 coordinate 107, forward strand.
AGGTCCGACCGACCTCGCCGTCGGGGGCGAGGGCTCGAACCAGATGCCAGCCGTGGACCCCCGACTCGTGCTCGGCGACCAGGGCGAGGCAGGTCGACTCGGCGAGGGTGAGGGACTCCACGGTCGCATCGTAGGAGAAATAGTCAAACACTGACTATCTTGTATCGATGCGATGGACCCAACAGCCGGTCGTCGGCTCCATCGTCATCACGATGCTCGCTTTCGTCACACAGGGGTGTGGCTCCGACACCCAACGGCTCAACGTGTTCGCCGCTGCCTCCCTCGGTTCGGTCATGGCCGATATCGAGCAGGAGTTCGAAGCCGCCAATCCCGAGGTTGATGTGGTGGTCAACCTCGCCGGCTCGTCGACCCTCGCAGCCCAGATCGTCGCGGGAGCCGACGCAGCGGTCTTCGCCTCCGCGAACGTCGCGCAAATGGACGTGGTCCGCGATGGCCTCGGCCTCGGGGCGGCGACGGTCTTCGCCACCAACGCCCTCGTCATCGTTGTCGCACCGGGCAATCCTCTCAGCATCGCCGGTGCTGGCGACTTGGCCCGACCCGACGTCGTTGTCGCGCTCGCCGCCCCTGAGGTGCCGGCCGGCGCCTACGCCCTCGAGATGCTCGGTCGAGCCGGCGTGGAGGTCACCCCCTCGACGCTCGAGCTCGACGTGCGAGCCGTGGTCACTCGCGTCGCCCTCGGGGACGCCGACGCCGGGATCGCCTACCTCACCGATGTCGTCGGACGCGCTGATGTCGCCGCGGTGCCAGTGCCCGATGACCAGCAGGTGCTGGTCGAGTATCCGGTGCTCGCGATCGACCCATCCACCGGTGACCCGTTCGTTCAGATACTCACCTCCGAGATCGGAGGCGCGATACTCCGCGACGCGGGATTCGGCACACCATGAGTCGTCGCCGGGGCGCCCTTCCGCGAGTGCTTCTCGTGCCGGCCGGCATCGCCGTCGCGCTCTTCGCCCTGCCGATCGTCGCCCTCATCGCGCGGGCACCGTGGGCCGAGCTCGGCTCGATCCTGACCACGGGTGACACGCGTCGAGCGGTCGGCCTCTCACTCATCACCAGCCTCGTCACCACCGGCATCGCGCTCGTTCTCGGCGTGCCGCTCGCGCTCATGCTGGCGCGAACACGTCTTCCCGGTCGACGGGTCATCCTCGCCGTGTGCACCCTGTCGATGGTGTTGCCCCCCGTGGTCGCTGGTGTCGCCCTGCTCTCCGTGCTCGGGCGCCGGGCGCCTCTCGGCCGGCTGCTCGACGACTGGTTCGGTGTCTCGATCCCGTTCACCGGAGCGGCTGTTGTGATCGCGCAGTTGTTCGTCGCGATGCCCTTCCTCGTCATCACGCTCGAGAGCGCGCTCGGCGCGGCTGACCGCGGCCCCGAGGAGATGGCGCGCGCCCTCGGAGCTCGGCCCTGGAGGGTGCTCGCGACCGTCACCGTCCCGTCGGTGTGGTCAGCGTTGGTCGCCGGCACCGTCCTCACGTGGGCGCGAGCGATCGGCGAGTTCGGCGCGACGATCACCTTCGCGGGCAACCTCCCCGGCGTCACGAGGACCCTCCCGACCGAGACGTACCTCACGCTCCAGAACGATCCGGACCGGGCGCTCATGCTCGCCGTTATCCAAGTCGCTGTCTGTCTCGGAGTGTTGGTCGCGCTACGTCGGCGATGGACTCCGGCGATCACCGGAGGGCGACCGTGACCCTGGCCATCTCCGCCCGACGAGACCTCGGGACGCACCACCTCGAGGTCGACCTCGAGGTAGTCGACGGGGAGCGCCTCGTCGTGATCGGTCCGAACGGTGCCGGCAAGACGTCGCTGCTCCGCGGCCTTGCCGGCCTCGATCCGATCGGGTCGGGGCGAGTCGCCTTCGGCGATGAGGTCTGGGATGACACGACCACCGGCGAGCACCGTCCTGTCGAGGCGCGCCGACTCGGCATCGTCCCCCAACGCGACGCTTTGCTCGCCCACCTCACCGTGCTCGACAACGTCGCCTACGGGCCGCGCTCCCGTGGACTCAGCCGTCGCGCCGCAAGGCGGCGAGCCCATGACGAACTCGAGCGGTTCGGCATCGCGCACCTCGCCGCTGCTCGACCCCGATCGCTCTCGGGAGGAGAGGCGCAGCGAGTCGCGATTGCGCGCGCCCTCGTCGGCGAGCCGTCGGTCCTTCTCCTCGACGAGCCGACCTCCGCCCTCGACCTGTCGGCGAAGGCCGGTGTTCGAGCGCTGCTCGCCACCGCCACCACCGCCCTCGCGCGACCGGCGCTCATCGTCACCCACGACGCGGTCGACGCGTTGACCCTCGGCGATCGAATCGCCGTGCTCGAGGAGGGTCGGATCACCCAGATCGGCTCCGGGCGAGAGCTCGCTGCCGCCCCGCGCACCGCCTACGTCGCCGAACTGCTCGGCATCAACCTGATCCGGGGCTCCCTTCGCGGATCGGTGCTCACGTCGGGCAACTTCGAGTTGACGGTCGGCGCTCACGAGGTGCCGACGGGGGAGGCGATCGCCACCGTGCGCCCGCGCTCGATCTCGCTTCACCGCGCTCGGCCAGAGGGAAGTCCGCGAAATGTGTGGCGCTCGCGGATCAACTCGATCGACCGGACCGCGGATCGCGTGAGGGTCCGCCTGGTCGATCCGGTCGAGATCGTCGTCGAGTTGACCTCGGCGGGCCTCGATGCGATCGGCGTCGGGGAGGGCGACGAGGTGTGGGCCTCGGTCAAGGCCTCCGAGGTCGTGGTGACCGGCGGCTGAGCCGGGCTAGCCGTTGGCCGAACGCCCGATCGACGACCCGCCGTCGACCCGCAGGGTCTGCCCGGTCAACCAACCGGCATCATCGGACAGCAGGAACGCGATCGCGGCCGCGATGTCGTCGACTGAGCCGATCCGGTTCATCGGCACCATCGCGAGATAGCGAGCCTCGCCCTCGGAGCCGACCGGGTTGTTCTCGCGGAACAGTTCGGTCTCGACCGGGCCGGGGGCCACCGCGTTCACCGTGATCCCGTCGGGCGCTAACTCGAGGGCCCACATCCGGGTGAGATGCTCGAGGGCGGCCTTCGATGAGCCGTAGGCCGAGCGTCCCGCCACCCCACCGAGCGCGACCACGCTCGAGATATTGACGATGCGACCCCAGCCCCGCTCGCGCATGCCCGGGATGGCCGCCTGCACCGTCTGGATCGAGGTTCGGACCGTGAGATCGTGCACGTGGGCGAAATCGTCGAGACCGATGTCGCCGAGCATTTGGGCGCGCACCACGCCGACGTTGTTCACCACCCCGTCGATCGGGCCTGCGGCCAGCACCGAGTCGAGCGCGGTGGCCGTGGCGTCGACATCGGAGAGGTCAACTGTGACGAACTCACCCGGAGCGTCATCGGGTCGGGTTCGCGCGAGGCCGACCGGGATGTGTCCAGCGGCGGCGAGCCGGTGGGAGAGCGCGCGTCCGATGCCCTTCGAGGCCCCGGTGATGAGGATGCGTCGGCTGGTCATGAGCCGACCGTACTCAGGGGACGAGGTTGACCATGCGCCCGGGAACGACGATCACCTTGCGCAGTGATTCCGGGTCCGCGCCGTCGAGGGCGGCGAGCACTCGCTCATCGGAGAGTGCGATCTGGCGGATCGTTGACTCGTCGGCATCGGCGGGCACCATGACGCGGGCGCGCACCTTGCCCTTGATCTGCACCGGCATCTCGATCTCGTCGTCGACCAGGAGCGCGGGATCGGCCGTCGGGAACGTCACGTAGGTGAGCGTCGAGTCGTGGCCAAGCCGCGACCACAGTTCCTCAGCGATGTGTGGCACCAGCGGCGCCGCCATCAGCACCATCGACTCGGCCACCTCCCGCGGGGTTGACCCCGTCGCCTGATGAACCTTGGTGACGTGGTTGTTCAACTCGATGAGCTTGGCGATCGCCGTGTTGAAGCGGAGGGCGTCCATCTCGGTGCGCACGATGTCGATAGTGCGATGCAGCAATCGGCGGGTCTCCTCGTCGGCGGGCCCATCGGAGACGGTCGCCGCGCCGGACTCCTCATCGACGATGGTGCGCCAGAGGCGTTGCAGGAAGCGGTACATGCCGACGACATCGCGGGTCTCCCACGGTCGGCTCGCGTCGAGCGGGCCCATCGCCATCTCGTAGAGGCGCAACGTGTCGGCCCCGTAGGCCTCGTACATCTCGTCGGGGGAGACGGCGTTCTTCAGGCTCTTGCCCATCTTGCCCCACTCGCGCTCGACCGGTTGCCCCTCGTGGAGGAACTGGCCGTCGACCTCGGTGACCGCGGTGGCGTCCACATAGATGCCGCGCTCGTCCTTGAAGGCGTTGGCGAGGATGTAGCCCTGGTTGAACAAGCGGGCGTAGGGCTCGAGGGATGAGACGTGCCCGAGGTCATGGAGCACCTTGTGCCAGAAGCGGGCGTAGAGCAGGTGGAGTACGGCGTGCTCGACGCCGCCGACGTACAGGTCGACGCCACCGGGATGATCCGGACGAAGATCGGCTCGCGGACCCATCCAGTAGCGCTCAACCTCGGGGTCGACGAAGGCATCGGCGTTGGTCGGGTCGAGGTAGCGCAACTCGTACCAGCACGAACCGGCCCATTGGGGCATGACGTTGGTGTCGCGCCGATACGAGCGCGGGCCGTCGCCGAGATCGAGTTCGACCTCTACCCAGTCGCTCAGGCGATCGAGCGGGCTCTCCGGGTCGGAGAACTCGTCGTCGGCGTCGAAGGTGCGGGGGGAGAACGAGTCGGTCTCGGGCAACAGCACCGGCAGCATCTCATCGGGGAGGGTGTGCGGATTTCCATCGGCGTCGTAGACCACGGGGAACGGCTCCCCCCAGTAGCGCTGGCGGCTGAACAGCCAGTCGCGCAACTTGTAGGTCACGGTCGCCTCGCCGTGGCCGTTCTCGCTGAGCCAGGAGTTCACGGTCGCGACCCCCTCGGCTACCGAGGAGGTGCCGTCGAGGTCGAGGGCGCCGTTCGACGAGTTGACATAGGGCGCGTCACCGACGAAGGCCTCTGGCCAGTTCGACGTGTCAAGGCTGGGCGCGATGTCGCGCGCCTCGAACCACGTGTCGGGGGGCTGCTGGATCGCGGGGATCGGGAGCCCGAAGCGACGGGCGAACTCGAAGTCGCGCTGGTCGCCGCACGGCACCGCCATGATCGCTCCGGTGCCGTAGCCCATGAGCACGTAGTCGGCGATCCAGACCGGGATCTCGTCGCCCGTCACCGGATTCGTGGCCGTAGAGCCGGTAAACACCCCCGTCTTCTCGCGGCTCTCGTCCTGGCGGTCGACGTCCTTCTTGGCTGACGCGGCTCGGCGGTAGTCGGCGACGGCATCGGCCTGCTCGGGGGTGGTGAGCGTCTCGACCGCGGGGTGCTCGGGGGCGAGCACCATGAAGGTGGCGCCGAAGAGGGTGTCGGGCCGCGTGGTGAACACGGTGAGTGGACCGGCGGGGGAGGCGAAATCGACCCGGGCGCCATGGCTGCGACCGATCCAGTTCCGTTGCATCGTCTTGATGGCATCGGTCCAGTCGAGGAGGTCGAGGTCGTCGATCAGGCGATCGGCGTACGCGGTGATGCGCATCATCCACTGGCGCATGTTCCGCTTGAACACGGGGAAGTTGCCCCGGTCGCTCCGTCCGTCGGCGGTGACCTCCTCGTTGGCGACGACGGTTCCGAGACCGGGGCACCAGTTGACTGGCGCCTCGCTCACGTAAGCCAGACGATGGTCGTCGAGGATCCGACGGCGCTCAGCCGGTTCGAGCGCGTCCCAGGGGCGACCATCGGGTGTCGACCGCGCTCCGGAGGCGAACTCAGCAACGAGCTCGTCGATGGGTCGAGCCTTGCCGATGCGCTCGTCGTACCAGGCGTTGAAGATCTGCGAGAAGATCCATTGGGTCCAGCGGTAGTAGTCGGGATCGGTCGTCGAGATCGAGCGGCGCGTGTCGTGGCTGAGCCCGAGCCGACGCAGCTGACGGCGCATGTTGGCGATGTTTCCGTCGGTCGTGATCGCTGGGTGCTGACCGGTCTGCACCGCGTACTGCTCGGCCGGCAGACCGAAGGCATCGAAGCCCATTGAGTAGAGGACGTTGTGGCCGGTCATCCGCTTGAAACGCGAGAACACATCGGTGCCGATGTAGCCGAGTGGATGCCCGACGTGCAGGCCGGCGCCCGACGGGTAGGGGAACATGTCGAGCACGAACAGCTTCTCGCCCCGTTCGGCGAGCAGATCGGCTTCGGCCAGCGGTCCGGCGGGGTTGGGGGCCTCGAAGGTTCCCTCCGCTTCCCACCGGTCCTGCCATGAGGTCTCGATGCCTTGGGCGAGGCTCGCCGAGTAGCGGTGCTCGGGTCCTCCCGATGCGGGTTCGGAGTCTGTCGCCTCTGCCATACCGACGGGCAAGCCTACGGGACCCGCACGGCTCACGGCCGATGGCGGAGGCGTCGGTGGATAACGTCTCGCCCATGTCCTCCCCCGGACCCTCGATACGAGCGCGTCTCGAGGCCGCCGCCGACCGCGACGGCGGCGTCCGCTTCGTCGGCCAATCGGTGGCCCCGGACGGACCGGTTCACGTGCCGTGGGGGCAGATGCACGACGAGGCTCGCGCGGTCGGCGCCGCGCTGCAGGCGCGAGGGCTCATCCCCGGTGATCACGTCGCTGTCCTCGGTCCGACGAGCCGCGAGCTCATGACGGTGATCCGGGGTTGCTGGCTCGCAGGTATCGCGTCGATGGTGTTGCCCTTGCCGATGCGGATGGGATCGCTCGAGGAGTTCGTGGCGGGGACGCGGGCCCGTATTCGCCACGGCGACGCGAAGCTCGTGCTGATCGACGACCAGCTCGCCCCGTTCTACGAGGCGACCGCCGGAGATCCCCCGATCGCCCCGCTGACCTCGGTGCTGCCCGGGGCGGCCGGCGTGCCGTCACCCGAGGCACTCGAATCGCCCGACGACGATCCCGAGCGACTGGTGATCTTGCAGTACACGAGCGGTTCGACGAGCGAACCGAAGGGGGTCATGATCCCGGACCGGGTGCTGGCAGCCAACATCGACGCCGCCTGCGAGGCCGCCTCGCTGCGCGACGACGAGGTGATGGTGTCGTGGCTCCCGCTCTACCACGACATGGGCCTCGTCGGATTCCTCGCGATCCCGATGACCACCGGTGTCGATCTGGTTCAGGCGGCGCCCCAGGACTTCATGGCGCACCCAGGCAACTGGATGCAGTGGATCTCCGACTGGAGGGGAACCGCGACCGCCGGACCGAACTTCTCGTGGGTGCTCGCCACCCGAGCGCTCCGCCGCGCTGAGGGGCTCGACCTGTCGTCGCTCACGCTCGCGCTCAGCGGCGCCGAACCCGTCGACCCGAAGGCGGTGGATGCCTTCGTGGCGGCCGCCGGCCGCTTCGGTCTTCCCGAGGGAGCGTTCTTCCCAGCCTTCGGCATGGCCGAGGTCGCCATCGCCGGAACCTTCCCGCGCCGCGGACAGGGCCTGCGATGCGACACGGTCGACCGTGAGGTGCTCGAGCGCTCGCGCGTGGCGAAGCCGATCGAGATCACCGACCCTGACGACCTCGCCGTCCGGGCTCGACGCCTGCCGCTGCTCGGCACCGCCGTGCCCGGGCTCGAGATGCGCGTGGTGGATCCCGACACGCGAGAGGACGTCGCGGAACGCCACGTCGGTGAGTTGCTCCTGCGGGGCACCTCGGTCACCCCCGGTTACTACAAGCGCGACGACGCGACGGCGGCCCTCTTCCATGACGGTTGGCTCTGCACTGGCGATCTCGCCTATGTGCTCGACGGCGAACTCGTGCTCTGCGGTCGCATCAAGGACGTCATCATCGTCGGAGGGCGCAACGTCTTTCCCGAGGACATCGAGCGCGCCGTCGGAGGACTCGAGGGAGTTCGCGCGGGCAACGTCATCGCCTTCGGCCAGGACGGCTACAAGGGTAAGGAGACGGTGGTCGTCGTGGCCGAGGCGCGCGACTCCGGTGACGTGTCGCTCGACGCGATCCGAGAGGCGATCCACCATCGCACCTTGGAGGTGTGCGGCCTGCCGCCGCGCGACGTCATGCTCGTCCAGCCGGGCACGCTCCCCAAGACCTCCTCAGGCAAGCTGCAGCGGGCCCGATGTCGCGAGCTCTACCTCGCCGAGGAACTCGCCCTCATCTGACCCGCCCTGGTCGGAGGCTCAGACTTCGACGACTTTCGAGAGGGTCTCTCCAAGGAGCTCGATCCGGCCGGGGATCCAGCAGTTCGCGAGGGAGTTCACGCAGAACCCGTCAAGGCCGAGGGCCATCTGCGCGGCCATCTCCTCGGCGACCTCATCGGGGTCGCCCCAGTGGAAGTTCGCTCGCGCGGCCTCGAGTTTCGACTCGGGCACGCCACGGCTGAGGAGCATCGCGTCAAGCTCGGCGCGGGCCTCGTCGTGAGTGGGCGCCACGCAGAGATAGGCGAGGCGGCTGACGACCAACTCGGAGCGATCACGCCCGTGGGTCTCGCAGTGCCCGGCGATCACGTCGAGCTTGTGGGAGATCTGGTCGACCGGGCAGATGATGTTCGCCGAGTCGGCGTACTGCGCCACCATGCGGAAGGTCTTGCGCTCACCGGAGCCGCCGATCATCACCGGCACCCGGCGGATAGGCGGAGGCTCGTTGATCGCCTCGGTGACGGTGTACCACTTGCCGTCGAGTGAGGGACGCTCGCCACGAAGCATGGGGAGGATGATGTTGAGGGCCTCCTCGAGCTTCTCGAACCGGTCGGTGAAGGTGCCGAACTCGATGCCGAAGGAGTTGTGCTCGAGCTCGAACCATCCCGCGCCGATGCCGAGCTGGGCGCGTCCTCCGGAGACGACATCGAGGGTGGTGATGATCTTCGCGAGCACGGCCGGGTTCCGGTAGGTGTTGCCGGTCACCAACGAGGAGAGCCGAACCTTCGAGGTCTCGCGGGCGATCGCGCCGAGTGCCGTATAGCACTCGAGCATGAACTCATCGGGCTGTCCGAGTCCGGGCAACTGGAAGAAGTGATCCATGAGCATGACGGTGTCGAAGCCTGAGGTCTCAGCCTCGACCGACTGACGGATGACGTGGTCGAACACGCCCGACTGGTCGACCCCCGGATAGGAGAAAGATGGGATCTGGTAGCCGAGACGGGTCATGGTTCCTCCGGGGATGTCGCTTGTCGTTTCACTTGTGCAGGACTCCTGTAAGGATGGCTCTGTGAAGGTGGTCTACACCCTGCGACACCGGGCGCACCATCCCGAGAGGGAGTTGGAGGACTCGAGGTTCCAGGAGCCCTTCGAGCATCCGGGGCGGGCCGAGATCATTCGAGCGGCACTCGCCGCTGATGAGCGCTTCGAGTTCGTCGCCCCCGACGACCACGGTCGCGCGGCCATCGACGCGGTCCATGATCCCGGGCTCGTCGACTTCCTCGAATCGGCCTGGGTGCGATTCCAAGAGGCCCACGGTCCGACCCACGACGTGATCCCCGATGTCTTCTCGATGGCCGGTCTGCGCGACGGGATGGGCCCGGCCCGACGACCGGATTCGATCTCGATGGAACTGGGATGGTGGTGCTTCGAGACGACCACGCCGATCACTCAGGGCACCTACGACGCCGCTCGGTCCTCCGTCGATGTCGCCCTCACCGCCGCCGACCTCGTGACGGCGGGGGAGCGAGTCGCCTACGGGCTCTGCCGGCCGCCCGGTCACCACGCTTCGCGCTCGCTCTACGGGGGCTACTGCTTCTTCAACAACGCGGCGGTGGTCGCTGACCATCTCGCTCGCACCACCGGATCGAAGGTGGCCGTACTCGACGTCGACTACCACCACGGCAACGGCACCCAGCAGATTTTCTACGACCGCGAGGATGTGGTCTTCGTGTCGCTTCACGGTGACCCCCGACGCGCCTATCCCTACCTCACCGGTCACGCCGACGAGACCGGAACCG
>JAYQAE010000066.1:0-10005 GCA_038136655.1 Ilumatobacteraceae bacterium
CCGATCGTGATCAATCCCTCGAACTGGTGACGCTCGTAGGCGAGGATCACGACCAATCCGTCGGAGGTGCGAAGGGGTCGGCGCTCCGGGCTGAGAAGTCGCGGGTATCCGCTGCGTCCTTGGGGCGGCTCAGCGATCGCTGCCGCGCCGTGCTCGACGAGCAGGAAGCCTCGGATGATGTCGTACATGGCGAGCACGGTCTCAGATCCCTCGCCGGTTCGCTCACGGTGGAGCAGACCGGCGGTCACCGCTTGGGCGAGCGCCATCCCGCACACCTTGTCGACCAGCAGGGTCGGCGACAGCACCGGCGGCAGACCGGAGCGCTCGGCGACGTCGACCAGGCCCGCGGCGGCCTGAATGATGTCGTCGTACGCGGCGTCGTCGGCCCGCTCGCTATCGGCCGGATAGCCGGCGGCCGCGCACCACACGAGGTCGGGTCGCGCGAGGGCGAGGTCATCCCGAGTGATCCGAGCGCGGGCCCGTGAGCCGGGTCGGAGATTGGTCACGAACACGTCGGCGCTCGACACCAGTCGCAGAAGCGCCTCGTAGCCCGCCTCGGCTCGGAGGTCGAGGACGATCGACCGCTTGTTCCGCAGCAGGTTCAGGGCGACTCCGGAGAGTTCGGGGTGAGGGCCCGTGCCCATGTGCCGGTTCGCGTCACCGAGGGCGGCCTCGATCGCGATCACATCGGCGCCGAGATCAGCGAGCATCTGCGTGCCGAGCGGACCCATGACGACCGAGGTCAGATCGATCACGCGGATTCCCGCGAGGGGCTGGACAGCGCTCATCGGCTCAGGAGTCGATCAGGTCGACGGGCACCTCGACAACCCGGGCCCGCAACCACTCCCCCAGGCTCTTGGCCTGAGGATCGCTCCTCGTCGACGCCGCCACGCCCTCCTCGAGCAGACCTCGGATCACGAAGTTCATCGCGCGCAGCCGCGGGAGGAGGTACCGCTCGACGGGAAGCTCCGCGATCTCGGGCAGCAGCTCACGCAGACGCTCCACCGTGAGCTCGCCCACCACCCACGGGTAGGCGGCATCGTCGCGGGTGAACACCCCGAGGTTGGCGTCTCCGCCCTTGTCCCCGCTGCGCGTCCCGATGAGTCGACCGAGCGGGATCGGGACCGTCGGCCCGTTCGGTTGGTGTGCCGGAGGCAGACCTTCGATGGGGCGCTCAGCTGGAGGGCCGGAGCCCGTTGGGGTGTCGACGAGGATGGTTCGTCCGTCGATGTGCGCGTACTGCGGGACCAGTGCGGCGGGAACCAGTGCCGGACGGTAGATGCCGTAGGGCTGACCGGCGGACGGCCCCCCACTCAATAGGTACATCCCCGGGATGCTCGAGAGCGCGGTCTCCACCATGGCGTTCGAGAAGGCTCGACCGACGAGGCGCTCGTCGGGATCCTTCACCGAGATGCGAAGCTCGGCGGTCGCGGCCTCGTTCGACGTGGGATCGACGTGCTCGCGTCGAACGATCGTGGTCGTGCACGACGCGAAGTCGCTCGCGTCGTTTGGACAGGCGTTCCAGAACGCCGCGAGGGCGGCCTCCGCTTTGGCCTCGACGTCGAGTCCGGTGAGGGCGACCACGAGGTCGTTGCGATAGCCGCCGAGTTCGTTCATGGCGACCTTCACCGATCCCGTCGGGGCCGACCCGCGCACACCGGAGATCCGTACGCGGTCCGCGGCGACCTGCTCGAGGTCGATGGTGTCGAAGTGCGCGATGACATCGGGGCCGAGGTAGTCGGGGCCACCGATCTCGTAGAGGATCTGACTGGTGATCGTGCCGAGGGTCACCGCACCACCGGTGCCGTCGTGCTTGCCGATCACCGAGGAGCCGTCCGCCGCGATCTCCGCCCACGGGAACCCGATGCGCTCGATGCCGGGGATCTCCTCGAAGAAGGAGTAGTTGCCGCCGGTCGCCTGAGCCGAGCACTCGATCACGTGTCCGGCGACCACCGCTCCCGCGAGAGCATCGAAATGGTCGCGTCGCCAGCCGTGATGATGGGCCGCTGGACCGCAGACCACGGCTGCGTCGGTCACCCGACCGGTGACGACGATGTCGGCCCCGGCGGAGAGGGCCTCGACGATTCCCCAACAACCGAGGTACGCGTTGGCCGACACGAGCGCGGCCGGGTCGCCGAGCCCACCGGAGTGCGGTCCGAACTCGCGAAGGTCGCCGCTCGCTGCGAGCTCGGCGATACGAGGCAGCAGGTCGTCACCGTCGACGTAGGCGATCCGTGGCGATACGCCGAGCCGGTCGGCGACCTCGGCCAATTGCTCGGCGCAACCCGCCGGGTCGAGACCCCCGGCGTTGGAGACGACGGTGATCCCCCGATCGAGACAGGTGCCCATGACCTCCTCCATCTGGGTGACGAAGGTGGAGGCGAAGCCTCGGCCCGGTCGTTTGGCTCGGATCCTCGCGAGGATCAACATGGTCAACTCGGCGAGCCAGTCACCGGTGAGAACGTCGATCGGGCCCCCGTCGACCATCTCGCGAGCCGCAGAGAGCCGGTCGCCGAAGAAGCCGGAGCAGTTCGCGATCCGGATCGGATCATTCACGATGCTTCACCGGTTTCGAGCACGACCAGGAGGTCTCCCATGTCGACCCGATCGCCAACGGCGAATCGCACCTCAGCGACGACTCCGGCGGTCGGCGCGGTGATCTGATGCTCCATCTTCATCGCCTCGACCACCATGAGTACCTGGTCAGCCTCGACGTTCTGCCCAGCCGCGACCGCGACGGCGATCACCGTTCCCGGGAGTGGAGCGACCGGACCTGACCCGACCATCTCGGTGTCGTGGTCGACGAAGCGCGGCGCGAGCGTCCACCGGGTGCGCCCCGTGGCATCTACGGCGATCCTCGAAGCGTCGCGACCGGAGACGGTCACCGCGCGGGCGAGTCCGTCGACCTCGACGAAAACGACTTCGGCATCGTCTGCGCCACCGGTCGCGTCGCGGCGGAACTCGACCAGGCGGCGCTCATCGGCGGGCAGGGCGCCGGTCTCGTCGGGCTCCGGCCAGTCGCCGAGCGATACGCGCCAGTGATCCTCACGACCGGCGCAGGTCAGGATCTCGTACTCGACTCGATGCGCGATCGACTCGGGCCCCCCATCCTCCACCAGCACCATCCGGGTGCCGCGGGTGCGCAGGTTCCGCCATCCCGACGGGATCCGACCCCAGTGACGATCGGCGGCCCGGTTAGCCGACTCGATCGAGGAGACCACGGCGAGCAGGTGGGCGGTCAGGTCGTCGCCGGTTGGGCGGGATCCGCTCACGATGTCGGGTGAGCGCTGAAGCAATCCCGTGTCGAGCCGGCCCGCGGCGAAGTCGTCATCATCGAGGAGTGCGACGAGCATGTCGATGTTGGTCCGAACCCCATCCACCTCGGACGTTCGCAACGCGGCCCGGAGTCGGCGCCGCGCCGTGTCTCGATCAGGGCCGTGAGCGATGACCTTGGCGAGCAGCGAGTCGTAGTCGATGGTGACGACGCTGCCGGCCTCCACCCCGGTGTCCACCCGTACCCCATTGCCGATCGTGAAACGGTCGATGCGACCGGTCGATGGCAACCAACCTGAGGCGGGGTCCTCGGCGACCACCCGGGCTTCGATGGCATGCCCGTCGAAACGAACATCCTCTTGGGTGAGGGCGAGGGGCTGTCCGGCTGCGACCGCGAGTTGCATCTCAACCAGGTCGAGTCCGGTGATCGCCTCAGTGACCGGGTGCTCGACCTGCAGACGCGTGTTCACCTCGAGGAAGGTGATGGTTCCGTCAGGGCCAAGGAGGAACTCGACCGTGCCGGCGCCTCGGTAGCCGACGTGTCGGGCGAGCGCGACCGCTCCGGACCGCAAGGTGTCACGGGTCGCGGAGTCGAGACCGGGCGCGGGAGCCTCCTCGACGACCTTCTGGTTGCGACGTTGAACCGAGCAGTCGCGCTCGCCGAGGTGGATGACCGAGCCCTGCGAGTCGCCCAAGATCTGCACCTCGATGTGACGACCGTGCTCGATGTACGGCTCGATGAACACGGTCGGGTCACCGAAGGCGGCGAGTGCCTCGCGACCGGCCGCCTCGATCGCCCCGGCCAGATCCTCGGCGCGATGGACCACTCTCATCCCGCGGCCTCCACCGCCGGCTGCCGCCTTCACGAGGGCGGGCATAGACACCCCCTCGGGGGGCGGCCCACCGGCGTCGACGGTATGGACCGCGGTGGTCGGCACCCCGGCGGCGACCGCCGCCCGCTTGGCCGCGATCTTGTCGCCGAGGAGTTCGATCTGCTCGGGGGTCGGGCCGACCCAGATCAGGCCGGCCGCTTCGACGGCGCGGGCGGCCGCCGCGTTCTCCGCAAGGAAGCCGTAGCCGGGGTGGACGGCGTCACAGCCGGTCGCGAGAGCGGCAGCGACGACGGCATCGACTCGAAGGTACGACTCGGCGGGGGTCGATCCGCCGAGGGAGACCGAGCGGTCCATCGCACGGGTGTGCACGGCCCCACGGTCGGCCGTCGAATGGATACCGATCGGCGAGATGCCGAGCCGACGGGCCGTGATCGCGATCCTGACCGCGATCTCCCCTCGGTTCGCGATGAGGAGCCGCTCGATCGGTCGTGACGCCATCAGTGCCTCCACACCCCGTACTCGGTGGCACCGCGAACCTCGGCCGAGTGGGTGACCGAGAGCGCCATGGTGAGCACGTGGCGGGTGTCGTTCGGATGGATGATCCCGTCATCCCAGACGCGGCCCGTGGAGTAGAGCGCTGACGATTCGGATTCGATCTGGGCTTCCAGGGCCGCCTTGCGCTCGTCGAGCTCGGCCTCGTCGACGTCGATCCCGCGGCCGGCGGCTGCGTTCCTCGCGACGATGTCCATCACCCCGGCGAGTTGTCGGCCTCCCATCACGGCGATGCGATGGTTGGGCCAGGTGAAGATGAACCGCGGGTCGTAGGCCTTGCCCGCCATGCCGTAGTTGCCCGCGCCGTAAGAGGCGCCGACCATGAGCACGATGTGCGGGACGGTCGAGTTCGACACGGCGTTGATGAGCTTGGCCCCGTTGCGGATGATGCCGCCGCGCTCGGCCTTCGAGCCGACCATGAAGCCCGTGATGTTGTGCAGGAAGATCAGCGGCGTGTCGGTGCGGTTGCAGAGCTGGATGAACTGAGCTCCCTTGGCGGCCTCCTCGGAGAAGAGGATTCCGTTGTTGCCGAGCAGACCCACCGGGTAGCCGCCGATCGAACCCCAGCCGCACACGATTTTGTCGCCGTAGAGCGGTTTGAACTCCTCGAACCGGCTGCCATCGAGCACGCGAGCGAGCACCTCGCGGATGTCGAAGGGCACCCGCACGTCGGCCGAGGCGCAACCGATGAGATCGTCGGGGTCGTGGACGGGCGGATCGGCCTCGAGGGTCGGGCCCGGTCCGAGCTTGCGCCACCTCAGGTGGGCGACGATCTCACGGGTGATGCGCAGGGCGTCCATCTCGTCGACCGCGAGGTAGTCGGAGAGCCCGCTGACTCGGGTGTGCATCTCGGCGCCGCCGAGGGTCTCCTCGTCGACGATCTCGTCGATCGCCATCTTCACGAGGGGCGGTCCACCGAGGTACGCGGTGCCACGGCCTTTGACGAACACCGTGTAGTCGCTCATGCCCGGCGTGTAGGCACCGCCGGCGGTGGCGGGCCCGAAGCCGACGGTGATGGTCGGGATACCGAGGCGCGAGAGTTGGGTCTGGTTTCGGAACCCCTCGCCACCGCGGATGAAGATGTCGGCCTGATGCGGCAGGTCGGCTCCCGCCGACTCGTTGAGGGAGATCCACGGAAGCCGGTTGGCGCGCACGATTTCTTGGAACCGCATGTTCTTGTCGACCGAGCGCGGGTTCATCGACCCGCCGCGGTAGGTCATGTCGGTCGCGGTGATGGCCACCTCGGTTCCCTCGACGATGCCGATCCCGTTGACGACACCGGCGCTCACCGGGAACTCCGATCCCCAGCCGGCGAGCGGGGAGAGCTCGAGGAAGGGGGTGTCGGGATCGACGAGTTGCTCGATGCGCTCGCGCGCAAGCATCTTCCCGCGTTGACGGTGGCGATCGACGTAGCGCTGACCTCCGATCCCGGGCACCGTCGCCAACTCGGCCTCGACGGTCGCCCAGAGCGCCTCCATCTCCGCGCGGTTCGCGCGGTGGGCCTCGCTCGCGGTGTCGAGCCGCGACCGCAGGACGGGTCCCGAGGAGCGCTGTCTCACGGCCGAAACCTACGGTTTGGTACCGTTCAGTGTCAACTGGTACCGCCCGCGGGCGGAGGGAGGCAACATGGACGTCGCTGGGGTCACCGCCGATCTGATCGCCGAGCAGGACGCGCTCGACGCGGTCGTCGCCCCGCTCCCCGACGGCGCTTGGTCGAGCGCGACACCGAGTCCGGGCTGGACGGTGGCCGATCAGATTGGCCATCTGACCTTCTTCGACCGCACTGCCGCCCTCGCCATCGAGGATCCCGATTCCTTCATCGCTCACCGCACCGGTCTCGTCGCCTCGTTCGCCGATGCCGATGCGGTCGAGCGGATCACCCTCGACGAGTTCCGAGCGATGGAGCCCGGCGAGTTGCTCGATGCCTGGAGATCGGGTCGGAGCGCGCTCGCCCGAGCGGCCTCCGGTCTCTCCGACGACGCCCGCGTCGAGTGGTACGGGCCCTCGATGAGCGCGAAGTCGTTCCTCACCGCCCGACTCATGGAGGCGTGGGCCCACGGCCAGGACGTCATCGACGCGGTCGGCGCGAGTCGGAAGCCGAGCGACCGGCTCCGCCACATCGCCCAACTCGGCGTCATCACCCGTGGATGGTCGTACGCCAACCGCGGTCTCGAACGTCCAACGGGCGAGGTGTCGGTGGTGCTCGACGCTCCGTCGGGCGAGCAGTGGTCTTGGGAGCACGCCGACGAGGTTGGACGCGTCACCGGACCGGCCGAGGACTTCTGTCTCGTGGTCACCCAGCGGCGCCACGTCGACGACACCCGACTCGTCGTGTCCGAGGGCCCGGCACGAGACTGGCTGTTGATCGCCCAGGCCTTCGCCGGCGGCGCGACCGACGGACCGTCGGCCCGGGCCTGAGCCACCGCGACTCAAGACAAACGGACACGAGATGGATTTCGACCTTCCCGCCGATGACGACCCGCGACGCCTCGAGGTGCGCGCCTGGATCGCCGAACACCCCGAGCCGACGAACGCCCAGCTCGCCGAGGCCGGCTACATCGTTCCCCACTGGCCTCGACCTTGGGGGCTCGACGCCGACCCGATGCACCAGCTCATCATCGACGACGAGTTGCGTCGGGGTGGGGTGACCAAGACCGCGTCGACCACCAACGCGATCGGGGTCGGCTGGGCCGCTCCGACGATTCTGCTGGCCGGTAGCGAGTGGCAGAAGGAGCGATTCCTGCCGAAGATCTTCTCCGGCGAGGAGACCTGGTGTCAGCTCTTCAGCGAACCCGACTCGGGGAGCGACCTCGCATCGCTCGCCACCCGCGCGGTCCGCGACGGCGACGAGTACGTCATCAACGGCTCGAAGATCTGGTCGAGCGGCGCCCACCACGCCGACTTCGGGATCCTGATCGCGCGGACCGACCCCGACGTCGCCAAGCACAAGGGCATCTCCTACTTCCTGGTGCCGATGGATCTTCCGGGTATCACCCTCTCCCCCATCGTCGACATGACGACCGCCCACTCGTTCAACCAGACCTTCTTCGACGACGTCCGCCTGCCGGCTGAGTACCTCGTCGGTGCTGAGGGCGACGGCTGGCGCCTCGCCAAGGTCACCCTCGCCAACGAGCGGGTGTCGCTCTCCTCGGCCGGGTCGATGTGGGGAACGGGACCCTCCGCGGCGCAACTCATCGACCTCGTGCGGTCAGGTCCGCCGATCACCGATCCGAACATGCGCCAGCGCATCGCGGCGCTCCATATTGAGGCCGAGGTGCTCCGACTCAACCGACTCCGCACGCTGAGCGCCCGACTCCAGGGTCGTACCCCAGGCGAGGAGGCCTCGGTGCAAAAGATCATGGGTGACGAGCACGGCCAGCACGTAATGGAACTCGCCAAGGATCTCGCGGGTGCCGCCGGGATGCTCGAGGGGTCGGGGCCAGCCGGCGAGGTTCCGGCGGGAGCGCGGAGCGGTGCCACCGATATCAACTTCCCGAGAGGCGCTCGGAGCCAGTTCCCCGACACCGACCCGGTCTGGCACTACGGCTACCTCTTCGCGCCAGCGCTCACTCTCGGAGGAGGCACCTTCGCGGTGCAGCGCAACATCGTCGCCGAGCAGGTGCTCGGCCTACCACGAGACGTGCACGGAGACCAGGGAATGACTTGGTCGGAATTCCGATCGGGAAGGAACGGTGACAGCTCATGAAGACCCGCGTCACGGAGATATTCGGTATCGATCTGCCAATCCTCGCCTTTAGCCACTGTCGCGACGTCGTCGCGGCGGTGTCGCGCGCCGGAGGCCTCGGCGTGCTCGGCGCGGTAGGGCACTCCGACAGCCAACTTGAGATCGACCTCGAGTGGATCGAGGACCAGATCGGCGATCGCCCCTACGGCGTCGATCTGATCGCGCCGGCGAAGTACACCGGCAGCGACGGCGGTGGTGCCCGGGTGCAGGACCTCGTCGGCATGATCCCCGACGAGCATCGCGTGTTCGTGGAGCGCCTGCTCGATGAGTTCGAGGTGCCCGAACTGCCCGACGGCATCCGCGGAGAGCGCGGACTCGCCTCCCATGGCGACGCGGCACCCCTCACGGCGGAGCGGGCGGCGCCGCAACTCGAGATCTCCCTCGCGCATCGACCCTCGCTCATCGTCAACGCGCTCGGCCCTCCCCCGGCTCACATGCTCGAGAGATCCCACGACGAGGGCCGTCTGGTCGGCGCGCTAGCCGGCAAGGCCCAACATGCCGAGCGGCACGTGGCGGCCGGGGTCGACCTAGTGATCGCCCAGGGGTCCGAGGCCGGCGGCCACACCGGCGAGATCGGGACGATGGTGCTGATCCCCGAGATCGTCGACGCGATCGGCGACCGAGTGCCGGTGCTTGGCGCCGGCGGTATCGGCCGCGGTCGTCAGATGGCCGCTGCCATGGCCCTCGGCGCCGAGGGGGTCTGGTGCGGGTCGGTGTGGTTGACCACCGAGGAGGCCGAGACCCATCCGACGGTGAAGGAGAAGTTCCTCGCCGCCACCTCGTCCGACACAATCCGCTCACGCTCTCGCACCGGCAAACCGGCCCGACAGTTGCGCACCGCGTGGACCGACGCCTGGGAGGATCCGTCGAATCCTGCACCGCTACCGATGCCGTTGCAGCCGATGCTGGTCGACGATGCAATCCGACGGATCGACCGCGCTGCCCATAACGCTGGGTCGGGCGCCGCGCGGCTCGCGAACTACTTCGTCGGCCAAGTCGTCGGATCGATGAACGAGTCGAAGTCGGCCTCGCGGGTCGTCTACGAGATGATCGAGGAGTTCATCGAGTCGACCGAGCGCCTCGGCTCATTGCTCGAGGACTGAGCGCCTCACACGAGGATCGAACGGATCACGAGGTCGAGCATCTCGTCGGTCGGATCAGGATGCGCGATCTCGACCTGGTTGAAGTAGAGGCCACTGCCGGCCAGCACCCCGGCCACGATCGACGGTGACACCTGCCGGAACTCGCCGGAGGCCACACCCTCGGCGACGAGTTCCTCGGTCACGGCCATCACGTAGCGGAAGTGACGGTCGAGCAGGCGACGCGCCGCCGGGTCGTCGGCGAGGTCCTCGGCGAAGGTTTGCGACAACCGCTGCAGCTCGACACCGCCGCGGAAGTAGGCGCGGATGCGATCGGCGTGGGGCTGCCCGCGATCGATCGAATCAAGGGCGGTTCGGCCGACGCGGTGGAGGAAGCGGTCGAGGACCACGAGAACCAACTCGTCCTTCGAGGGGGCGAGTTCATAAAGAGTGCGTCGTGAGCATCCAACGCTCGCCGCGAGTTCGCGAACGCTGATCCCACCGAAACCCTCCTCGAGGAAGA
>JAYQAE010000067.1:0-9968 GCA_038136655.1 Ilumatobacteraceae bacterium
CGTACCAGCGGTGCGAGAGCTTGGCGGAGGTCGGCGCGGCGTGGTGGTTGTTGTGTAGGCCCTCACCCGCGGTGAGCAGGGCGAGCCATTGCAGGTTCGTCGCGCTGTTCTTGTACGGCCGTCGTCCGAAGTGGTGGCCGATCGCGTTCACCGCCGCCGAGGCCGCCAGGTAGTAGTTGATGTGCACCGCGGCCGCCACGATCGCCGCGACCGGTCCGAGGAGAGCGACGAGGATCGCGGTGCCGAGACCCAGCCCGATGAGCGGTCGGTCGAGCACCCGGCGGTCGAACGCCGACGGGGGCAGGTCGCGGGCGTACTTGGCCACGACCTCGGTGTCGCGGGCGGCCCGGCGATACATCCGGTAGTTGCCTCGCTGCACCGCCCACCAGCCGTGGACGGCGGGTGAGTGCGGGTCCTCGAGGGTGTCGGTGTGCGCGTGGTGTTTGCGGTGCACAGCGACCCACTGTCGGACGCGGATGCCGGTGGACAGCCACAGGGTGATCCGGAACGCGAGATCAGCGGGTCGCCGGAAACGGATCGCTCGGTGAGCGATGCCTCGATGCAGGTAGACGGTGGTGCAGACATTCGCCAGCGTGGTCACCGCCAGCCCTGCGGCGGCGCCGACGAGGAGTTGGATGAGGAGCCCAGACGAGGTGAGGAACACGTCTCGACCATAGCAGTCCTACCTACTGGTCGGTAGGGGAAGGGGCGCCGTTAGATTGACGCGCGTGTCGCGCCACCCCGCGGCGACCACCCGGTCGCTCATCCTCGACGAGGCAGTTCGATGCTTCGCCGAGTGGGGCTATGAGGGCACGTCGCTCAACGACATCGCCGCCGG
The DNA here is from genome assembly GCA_038136655.1 of Ilumatobacteraceae bacterium. Lineage (GTDB taxonomy): Bacteria > Actinomycetota > Acidimicrobiia > Acidimicrobiales > Ilumatobacteraceae > Casp-actino5. The sequence continues at coordinate 839 of JAYQAE010000067.1, forward strand.
TGTCGGCATCAGGCGCCCGAGCCTGCTGCATCACTTCCCCTCCAAGGAGTTGCTCTACCAGGAGGCCTTCGAGCGACTGCTGTCCGACTGGCTTGAGCGGGTTGAGTCCGCTGCCGCCGTCGACCGTCGGGGGTGGGAAAAGGTGGAGGCTGTGCTCCGTGCGGGGTTCGACTATTTCGCTGACAACCCCGACTATGTGCGTCTCGTGCGCCGGGCGGCGATGGACGGCGGAAACCATCTGGTCATCGATCTCGCTGGGGTGCTTCGGCCCATGTTCGACCGAGCCGCCGAGTACTTCGAGCGCGAGATGGCGGGGGGAACGTTCCTCCGGCATGACGCCCGGCACTTGATGATCTCGGGCTACGGAGCACTCCTGTCGTACTTCTCCGACTCGGCGCTCCTCGAGGGTCTTCTCGACAACGACCCGTTCAGCGGGGATGAACTCGAACGTCGCGCCGATCACGTGATCGAACTGTTCGCCTCCGCTCTCGGTGTCCACCGCGAACGCTGACGAGTCCGCGAGCTGCCGGACCGCGACCGGGCGTGCTGAGTACGGTGTTGTCGTGACCCCCACGGGACGAACGTTGTCCGAAGCCGCCTCCAAGGCGTTCGTGCACGACTACGGCGTCCCGGTCCCCGACGAGCGCGTGGTCCACGATCCTGACGCGGCAGTGGAGGCGGCCCGACTCATCGGTCTTCCGGTGGTCATGAAGTTGGTCGGCGACTCGATCGCGCACAAAAGCGAACGCGGTCTGGTGCGATTGAACCTCGGCGACGAGACCACGGTCGCGTCTGAGGCCCGCGACCTCCTTGCAGCCGCTCGGCCCGAGGATGGGCCCGTCGCTCTGCTTGTGGCGCCGATGATCCGTGGAAATCGCGAGCTCATTGCGGGTGTGGTGCGCGATCCGACCTTCGGGCCGATGGTGATGCTCGGTCTCGGAGGAGTGCTCGCCGAAGCGGTCGGCGACGTCGTGTTCCGTCCAGCTCCCCTCGATCTCGACGACGCGCACCGTCAGATCGATGCCCTCCAGTCTCAGGCCCTGCTGGGCTCCTTCCGAGGTGAGTTGGCGATCGATCGCCGGATGCTCGCCGACACCCTCGTCGGCCTCGGTCGTCTCGCGCTCGAACACCCCGAGGTGGCGAGCGTCGACATCAACCCGCTGATCGTTACCTCCGAGGGTCACCCGGTCGCTGTTGACGCGCTGGTCGAGATCTCGGAAGGAAACGCTGGAGGAGCTTCCTCGCAGGCACGGCGAAGCGGTACTCGGCCCGGCTTCGACGCGCTCTTCGACCCCAAGGGTGTTGTCGTGACAGGCGCGTCGACTCATCCGGGAAAGTTCGGCTTCGTTGCCCTGCACAACATCCTCGCATCCGGCTACGCCGGCCGCGTCGCGGCGACCAATCTCGGTCGCGAGACGGTGCTCGGCGTGGACACGGTCGCATCGGTGTCCGAACTCGAGCCCGGTGAGTACGACCTCGCCGTGGTGTGCACGCCGGCATCGGCGAACATCGATCTCCTTCGTGAGTGCGCGGCGATCGGTATACGCGCCGCGTTCCTGACTTCGGCTGGTTACGGGGAGGCGGGCGAGGACGGTGCTGTCGCGCAGCGCGAACTCGTCGCCGTCGCGAACGAGCTCGGCGTCCTTCTCGCTGGTCCGAACGGACAGGGCGTGGTGTCGACCCCGGCCTCCCTCTGCGCTCAGATCGTTGCTCCAATGCCCCCGCGCGGAACCATCGGCGTCGCCTCGCAATCGGGCAACCTCGTGTCAACCTTCCTGAACCTGGCCCGCGCGACCGGCGTTGGTGTCTCCCGGGCTGTCTCCGCCGGCAACGCCGCCGACGTCGGCGTGGGCGATTACCTCTCCTTCTTCGCTGCTGACGAGGAGACCACCGTCGGGCTCGCCTACCTCGAGGGGATCTCCGACGGCCCATCGCTGATGGACGCCTTGCGCGAGGCGGCGGCGGCGAAGCCGATGGTGGTGCTCAAAGGGGGCGCCACTGAGAGCGGCGCACGGGCCGCCGCGAGTCACACCGGGGCGCTCGCCGCCGACCACCGAGTGTTCGCGGGTGTCGCCGACGCGATCGGGGTGACCCAGGTGGACTCCGCGCACGCGGCCTTCGAGGCTGCGGCCACTTTCGCGACCCAACCGCTCCCGCGGGGCCCTCGGGTCGCGGTACTCACTACGGCGGGTGGTTGGGGAGTGCTCACCGCCGACACCATCGCTGAGGATCGCGATCTCGAGTTGGCTGATCTGCCCGACGATCTGATGGCGGCTATCGATGACCGATTGCCGTCGCGTTGGAGTCGAAACAACCCGGTCGACTGCGCGGGGGGCGAGACGCGCGACACGATCCCCGAGGTGCTCGAGTTGCTCGTCGCGCACGATGCCGTTGACGCCGTCGTCTATCTGGGCATCGGCATCCAATCGAATCAGGCCCGCTTGATGAGAGAGGGCGGATTCCACCCCGAGCAGGGATTGGGCCGCATCGTCGACTACCACGAGCGCCAAGACCGGCGGTTTGCCGAGGAGGCCGCCCGGCTCTCGGACTTGCACGGCAAACCGGTGCTCGTCGCCACCGAATTGGCGACCGCCGATCCCGGCAATCCGGCAGTGCGCGCCGTGGTCGACTCGGGTCGTCTCTGCTATCCCGGCGGTGATCGCGCGGTACGCGCTCTCGGCCACCTTTACCGATACGCCCGATTCAGGGGGCTGACCTCTCGGTGACGCGCGAGCCCCGCCCGAGCCCCGTGGTGGTTCTCTGCGTGCTCGCGGCGATTCCGACGATCCTTCTCGCTGCCGTCGCCTCGTGGTTCGGTGGTCGCGCGGAGGGGGAGCCGACGCCGGTAGCCGTGGTCGACTCCCCGTCGCCGGTCGTTGCACCGGCGAGCGCTGTGATGTCGTTACGGCGCCAAGCCGCTGTGCTGTCGCGTCGCGCCAATCAGGGGGTCCTCGCGCAGAATCTGTCGGGTCTCGTTGATCGGCTGCCAGGGACCAGCTGCCTCTCGGTCTCCGTCGACGGTGTGCCGGTGCTCAGCGCAGGCGTTCCCTCGGTGATCCCGGCGAGCAATCAGAAGGTGTTGATCGCCTCCGCCGCGCTCAGCGTTCTCGGAGACGACCACACCTTCGTCACTGAGGTGCTCGGTCCTGATCCGGTTGATGGAGTCATCGAGGGCGATCTCGTCATCGTCGGCGGGGGAGACCCGCTGCTCTCATCGGACTGGTATCCCGAGTCGTCCCTTGATCGCTTCCCCGTATTCAACGCAACCTCCCTCGACTCCCTGGCCGACGCGATCGTGGCGCGAGGGGTGCGCAGCGTGAGTGGGGCCGTGATCGGAGACGGCTCCCGATACGACGATGAGTGGTACGCAAGTGATTGGGCCGATGGAATCGCCGGCATCGAGGCGGGGCCGATCGACGCCCTCCTCGTGAACGATGCGCGCGTGCTCGGTGACGACTACCGAGGTTCCGATCCCGGGCAAGCGGCGGCGCGGGAGTTCCAGCGCCTGCTGATGGAGCGAGGCGTGACATTCGGCGAGGAGGCGCGCTCCGGCGTCGCTTCGGGGGGTTCGTCTCTCGCCACGATCTCGTCGATGACACTGCCGGCGGTCCTGCGGGAGATGTTGGTGAACAGCGACAACAACACCGCGGAGATGGTGCTGAAGGAAATCGGGCTGGAGGCGTCTGGTTCTGGAAGTCGCGCGGCCGGTGTGGCCGCCGTGGCGGCTCATGCGGTCGCGCTCGGCGGCACCGCCACCCCTGTTGATGGGAGCGGGCTCGCCGCATCGAATCGACTGTCCTGCCAGTTGTTGGTGAACGCCATCGACCGAGATCGCGACTTCTTCCAGGAGTCTCTTCCGGTCGCAGGTTCCACGGGAGCACTCGCAGATGCCTTCATCGGGTCACCGGTAGAGGGACGGCTGTTCGCCAAGACGGGAACGCTCGGCAATCCGCCTTACGACCGCGATCCACCGGCCGTTAAAGCGCTCGCCGGTGTGGTCGCCTCGCCGACCGGAGAGCGGTTGACGTTCGCATTGGTTTTGAACGCGCCAACCGTGAACGACCAGCGCGAATACCGACCGTTGTGGGACCTGCTCGCTACTGCCCTCGGAGCCCACCCGACCGGGCCCGGAGTGAGTGTTCTGGGGCCGGAGTGAGCGAACGTCGAACGGGTGCGCCCCGAACCGCGGCCGTGGTGACGATCGCTCTCGTACCGGCCCTCGGGCTCGCGGCCGTGTGGAACTGGGCGCGCGATGAGGTTCGCTCGATCCCGGTGGTGACGGTCCCGTCGGCACCTCCGGGTGATGGGGCCTCAGTGGTCGGGATCCCCGAGGTGGAGGCGCTGTCATTCCGTCGTATCCCTGCGGCCTTGATGTCACAGGTCGTGGAGCGCGAGAGCGCGGCGCGGCTCGCGGGCGTGGTCGAGGCCGTGCCGGAGGGTTCGTGCCTCGCGGTGGGTGGCCCATCGGGATTTCGGGTGGAGGCCGATGGCGGGGTGAGCGCCGGGCCCCTGCAGCGGGTGATCGTGGCGGCCGCGGCCCTCGAGGTGCTCGGTGCGGATCATCGTTTCTCCACGTCGCTCCACGCCGACGGTCTCGAAGGGCCCGTCATCGGGGATCTCTACATCGTCGGCGGTGGTGATCCGATGCTCGCCACCTCGTCATTCGCCGATGCCATGAGGTCGGTGCCCAACTGGTGGACCCCGGTGGAGGCACTCGCCGACGCGTTGGTGCTCCTCGGCGTGGAACGAATCGCTGGCGATGTCGTAGCCGATGGGAGTCGATACGACGATGATCTTCGCCCGAGCGACTGGCCAGCCAGCGTGAGCTTGACTGAGGCGGGTCGAGTCGATTCGCTCGTGGTGGATCGCGGCCGATTGTCGTCGAGCCCGCGAAACGTCGCATTCGAACCGGTGCAGGCCGCGGCTCGCACGCTGGTCGATTTGCTCCGCGCGCGGGGTGTGGTGGTTGAGGGCTTCCCGCGGACCGGCACCATGCCGCCCGACGTGCCCGCGGTAGCCACCGTCCGAGGCGAGCCGCTATCGCGGGTCCTCGCGGGCATGCTCAACACCGGCGACGCCGATATCGCCGAATTCGTACTCAAGGAGATCGGAGTGCGGGTCTCTGGTCGCGGGACGCGGTCCGCCGGGGTCGAGACCATCGCCGATCTCGTGGCTTCCTGGGGTGCTGCAGGGGTCTCGATGACCGACGGATCCGGTCTCGGTCCGGACAACCGTGTCTCATGCGGCGCCTTGCTTGCCGCGTGGGAGCGCGCCCGAGATTTGCTTCCCGACGGTCTCGTCCCGTTTGCCGCTGAGAGCGACGTGCTCGGCGTCGTCGGTGAGGGTCCCGCGGTCGCTGCGATTGGTTCTGCGTCGGTGATCTCCAATGCGCTCGCTCTGATCTCGGATCCACTCGACCTCGTGTCGATCCGAGAGATCTCTCCCTGAGCGCACCGTCCGACTCAGCGCCCGCCGGACACCTAGGGTCACCGCGTGGAACCGACACCGATGTTCCCTCTCGGCCTCGCCCTGCTTCCCGGTGCCGTGCTTCCGCTGCATGTGTTCGAACCTCGCTATCGGCGAATGATCGGCGATCTGCTCGCCAGAGATGACGAGATGGCGTTCGGTGTGGTCCTCATCGAGCGTGGACGGGAGAGCGGGGGTGGCGAGACCCGCTCCGAGGTGGGCACACTCGCTCGGGTGCTCGACCTCCGCGTGCTTGAGGACGGCCGGTACACGTTGCTCACGGTGGGCACGGATCGGTTCGAGGTCGCCGAGTGGTTGCCCGATGATCCCTACCCCGTAGCGAAGGTGACACCGCTCATCGACGTTAGGAGCGACACGCCGCTCGACGGGGAGACCTTGATCGGGCGAGCGGTCGATCTTGCGAGGCGGGCCGGTCACGACGTGGAGCACCCGGGAGAGACCACCGTATGCCCGACCTTCGTAGCCGGCGCGATCGCCCCGATCTCGGAGGTTGATCGCCAGCGACTCCTGCGACTGACCGACCCGGGGGAGAGAGTTACGGCGGTCGGCCATGCGCTTGATGATCTCGAGGCGATACTGCGCTTCTCTGAGGGGTGATCCGGTCGCCGTCGGCGGCATGTCGTTCCTCTGCTGGTAGGAATAGGGCATGTCGGAGCGGCGAAATCCAAGCGTGAGCGAGGTCGTCGACGCGGTCATCGCCTACGCGAAGGACCAGACCATCGGGCCACTGCGCGGCGCGGGACGGTGGATCCTGTGGGGCGCGATCGGCGCCGTGCTGGTCGGATCCGGAGCCCTGCTGATGCTGCTTGGTGCTCTGCGAGCGATCCAGACCGAATGGGCCGGTGTCGGCGACAGTTGGGCGTGGTCCTGGGTGCCGTATCTGATCGTGTTTGCGCTGGCGATCGCGCTTCTCATCCTCACGCTGACGCGTATCAACCGGGATCACCTCGCCCGTACCGATCAGGAGGATGACCGTGGCCACCGAGACTGAGACCCTCTCCTCTAAAGAGGACCTTCGCGAGACCCTTCAGGGTTTCCAAGACGGACTTCGCGGCGCCATCGACGATCGCCGTCAGACCCTCGTGACCGTCGGTGCCGTTGTCGGCGTGACCGTACTGGTAGTCGCCTACCTCCTCGGTCGCCGGGTGGGTCGCAGGCGGACGACCTTCGTCGAGATCCGACGAGTCTGAGCCGCGTCGTGGGCCTTCCATCGCCGACATCGCTCGCGAGGACCGCTGTCCGACGAGGTGTCGTCCGCGCGCAACCCGGTTGGAGGTTCGTCGGGTGGTCGGTCGTGTTCGCTCGGTTCGTGACTCGAGCGGTGCGTCGTCGTCCCGAGAAGGTGACGGTGCAGCGCCTCAAGCGAGGTCAGGGCCTCGATATCCGAACCTCGCGGAGACGGCCCGCGTGATCGTGCGCCTGCGCCAGCCGAGGCGCGAGGTGGAGATGGCCGGCGGGAGAGCAGCTCACGCTGTGCTCCACGATCTCGGACTCAGCCGCGAGGGACATCTCATCATCCGCAACGGAACACTCGTGCCGTCCGACACGATGCTCGAGGACGGCGACGTGATCGAGATCCGACCCGTGATCTCAGGGGGCTGAGTGTCGAAGTGTCGATCTTGCGGTGAGGCGGCGGTCGTCGACCTCCCACGGCACAACGCCAACTTTTGTGCCACCCATCTCCAGCAACTCTGCGTTCGACAGGTGCAACGCGCTATCTCCGACTACGCGATGTTCGATGAGTCCGCTCGGATTCTGGTGGCGGTCAGCGGGGGCAAGGATTCCTTGGCCCTCTGGGACATGCTGACTGAGCTCGGCTATCGGGCGGACGGGCTCTACATCGGGCTCGGAATCGGCGAGTACAGCGATGAAAGCCACCGGATCACGTGTGAGTTCGCGGCGGATCGCGGCTTAACGCTCCACACGGTCGACCTTCGCGCCGACCACGGCTTCGACATCCCGACCGCCGCCCGTGCTACTCGACGGGTGCCCTGCTCGGCCTGCGGGCTCTCGAAGCGGCACATCTTCGACCGTGAGACGGCGCGCCTCGGCTATGACGTCCTCGCAACCGGTCACAACCTCGATGACGAGGCGGCGGTGTTGCTTGGTAACACCATTCGGTGGGACGTCGACTACCTCGCCCGTCAGTTTCCCGTGCTCGAAGCGGGTCACGGATTCCCCCGGAAGGTCAAACCATTGATTCGCCTGACGGAACGGGAGATGGCTGCCTGGTGCGTGATCCGTGGAATCGACTACGTGGTGGAGGAGTGTCCGATGGCGATCGGTAATCGGCACTCCGGCTACAAGGAGACGTTGAACGAGATGGATGAGCGCTCTCCGGGCACGAAGGCGTCCTTCTACCTCGGCTTCCTCGATCGGATGGCTCCGCTCATCAGGTCCGCACCACAGAGCCAAGGTGCACCTGAGGCGTGCCCGTCATGCGGCGCGCCATCATCGAGCTCGGAAACACCCTGTGCGTTCTGTCGCCTCGAGTCCACCGCCTCCTCCCATGAGCCGGTGGCCGTTCGCATGGTGTTGAATCGGACCGCGCGTCGAGCCTTCGACGCGCAATGGGGAGGGGAGTGAGCATGTCCGCGACGCAACGGGTCTTCGCCATCGGCGACCGAGTCCTGCTGCTCGACGCGAAACGACGGCGCTATCTGGTCGAACTTCGCGACGGTGGTGAGTTCCACAGTCACGCGGGTTTCGTCCCCCATTCCGAGATCATCGGTCGCGCTGAGGGAGTCACGGTCGTCAGCACCAAGGCGGCGGAGTACACGGTGCTCCGACCGACGCTCGAGGATTTCGTGCTCGAGATGCCCCGCGGAGCGCAGGTGATCTACCCGAAGGATCTCGCTCCGATTCTGATGCTCGCCGATATCGGACCGGGAATGCGCGTCTTCGAAAGCGGGCTCGGCTCGGGGGCCTTGTCGACCGCGATGCTTCGAGCCGGCGCGGAGATCGTTGGCTTTGAGGTCCGAGAGGACTTCGCTAACCGCGCGAGGACGAACGTCCGCTCGTTCCTCGGCGAGGAGTCGCTCGATCGGTACCACGTGAGCGTCGCTGATTCCTACGCCGGCATCGACGTCGATCTCGGACCGTTCGACCGAATCGTTCTCGACCTCCCGGAGCCGTGGCAGGTCGTTCCTCATGCCGAGCGGGTGCTGAGACCCGGGGGAATCCTCCTGGCCTACACGCCATCGATCATGCAGGCCTCGCAGACACGCGAGGCCCTACGCGGACGGTGGATCGAGAATCGCACCATCGAGGTGCTCCATCGCGGATGGCACGTCGAGGGCCAGGCGGTGCGACCCGACCATCGGATGGTCGCGCACACCGGCTTCTTGACGGTGGCGCGTTTTCTCGGCCGATCCGATGAGCGAATCGCTCGCGACGGCTGAGCGTCAGCAATCGATCAGGGCTCGATGAAGATGCACTCGCCGGGGCATTCCTCGGCGGACTCGATGACCCCGTCGAGTTGGCCCTCCGGAATCTCAGCGAGGCCGTCGGCGCCCTGCGGGTTGCCCTTCGCGGTCGCGAAGATCTTGTCGCCTTCCTTCACATAGGCGAGGCCATCGTCGAGGAGGGTGAAGACGTCAGGGGCGATCTCTTCGCAGAGGCCGTCTCCCGTGCACAGATCCTG
>JAYQAE010000068.1:0-303 GCA_038136655.1 Ilumatobacteraceae bacterium
TGGTCTTCCCAACCCCGCCCTTCTGGTTGGCGATGGCGATCACCCGGGGGAGTGTTTTGGCCTGATGGGTATCACTAGGGGGATTGGCGGCATCACTCATGGTGGGTACATCCTGCCCGTTCGGCGTTGCACGGGCAAGCACCCTGGCGAGGTTTCACGTGAAACCATCGACCCCCACTTCAGGGTGCTGACCACGGATCACATCAACCAGCGATGTTCCACGTGAAACATTCGGATGGGATCACGAAACCACTACGTGCGGCGGAGGACCGCGATCCCTCCGTCGACGGATCCGAGGGTGAA
>JAYQAE010000068.1:313-9798 GCA_038136655.1 Ilumatobacteraceae bacterium
GCGCCTGTCGATCCAGGGGGCTCAGAGACGAGGAGTAGACCACCTGGCTTGAGGTAATGACCTGCTGCTCGAGTGGTTTGCTGAGGCGTTCCGAAACTGCGTGCGGTCACCACGTCGAACTGACCCGCCCACTCACCGGTGGCGTGATGGGTGTCGGTGTCAGCGCACACGACCCCCACCCGTGGCGACAAATTGAGCCGAGCCACCTGCCGCCGCAGGATGTCCGCGCGTTTCTCACGACGCTCAACCAGGAGCATCTTGAGTTCGGGGTGATGAACAGCGATCACGAGGGCCGGCAATCCTCCGCCAGATCCAAGATCTAGGAGGCTGGTGGTTTCACGTGGAACCATCGCCGCGAAGCGCTCGCAGAGGGTGATCTCGCGATCGAGATCGCTGGCGGAAATGACACCGAGGCGTTGCGCGATGCGCAACGCCTCGGTCAAGTCGCCCTGATCAGGGCCGTTGGAACCGTTCATTCGGCCCCTCCGCGGTTCACTCCGGGCTCACGAGCACCCGTCGGTCGGGGTCCTCTCCCTCCGACCGGCTGCTCACACCCTCGATCTCAGCGAGAACGTCGTGGAGCACTTTGCGGTCGGCCGAGGACATCGGATCCACCGCGACCGGCCGGCCACTCTCCTTGACGCGCTCCGCGATCTGCTTCGCGAACGCCTCAAGGCTGGCGCGGCGGCGCTCGCGGTACTTCGCGATGTCCACTCGGAGGTGCGTGTCGTGGTCACCGAGTCGCCGCTGAGCCGCCACCCGAACCAGATCTTGGATCGCGACGAGCGTGCGCCCTCCGTGCCCGACCATCAGGCCGAGCTCAGAGCCGTTCACCGTCACCTCGAGATCGGTGTCCTCGCGCTGTAGTTCCACCGTCGCCTCGAAGCCGAAGGCCGCGGTCAGTCCCTCCATAAAGGAGACCGCAGCCTCGCCGACCAACGCCGGGTCGACTGGATCACCGGAACGTTCCTCACGTGGGGGACGCCGGTCTTGGGACCGTCCACCCGAACGACCACGACCGCCCGTTGATCGGTCACCCGAACCGGACTTCTCCTGACGAGAGTTGTCAGTAGCCGGCTTCGCCTCACCTGAGCGCGGAGCCTTACGATCCCGGCTCCGACGGCGGTCCACCTTCGGTCGAACCTCGGCTGGCTTCACCCTCGCGCGAATCCTCGCCTCACCTCGGGTCTTACCGAAAAGACCGTTCTTCGGCTCTTCCAACACCTCGATATCGACCTCGTCGACATCGACGCCGAGTCGATCGAGTGCCTGCTCGGTCGCCTCCTCGATGGTTTTACCGGTTGTCTCCACCCATTCCATGGGTCCTCCATTCATGTCGTCGGCGGTATGCCGCCGGTCCTGAGATCTACGTGTTCAGCGCTTTCGACTGCCACCTGGTCGCTTGAGATCGGCCGTCCTTGACGCTCCGCCGGAGGGGCGTCCACCGCCCGTGCGCTTCGAAGGCGACGGCTTCGCTCCCCCTGATGACTGCGACGTCGGGCGTCTCCGGCCCTTGTCGGCCGAACTTGCCTTCTTCGATGACGGCCTTGACGACTTCTCATCATCGGGCTTACCGGCGCCCGAGAGGTCCCGCTTGGCCTGGGCCAGCAGACCGCCTCCACCGTCGGCTTTGGACAGTTCGCGGGCTTTCACGCTGGCCGCCTGAGCTTGTCGGCCGAGCGACTCGTCGCCCGCGTAGAACCGGCGGGTGATGTAGGCCTGAACAAGAATTCGGAGAACCGATTGGATGATGTAGTAGACGACGAGACCGAGCAGGAAGAAAATCTGGAACACGGCGAAGAACACCGGCAGGTACTGCATCAATTTCTGCTGCGTCTCCGACATCGTCGGGCTGAGCGTCGCTCGGGCGGCGACCATCCGCTGTTGGAAGAAGTAGAGGAGTCCGAGGATCGCGACGAGTCCCGCGTACAGCAGTCCCCGGCCGAAGTTCTCGCCCAGCATGATCTGCGCTGATTTCGACAGATCGAGTCCCCACGAGTTCATCTCGGTCTGACGGACCAACGAGAGGTACATCTCCGACGAGGTCGACAAATAGCGGGGGAGGAACCCGATGGTCTGGTCCTGCGCGCCCACCGAGGCAAGGACTGCCCGGGCGATCCGCTCGTTGTCCCCGGTCGGCACATAGGTCGCGTCGTGGAGGATGCGGAACATCACGATGAAGACGGGCATCTGCGCGAGCAGAGGCAGACACGAGGCCATCGGGTTGACCTTGTGCTCCTGGTAGAGCTTCATCATCTCTTCGTTGAGCTTCTGCCGATCGGAGCGGTACTCCGTCTGCAAGCGGCGCATCTCCGGGGCGAGACGCTGCATCTCGAGCATGCCTCGGGTACTCTTGAGCGTCAGTGGGGTGACAATGGCCATGACGATGACCGCGATGAGGGAGATGGCGACGAAGTAGCTCCCAGTCGCGGTGTAGAGCCAGTTCAGAAGGGCCGCCGGCCCCTCGAAGAAGAAAGCCAGGGTCATGGTCATGTCAGCTCCACGTTGTGTGAGTGGTCATGCGGTTCAGGCACCGGATCGAAACCCGACGGGCCGAAAGGTCGACAGCGCAGCAAGCGTCGGGCCGTCAGCCAGAGTCCTCGGCCCGCGCCGTGCACGTCCAGTGCTTCAAGGGCGTAGTTCGAGCAGGAGGGCGTGAACCGACAAGGTGAGGGACGCCATTGGAACGCCCGTTGGTACCAGAGCACCATGGAGATCAGGCGTTGCTGCATCGTTCGGTCTTCTCGAGAAGTTCGGCGACCTCGTTCTCGATCACCAAGTATCGAGAGGGGAACGTTTGTGCTGTCGTCGAACGTGTGATCCCCACCAGATAGCGCCCAGGTCGCAACGGGTTCGACGTATGGCGAGCGAGGATCGCTGAGCGCAGCCGACGCCGAGCCCGGTTGCGATGGACAGCAGAGCCGAAACCACGACCAATGGCGAACGCCAACTGTGGACTCGGTAGTAAGTCGTCGGGGGAGTGCGTGCACCAGAGCAGCTCCGTGCGGACCCGCCGTCCGGAGGACAGCAGAGAGAACTCGCGGCGGGTTCGGACGCGATGGATCAAGCCGAGAGCCGCGCGCGGCCCTTTGCGCGGCGGGATTTGAGCACCGCACGACCGGCTCGAGTGCTCATGCGGGCACGAAAGCCGTGCTTCTTGGCGCGACGGTGAGCATTGGGTTGAAATGTGCGCTTCATCTTGTTGCGTTCTCCTGGGTTCCCGGGCCATCCCCGAAGCGGGAACCGACCGTCTGTCGTGGCGGTCGGCGATGCAGGCCAGACCGTCACGCAAGGCTACGGCGCGAGGATGGTCGAGCACAACACGGCCCTGATTTCATGCCCTGAACTGGGGGTTTTCCACAGGCGCCTCGGGGTGCTAATTTCCTCTGTCCGTCGTGTCGGCGGGAGTTCCTTGGATCGGAGCTCCAGTTGATCCGGCCGAGGGGACAGACCTCGAGGTTTCACGAGGTCACATGGTTGTCCACACCTGTGGATATCCGTGTGGAGAGTTACATCGTTGTAGTCAAAACGGGCGAGGAGTCCGAAAACCGCAGGTCAGAGCGGTTGTGATCGAGAGGCAGAGGGAAGACGTGGGGCTCTTGGTGGTCGAGCAGGAGAGTTTGTGGGAATCGGTGGTCCGAGTCCTCCGCGAGCAGTTGAACGAGGCCGTCTGGTTCTCTACGTTCGCGGATGCCGTGCCGGTGGACTGCGATGAGATCCGCTTCGTGCTGCAGGTTCCCAACTCGTTGGCACGTGAGCGAATCCAGTCCCGGTACCTCCAGCTCGTCAATGAGGCATTGGCTGAGGTCGGCCATCCAGAGCTCGAACTCGAGGTCGTCATCGCCCCCGAGGACGTCGAGCCCGACGCGCCGAAGGTCGAGCAACATGACGCCGACACCACCATCACCGTTGGTGCCGAGCGCGACGCCACATCAGACGCGGGCCTGAACCCCCGCTACACCTTCGACACGTTCGTGAAGGGAGCGTCCAACCAGTTCGCCCTCGCGGCCGCCCAACGCGTCGCCGAGACGCCGGCAAGGTCGTACAACCCGCTGTTCGTCTACGGATCAGCGGGTCTCGGGAAGACTCACCTGCTCCACGCGATCGGCCACTACGTCCATCATCACTACCGCCACTACGTCGTCCGGTACGTCTCCACCGAGTCGTTCATGAACGAGTACGTCGACGCGATCCGCTCCAATTCGATGGCCGGACTCCGTCGTCGCTATCGCGAGGTCGACGTGTTGCTGATCGACGATGTCCAATTCCTCGAGGGTAAAGAGGGCCTCCAGGAGGAGTTCTTCCACACCTTCAACTCGCTGCACGGCGCGAACAAACAGATCGTGCTCTCCAGTGACCGCATGCCCGACGCCATCCCCACCCTCGAGGAGCGCCTCCGCGGACGGTTCAAGTGGGGCCTTATCACCGATATCCAGCCGCCCGACCTTGAGACCCGCTTGGCGATCCTGCGCAACAAGTCGGAGCGGGACCGGGTAGAGGTGCCCGCCGAGACCCTGGAATTCATCGCATCGAACATCTCAACAAACATCCGTGAGCTCGAAGGTGCGCTCATCCGCGTGACGGCCTTCGCCAGCCTCCATGACCGACCGATCACCACCGAACTCGCCCAGAACCTCCTGTCCGACCTCTTGTCCGACACGGTGCAGCGTCCCAGAACCGACATGCAACTCCTTGAGGAAATCGCGGAGATCCTCGGATTTGAAGTCGATGCGTTGAGGGGCAAGTCACGTCAACGGCCACTCGTCACCGCCCGCCAGATCGCCATGTACGTGTTCCGTGACCTGACCGATCTCAGCTATCCGAGCATCGCCAGGCTTTTCGGTGGGCGCGACCACACGACGGTTATTCACGCCGTCGAGAAGATCCAACGCCAGATGGGTGAGCGGAAGCAGATCTACGAGCAGGTCACCGACCTGCTCCAGAGGCTCAAATCGTGATCCGAGGGTTTCCCACAGCCGCTGTGGATGCACCGGTGAACGCGATGTGGACGTCAGGTGAACAACCCACAGGAATCCACAGAACGACAGACATGTCATCCATCCGCAGTGGACGACGGTCGCACAACCTGTGTGGTCGATTTCACTCCACACGCTGGGACGATGCCCCTCTGTCCCCAATCCACAGCACCTACTATCGCTACTGGTCTTTGAACATCCCAGAAGGGGAGAAGGGCGGCATCCGTGAAGTTCCGTTGTGAGCGAGAAATCCTGGCTGACGTTCTGGCCACCGCGAGTCGCGGAGCGACCAACTCCGGTGGCACCTCCCCTGTGCTGTCCGGAGTGCGACTCGATGTCGCCGACGGGGTCCTCACCGTCACCGGTACGGATCTCGAGTTAACGATCCGGGCGTCGGTTCCCGTCGGATCGGATGCCACTGGGTCAGCGGTCGTTCCAGCCCGACTTACGGCTGACATCGTGAAGTCGTTGCCGGCTGGAAGCGTCGAGGTCGAGTTGACCGACGAGCAGATGATGATCAGAGCGCAACGGAGTGAGTTCTCCGTTCGTCCTTTGGCCCTGGCTGACTACCCGACGCTCGGGGAGCCGTCGGCCGAACCGTTCACGGTGTCCGCGGCTGATATGGCGGACGCGCTCCGGCAGGTCGTTCGGGCTGCCAGTCCTGATGAGGGAAGGGTTGTGCTCACCGGCGTGCTTATCGCGGCTGACGATGATGGAGTGAAGCTCGCGGCGACCGACTCCTACCGGCTTGCGGTCCGTGACCTGCCGCAGGGTTCCTTGATGCGATCGGGTGAGCAGGTGCTGGTGCCAGCGCGGGCGCTCAATGAGGTCCAGCGACTCCTTGGCAGCGCCGAGGAGATGAGGGTCCATCTTGGTGAACTCGATGCCGTCTTCGAGATCGGTGATGTCCGGATCACGACCCGGCTCATCAAGGGGGACTACCCGAACTACCGAAATCTCATCCCCGCCTCGTATCCGAACACTGTCACGGTCGGTCGTGATGCGCTACTCGAGGCCTTGCGCCGTGTGCGGATCCTCGCCCAGGGGACGACACCGGTGCGCCTGTTGCTCGGCGCGGACCAACTGCAGTTGTCGGCAATCACTACCGATGTCGGCGAGGCGAGTGAGCATCTCGACGCCTCCTATGCCGGCGAGGAGATGACGGTTGCGTTCAACCCCGAGTATCTCGCGGCCGGCGTCGACGCGGTCGCTGGTAACGAGGTGGTCATCGCGGTGATCGATCCCATGAAGCCAGCGGTGCTCCGCGGATCGGGACACGACGAGTACCTCTACCTCCTCATGCCCGTCCGGGTTCCCTGAGCTCCGTGCTCGTCGACTCCGTCGAACTCGTCGACTTCCGGAACTACGAAGAACTCAAAATCGCGCTGACCGCGGGTACCACCGCGATCCTCGGTCGCAACGGTCAGGGGAAAACGAACCTTGCTGAGGCGATCTCGTTCCTGGCGACCCTCGAGAGTTTCCGCGGAGCACCGAACGATGCCCTGGTGCGGCGTGGCGCGGATCGGGCGTATGTGAGGGCTGAGGTGATCGATGATGACGGTCGGCGATCACTGATCGAATGTGAGATCGCTCGTACCGGACCGAGTCGGGTTCAGGTCAATCGGCAACGTCTGCCCCGAACGCGGGATCTCCTCGGCGTGATCAGGACGTCGGTGTTCTCTCCGGATGATCTGGTTCTGGTGAAAGGCGCGCCGGGGGATCGGCGCCGGTTCCTTGATGTGACGTTGACCGCGCTCGCTACCCGGAACGACGCCCTCCGACGCGATCTCGACCGCGCTATCCGACAACGCAATGTGCTTCTCAAGCAATCCGGTGGTCGACTCGACGAGGCGACCGCCGTGACCCTCGACGTGTGGGACGGGCGGATGGCTGAACTCGGCGATCGAATGGGGGCCGAGCGAGCGGCGCTCGTCGAACGATTGCAGCCACTCGTGGTCGAGGCTTACTCACGCCTCGCTGGCGTGCAGGCGGTGGTGGTTCTTGACTACGACCCGGAATGGCGGCGACTTGGTCTAGCTGAGGCACTCAGTCGGTCACGGAAGGACGACCTCCGCCGGGGGGTCTCGACCGTCGGACCGCACCGTGACGACGTCGACGTGCTTCTCGCCGATATGCCGGCCCGTACGCATGCCTCTCAGGGTGAGCAACGAACACTGGCCCTCGCTCTCCGCCTAGCCGCTCATCGACTGATCGCGGAGCGGGTGGGCTCCACTCCGATCCTCGTGCTCGACGACGTCCTTTCCGAGCTCGATGAGGGGCGCGCGACAGCGCTCCTCGACGACCTGCCGGCCGGTCAGATCGTGATCACATCGGCATCGCCGCTTCCCGATGCGGCCCGACCGGAACGGGTGATCAACATCGCCGACGGGGCGGTGACCGGTGACCGGTGACCAAGGTACGGTCAGCCCTGTGGAAGACGGACTCAGGCCGCTGTCGGAGTCCCTCGACCGCGTCCTGAAGGGGCTGCGGGGCCCTGATCGACACCAGGTCGGGGGTCTGTTCGGTCGGTGGGAGGAGATCGTTGGTGATCTCGTCGCGCGACATGTGCGCCCGGTTCGACTCGAGTCGAGAGTCCTCGTGGTCGAGGTTGATGAACCGGCATGGGCCACCCAGTTCGAGTTCCTCAGTGGCCAGGTGGTTGATCGACTCCGCGCTGAGGTCGGAGTGGAGGTCGACCGCGTCGAGACGCGCGTCGCCCGACGGGGCCGGCGAACCTCAACTGGCGACGGGGCATGATGGAGCCATGAGCGAACTCAGTGCCCGGATACGCAGTGATCTGACCGCGGCGATGAAGGCCCGCGATGAGGTCACGGTGTCGACGCTCAGGTTGGTGATTTCGGCGATCTCGACCGCGTCGGTCGCTGGTGAGAGCGCGGTGGAACTGTCGGACGACCAAGTCATCGATGTGCTCCGTTCGGAGGCCAAGCGACGCGCTGAGGCGGCTGAGGTGTTTGAAGGGGCGGGGAGATCAGATCGCGCTGAGTCGGAACGAGCCGAGCTCGCGGTGATCGAGCGGTATTTGCCAGCGGCGATGGATGAAGGGGAGTTGGCAGCCATCGTTGCCGAGGAGGTAGCCCGGGTGGTCGCCTCCGGCGCATCCGGGGGACGGGCCATGGGGGAGTGCGTGAAGGCGGTCCGAGCCCGGGTCGGATCGGGTGCTGATGGTGCGCGGGTGGCCGCTGCGGTGAAGGCCGGACTCGGCCTCTGAGCTCTCGACCGCGGGGCCTGTCAACGGCAGTGCGCAGTCTGCTGGGAGTGTCCTCGGACAGGTGTCACACCCCGTCCGATTGCCCAGACCGCGCAACACCCGACTGGTAGTCTGAGCAGGTATTTCCCGGCTCAGTGAGGCCCCGAGAACGCCCTGTTTAGAGCCCTCGGCCGCACCCCCGGGAGACGTCACCGAAACCCCGACCCTGCCGCCACTACGACCGACCAGCGACCCACCGAACACGAGGTAACGAGTGTCCACTGACACCACCCAGCCAACCACCGACTACGGCGCGAAGGACATCCAAGTCCTCGAGGGTCTCGACCCGGTTCGGAAGCGTCCCGGCATGTACATCGGGTCGACCGGTCTGGCGGGCCTCCATCACCTGATCTGGGAGGTTGTCGACAACTCCGTCGACGAGGCGATGGCGGGGTTCTGCTCGAGAATCAGGGTCGTCCTGCTTGCCGATGGCGGATGCCGGGTTGAGGACGACGGTCGAGGCATCCCTGTCGATCCGTACCCGTCGGGTCCGCACAAGGGGAAAAGCGCGGCCGAAGTGGTACTCACGGTGCTCCACGCGGGCGGCAAGTTCGGTGGCGAGGGCTACAAGGTCTCGGGAGGTCTCCACGGCGTCGGTGTCAGCGTCGTCAACGCACTGAGCGAGCGCCTCATGATCGAGATCGATCGCGACGGCAAGCGATACACGCAGGAGTACACCAAGGGCGGCAAGCCGAGCGGGAAGATGAAGCAGTCGGGCGAGACCCCGAAGCGCGGGCGCAGCACCGGCACTTCGGTCACCTTCTGGCCCGATCCGGCCATCTTCCAGGCCGAGGGCACCGAGTTCGTCGCTCGCACGGTGCTCGACCGTCTCCAGATCATGGCCTTCCTCAACCGCGGTCTCGAGATCGTCTTCGTCGACGAGCGCGAGGGTCGACAGCAGGAGGTCACCTTCCAGTACAAGGGCGGTCTCGTCGACTTCGTCAAACATCTCAACTCCTCAAGGGAGCCGCTGTTCTCCAAGGTCTGCCAGTTCGAGGACACCGACGATGACGGACAGATGCTCGACATCGCCGTGCAGTGGAACACCGGCTACCACGAGGGCATCCACGGCTACGCCAACGGCATCTCGACCATCGAGGGCGGCATGCACGTCGAGGGGTTCCGGACCGCGCTGACCTCGGTGGTCAATAAGTACGCGCGAGGCAAGAACCTCCTCAAGGAGAAAGACGACAACCTCACCGGCGAGGACATTCGCGAGGGTCTCACAGCGATCGTGTCGG
>JAYQAE010000069.1:0-9762 GCA_038136655.1 Ilumatobacteraceae bacterium
GAGTTGCCACCGGATTCCGATGGTGGCGCGGTGGAGGCTGGGTTCGTCTCGGTGTCGTATATCAGCCGTCTGACCGCGCTCGATCGCGACGATCTCGGTGGCGCCGAGTCGGCGCTCGAGAACTGGGTGCTCCGCTGACCCGATGCCGAGTTTCTCCGTCGACGCTCACTCAGCGCTCGGGTACGCGATTGCCGACTCAGGGGACCGATTCGTCGCGTGGCGCTGGGACACGAATCAAGCCAACACTTTGCTGGTGGAGTCGGTCGCCTCGACGGCGACCGGGCTGACCGATGTCGCGATCGCCGAGTTGATCATGGTGCTGGGACGACTCGGCCCGTTCCCTCACGGTCAGGGGCACCCTGCTCAGGACATGCTCGTCGCGACGATCCGACGCGAACTCCGATCCTGACTCCGGTCACACCGACCGACGCGGCACATCGGCGTTCTTGAGAATCTTTCCCTCAGCATCAAGGATTCCCGCCTTGCTCCCGAGCGATGCGGGATTCGCGGCGAAGAGGTCTGCGCGGTTGATGACGACCCACTTGTACCCCGACAGCTTCTTCGCGCGTTTGAAGACGGCGCGGAACTCAGCCGGGTCCGCGGCTATCAGCACGACCCCTCGGTCGCACACGAGGTCACCCGCGCCTGTCTCGTCGGTGGAGGCTCCAAGCGCGCTCTGCGCGGCCTCCAAGAGCTCCTCTCTACCGAGTCGGCTCACTGGTCCTCCTGGATGAACTTCTCCAATGCCTCGGCGCAGGCGACTTCGTCAGCTCCATCGACCGACACGGTCACCTGCGTGCCCGTCGTGACTCCAAGTGCCAGAAGGCTCATGATGCTTTTCAAGTCCGCGCTGCGTCCACCGGAATCGAGGCGGGCAGTGCTTGAGAAGGACGATGCGAGGGCAACCAGTTGAGCTGCTGGCCGAGCGTGGAGACCGGCTGCCGATCGCACGACCGTGGTGAACTCAACCATGTGCGCTCGCTCGGGGTGAGAGAAGTGCGTGAACGTAGTCGACGTCATCGCTGGTCGCGAGCGTGTCGACGATGTCCTCATCCATCAGGATCTCGGCGAAGTGCGCGAGCAGTGTGAGGTGCTCGTCATCCGCGGCAGCGAGACCGATAACGATTCGCGCGCTGCCGCCATCCCAATCGACGCCATCAGGCACCTGCGCCACGACGACGCTGGTGCGCTTGATGGCGCCTCGCACCTCCGACACACCGTGCGGCATGGCCACGCCGTTACCAAGGTAGGTGGACACGACCTGCTCACGATGGTGCATCCCAGCCACGTATTCCTCGGTGACCGAGCCGTTCGCGACCAGCATCTGGCCCACGAGATCTACGGCTTCGCTGCTGTCCTGCAACGAGACACCAAGCACGATGTCCTCCCGACGGAGGAGAGCCTCTGCGCCCACGGTCACAACCTCGATGTGATGGCTTCGCCGCCGGCGAGTTGCTTGACGAGCCCGGTTACCGCCGGATCGTTCATGAACATGGTGAACGGAATGATCACCGTGCTCGGCAGCCGTGACTTCGCCTGTGCAGCGAGCCCCTTGTGCACCACGACGATGTCGGCCCTCTCGTCAAGTTGGCCGACCGGGCAATGGACCACCTCTGCCGCGACCCCCGCCTTCTTGACCAGCTTCCTGAGTTGGTTTGCCCCCATGACGCTCGATCCCATGCCCGCCTCACAGGCGAACACGATGAGCTTCACGTCAGCAGCCGCAATCGATGGGGTCTCGGGCATAGATCTCCTCCGTGGATTGAAATGCGGTCAGGTGTGCCGGGTCACCCCCGGCACACCTGACCGTCGGTTCTACAGGACCAGGAGGTAATCAGCCCTGCAGACCCGGGACTCCTCCCATCGCATCGGCCAGCGACACATCATCAGCCGTGTCGTCGACCTCCTTGACAGGGAACATCTTGAGGAGCACCACACCGACGAGGAACGATGCCGCCGCTCCGACCGCCACACCGAGGAGGACACCGATCGCGGGCCCAGCGCTCGCTGGCAGCAGGCTGAGGTAGGCGAAGATGCTTCCTGGTGAGGGTGGGCCGACGAGACCTGCACCGGTGATCATGAAGACGATGTCAGCGGAGACTCCACCTGCCCACATCGCGCCGATCATGACCGGATTCATCAGGATGTACGGGAAGTACACCTCGTGGATTCCACCGAGGAAGTGGATCACCATCGAGCCGGGGGCCGACAACTTGGCGAGGCCCTTACCCGCGACGAAGAACGCGAGAAGGAGTCCGAGCCCAGGGCCGGGGTTCGACTCGAGCATGTAGTAGATCGAGCGACCAGACTCAGCGACGTCGGTTGTTCCGAGCGGCGTGAGGACGCCGTGGTTAATCGCGTTGTTGAGGAAGAGCACCTTGCCGACCTCGATCGGAAGGTCCATCAGCGGGAGCAGTCCCGCGTCGCTCAACCCCTCGACCATGTTGCCGAAAGCGCGGGCGACGGCCGACATGATCGGTCCGATGATCCTGTACCCGATCATCGCGAGCGAGAGGCCCGCGAGTCCCTGCGAGAAGTTGTTGTACAACATCTCGAATCCCGCAGGTGTCCGGTCCTCCAACCACGCGTCGATCTTCTTCATGACCCAACCAGCGAGCGGGCCGACGAGCATCGCGCCGAGGAACTGAGGCGGATCGCCCGTGGCTCCTGAGGCGAGTTCGAAGCTCGCGCCGCCGATGACGCCCATGACCGCGACCGCTCCAAGTACACCACCTCGGTGCCCATGGATGAGCTTGCCGCCGGTGTAGGCGACCAGCAGCGGCAACAGATACTTGATCATCGGCCCCACCGTGTTGCCAGTGATCGAGCCCCAGTCCCAGTCCAGGCTGGTCTTCGCGAGCCATCCCGTCGGGATGAACAGGGCGGTGATGAAGCCCCACGCGATGAATGCCCCGATGTTCGGGATCACCATGCTCGCGAGGAAACCCCCGAATTTCTGAATTCGCTGTTGCATACGCAGTACCCCCCAAGGTCTAGACAGCACTCTCATTGGACCACCAACCGAGGTTGGCAACCAGAGCCAAAACGTCACTTGGAACTTGTGACAAACGTCTCATCTGGGGCGGTGCGTCAGATGTGCTGACGGATCGACGCGACGTCTTGGTCGACCAGCAGCGGGTTGACGACCACGAGTGGCACTTCATCGACCTGGAGCGGCACCGTGCTGACCACGATGTCGAATTCGCACACATTGAGTTTTTGGAAGTCTTCCATCGAGACCGCGTGCACGAGTTCGAGGCCAGGGAACTCTGCCTGGAGTCGCGAGACGAGTACCCACACCGTCGCCATACCGCTCGGACACACCACCACTCCTCGCGCGCGAGGTCGAAGGCGTGCCCGTTCCAGTGCCCCAGCCAGGTACATCGTGATGAATCCGATCTCGGCGTCCAGCACCTCGGCGCCAGTCGCCTCCTCGATCACGCCCGCGATTTTTTGGCCGATGCGGTACACGTCGGGGAACCGCGAGGCGACGTCATCGAGGAGCGGATTGTGAACCGGGAGCCCGTGCTTCAGGCGGACCGCAAGACGCCCGAGGTGGCCTGCAAGCCCGCGCCGAAGTTCGTGGTCCTCTCGGAGTGCCGGGTGCAGAGACTGCGACGCCTCCTCCATGATCGCCTCGACCAGACGGCTCAGCCGTGATCGCCGACCGTCGCCGACTGACTCGACTGCTCCGAGTCCGATCGCGTACTGGATAAGTGACGCTCGCTCCGACTTCGAAAGTTCAACGCCGACGAGTTCCTCGATGGCCTCAGTCATCGGTTCCAGGCTGTCGGCCACAGGGTGACCCGCGATGAGGCGTTCGAATCCGCGTTCCACCTCCACGTGGTGCCCCTGCTGCATGCGCGCGATGGAGCAGGCCATGAAGATCGCCATGGTCCTGGCGTTGTCAGACCGTTCATCGATCCCGCTCACGGATCCGACGGCGACGGCCTCAGCCGCCTGGGGGAGAGGAATCGACTGCAGTCGGTCGCGAAGTCCGATCGGCGTGCTTACTCGCGCATCGCCACGGTCACCACGATTCATGAGCCCGTCGAGGACCTCGCCGGGGACCGCTTCGAGCAGGACCTGGACCATCACCTGCCGCAGGCGACGTTCCGAAGCAAGCGTGACGACTCCGCGGCCGGGTCGGCGACTCAGCGGTATCTGATGGCGGGCGAGCCAGGCTTCACAGAGTTGTACATCGCGACGAGCCGATGGGGTCGACACGTGGAGTTCCTCGGCGAGCACCTCGATCGAGAGGTGCGCCGGGGCCGTCCACAACAACTTGGTGAGCGCGATCCAGACTCGCTCCTCTGGGACGTATGCGCGAATCGTCTCGCCGGTCTCCTCAAGTGACGCGAGAAGGCGAGCCCGCTTAGCTTCCGATGCCTCGATGACTATGCCGACACCGCGCCGCTTCATTGTCGAGATCCCCTCCTCCGCAAAGAAGCGCTCAACACCACCGAGGCGGTACCGCACGACTCGTTCGCTCATCCCTACGCGCTCGGCGAGACGTGCTGTGCTGCAAGGCCCGGGAGATTCGAGCAGGCAACGAGCGATGCGTACCTGCCGAGAGTCAAGAACTGTCGTCATGTCGCCGGTTCCAACTCAGCGAGGAACTTCCTGATCGACTGAGCATTCCGAAGCCCGAGAAACTCCCCGACCCTCGACCGGAGTTGCGCAATATCGGTGGCGAGGAGCCGCGCTCGCACCTCATCGACGAGCGCTGGCGCGACGGACAGTGAGTTGACTCCGACGGCGACGAAGAGCGGAGCGGCGTCGTGGTCTCCAGCGGCTTGGCCGCACACCGACACTGGCACGCCTGCTCCGCGTGCGGTATCCGCGATAGCGGCGATCGTGCGAACCAGCGCGGGCTGCAGCGGGTCATGCATGTCGCCGAGTGCGGGATTACTCCGGTCGGCTGCCATGAGGTATTGCGAAAGATCATTCGAGCCGACGGAGATGAAGTCGACGTCGTTGATGACGAGGTCGAGCGTGACGACGATCGACGGAACTTCGATCATGATCCCTATCCGGGGGGTAGGTGCGTTGAGACGCGCTGCGATCTCCGCGATGGTCGCACGGAGTGCCGTGAACTCCGCTGGGACCGTGATCATCGGGAGCATGATCGACGCCTGCTGATCTTGAGCCGCTTGAATGATCGCCTCGACCTGATCCTCGAAGAGCGAACCGTCGTGGGCGTACACCCTCGCTCCACGGATTCCAAGAAACGGGTTCTCCTCATTCGCGATGTCGACCATGGCGTTCGGCTTGTCTCCGCCGAAGTCGAAGGTCCGAATCACCGTTGTGCCACACACTTTCGAGATGATCTCGCGATACACGGCGCTCTGCTGATCAACAGAGGGCCGTGGAGCACCATCTGGAAAGAGCAGTTCGGTCCGCACCAGACCGGATCCATCTGCCATCACTTCAGCAGCTCTCTCGGCATCGGACATCGAGGCGACGTTCGCCGCGACCTGAATCCGCTCCCCGTCGACCTCGACCGCTCGACCACGAGTGGCTCGGGCAGCGTCCTTGCGGTCGTGGAGACGGTCGCGGTGTTTGAGCGCCTCCCGGTGTGTCTCGTGGTCGGGATCGACCACGACCGATCCGCTCTGGGCGTCGATGATGACGATGTCCCCATCGTTGACCGCTGCCAAGAGACCGGCGGCGCCAACGATCGCCGGGATGCCGAGGGACTGAGCGACGATCGCGACGTGACCGGTTGGGCCACCGCGCTCAAGGGCGAGACCGAGGACGCGATCTTTGTCGAGCCTGGCGACGTCACCGGCGCCGAGGTCGCTCGCGACAATGATGCACGGCACCGCACTCGCGGCCAGATCGGGCGCGCGCGTTCCACTTAGGGCGTAACGGATTCGGCGGAACACCTCGCGGACATCGTCGGACCTCGCGGCGAGGTACGGATCATCGATCGAGTCGAACATGGCGGTGAGATCGGCTTCCGCTTTCGCGATTGCTTCGCCGAACTCGAGCCCATCGTTGATTCCTGAGGTGACCGATTCGAGCATCATTGGGTCGACTGCCATCAATCGCTGGGCCTCGATGATCTCGGCGGCGTTGCTACGGCCGAGGCCGTGGAGGTCGGCGGCGATCGCCTCGAGTTCTTGCGCGACTCGCTGCGCGGCCGCTTGAAGCGCCGCCATCGGGTCGTGAACAGTTTCGACCTCGGGTACCTGATCGTCGATGCGACGCGCCGGGCCGATCGCGATACCGGTGGCGCCGATCAGGCCTGAAACGTTCCTCATGTCGATTCGGCCTCATCGAGGCGTTTGCACAGACTGTCGTAGAGCACCGCTCCCGCCGAGACCGACAACGTCGCTGTGAGCAGGAAGCCGGCGAGCGAGATGCCGATCGTCAGGTTGTTCACGGCGAATCCGAGGGCGATAAATGGGGCGAGGTTCAACAAGAGAAACAACGCGGTCACCGCGAAGACGCCGACCCGGAGGCCCTCTCCGAGACGAACACTCTCACCGAGAGCCTTCAGACCCGATCGTCGTCGACGGTCGGCGACGACGTAGCCATAGAAGCCATAGAAGACGACGACCGCGATGGAGAGCAGACCAGCCAGGTATCTGGCGCCGAGGAACACTCCCGCCCAGAACCAGAAACTGGCGATGACCTGTGTCCGAATGAGGTCGGGCGTCGGCAACATGGCGAGGAGTTCGGCTGATTCACCTCTCGCCACGGAGAGACTCGCGCGGTACCAAGCGAGCGCGACGACCGAAGCAACGATGAGCCCGGCGAGATCGGTGACGATGCTCACACCGACGAGACCTTCCGATTCAAAGTGCGCCGCCGCCAGTCGCGCAATGGCGTAGGTGCCCAACGTGGTGGCAGCGCCAACGAGAAGCGGAAGCGGTTGACGCTTCATGTCGGAGAACGCGACTCCGAACATCTCGGTGGGTTCGATCGGGAAGACCTTGGTCATTGATGTGCTCCATTCATGTTCGGATCACTGTCAGCGATGAGAGGACCGACTCGCCCGAGGACCCGCGCGGCGCAGGCGATTCCGACTTCGAGGGCTGTCGTGTCGAACGTTCCGGCCGCCAAGAACCCACCAAGTAGGGCGTCTCCCGCACCGGTGCTGTCGACGACGTCGACCACTGGTGCTGGACATGATGTCTCACCCTCAGCATCGATGAGAATGGCGCCGTCGTGGTCGAGGCTGACCAAAACGCTTCGTGGGCCCGTCGACATCACTTTCCGACACGCGGCGATGACCTCGCTCCTGCTTGGCAGTTCGCGGCCCACGAGCGCTTCTAACTCCTCCCGATTGGGCTTGATAAGCCGGGACGGGCGGAGAACCGCTTCGGCCAGCGGGGCTCCACTCGTATCGACGATGAGCCGGTCATCGGCGTCGGGAAGACGCTCGGCGATCATCGCGTACAGGGCATGGGGGGCGGAGGCCGGAAGGCTTCCGCAGAGGGCGACGACGTCGGCGTCGGCCGAAGCATCGAGAATTCGCTCGATGAGGGCGACGACCTCGTTGGGAGCGAGTTCCACGCCGGGCGAGTTGACCTTGGTGCTACGACCGGATGGCTCGAGGAGGGTGACGTTGGTTCGAAGACCACCTGCTCGCGAGACGATGCTTGGCTCGACGCGAGCCGAAGTCAGCTCGTTCTCCACGCGGACGACCTCGTCGTCTCGACAGGGCAGCACGGCGACGGTGACGGCCCCTTGGTGGGCCGCCACTCGCGCGACGTTGATGCCCTTGCCCCCGAGCACGTCGTTGACCGCGCTCGCTCGAGTGACTTCCCCCGGCGCGATTCGCGCGATCTGCAGGCTGAGATCGCGCGATGGGTTCGCTGTGAGGGTCACGAGCTTCACACGGTCACTCCGAAGTGATCAAGGAGTTCTTGCTCCGCCCGTTCGGTCCACTCCCCGCTCGGGCCGAGATGCTTCGCGACCTCGGGAAGTACATCGGCTAACTCATCGAGTCCGACCAGCGGCAGTCCGACGACCTGCGGGAAGATGAGCACCTTCCCCGCGAAGCGCCCCTCCATGACTGCCCTGACCCCGTCGCGGGCGGCTCCGATTCCGCCAATGGCGGCGAGGTTGAGTGACGGCGACAGCGTCCCGGCTCGCACCTTCGCGAGCACGTTGACCTGATCCTGCACGCCTGACCCTGATGTTCCGGTGAACTGCGCCGCACCGAGGTACACGTTGCTCATATCCAGATTCCCCATAGTGCCGTTCGGCACTCCGGCGAATGCCACGAACATCCCGGTCGGACCCATCAGTTCGGCTGCTTCCTCCATGACTGCCGCGACCGGCACGGAGACGACGACGTCGTCGGCCATCGCGCCTCCGCTTGCTTCGACCACATGGGGTCGCGCCTGTGACGCGTCGCCGGCGATGACGACAAGGCGGCGACCAACTCTCTCGGCCAGGGCAGAGAGTCGCGAGCGGAGTACTGCGAGACGGTCCTCGTCGGGATCGACGGCGATGACGGTCGCTGGCCCGCGTTCGGACTCGAGGGCACGTTGGACGTGCATCTGCCCCATCGGGCCTCCCGCTCCGACGAACACCGCCACCCCGCCGTCGATGAGGTCAGCGCGATTTCGAGTGCGACCATAGGCCTCCCGGATCACGGGGGACGTAGTGCCGAGATAGGCGGTGTAGTGGTAGTGCATCCGTCCGAGATCGATGGCGCACCGCCCATCGAGGGGTTGTGTTCCGGCGAGCAGCATCACCCCCCGGAATGCGATCCGCCTAGCGAGTTCGCTGACGAGCTCCGCGGATCGCGGCTCGAGCACGATGATGTCGTCGAAGTCCATGCCGTCGGGAAGCGCCTCGACGACCGCGATGTCGGCGTTACCGTTCAGGCGCCGAACCGTTTGCTCGATTTCAGCTTCGATTCCCAAGAGCGTGATGTGACCTGCTGAGTCGACCGCGCCGGCGAGGTCGATGTCTCGTTCAACGGGCCCGTCGGCGAGCAGGAGGAGGCGCCCGCCGGGCAGTGGCTCTAGGCGCCGTCGCTGCGTGTAGGCGGCCTCCACACATGCCCAAGGCTCTGACAGCGCCGCGTCCGCGAGACCGCATCCCTCCGGCACGGGGATCACATAAGGGCCCTCGTCGCCACCGAGTACCTCCTGCCCGATGAGGTGGTGCTGGATGAGTCCACCCGGGACGGTGTATCCGTAGGCGGTGCTGACCCCGTCGACGTGGATGTCGGGTTGGATCGCTAGTCGTTCACCGACGTGGTATTGGCCGGCGAGTTGGTCCCCTACCTCAAGGACGGTGACCGTCGCTTCGTGCCCGAGTCGCGTGGGTTCGCTGGCGAGATCGCGCCCGTACAGCTTCGGGTGGCCCGCTCCCTGTTTGATCAGTTTCACGTCGGAGAAGCAGAGCCCGACGGCGTCGACGCGAACTCTGAGTTGACCGTGACCGGTGCTTCCGACCTCGATGTGCTCGGGTTGTCCGTCGCGCCCCATGGCATCAAGACCAGAGCCATACGTGTTCCATCCGAGGTTCGATGTTGCGGTCATTGGCCCCTCCAGGTTCGCTTTCTTGGCCACGATCCTGTGCCAACGGTCACCTCAGCCACCAGTGGCAGTTTGACAGTGTGAACCTGTGACAAAGGTGAACTGGGCATCAGAATCGTCACAACTCGCGCTTCGCCGAGTCGGCGCTCGCCTCGTTCGTCGGGGGATGAGCGGGTAAGTTCACCGGTGTCGCTCGGGCGACGTGTCACAACTGAACTGGGGAGCTCGCCGAGCGGGCTGAGAGGGTGGTTTCCAC
>JAYQAE010000070.1:0-9687 GCA_038136655.1 Ilumatobacteraceae bacterium
CGAGCGCCTCGTGTGGTCCATCGAGCAGCCAGGCGCGCCAGTTGGTGCCCTCGGGCAGCCCGTAGCGGGTGGCGTGGCGGACGACGTCGTGGTTCGAGAGCGCCCAGGTGGGTGTGGAGCCGACGCTGATGGCGGCATCGAGGGCGCGGTCGATCGCGCCCCGCATCTCCTCGGCATCCCACCCGCAGGTCAGGAAGTCGAAGTTGAACGACTGGTGGTACTCGTCGGCTCGCAGGTAGAGGGGCAGTCTCGTCGGGTGCACCCAGGCCTCGGCCACCATCATGAGATCGCGGCCCGCGGCGGCCTCCGCCTCGTCGAGCACGGCGCGCCATTCGCGGATGATCTCGTGCACGCCGTCGCGATCCCAGAACGGGTGCGATCCGTCGGAGAGGTTTTCGCTCTCGAGGACGGTGCCGGTGACTTCGACGTCGGGGAAGTCCGGATGCTTCACGAGGCCATGGGCGACGTCGATGCGGAAGCCGTCGACGCCGAGGTCGATCCAGAAGCGGAAGATGTCTTGGAACTCGGCGCGCACCTCGGGGTGGTTCCAGTCGAGGTCCGGTTGGCTGACATCGAACAGGTGGAGATACCACTCGCCGTCGTCGAGACGACTCCATGCCGAACCGCCGAAGACGGCCACCCAGTTGTTTGGCGGCTCGGCACCACCCGGACCCTTGCCGGGCCGGATGATGTAGCGGTCCCTCGACGCGGAGCCGATCGGGTCGGCGATCGCCTCTCGGAACCAGCGGTGGCCGCTCGAGGTGTGGTTGGGGACGATGTCCACGATGATCTTGATGCCTCGGGCGTGCGCCTCGGTGGTGAGTCGCCGAGCGTCATCGAGGGTGCCGAACCTCGGGTCGATGTCTCGGTAGTCGACGACGTCATATCCACCGTCGAGCAGCGGCGACGGATACCAGGGGCTGATCCAGATGGCGTCGACCCCGAGGGCCTCGAGATGATCGAGCCGGCTGATGATGCCCTGGACGTCGCCGGTGCCGTCGCCGTTCGCGTCGGCGAACGACCTCGGGTACACCTGGTAGACGACGGCGTTGCGCCACCACGTCTCGCCGCTGGTGCCGGTGCTGGGGAGGTCGTCGCTCATCGGCGCTCAGGTTAGGGAGTCGTGTCGACTGGACGTCGCCTCAGCCGGGATCGGTCAGCCGGGATCGGTCAGTCGGTCGGGAGGTCGGCGACGAACTCGCGGTAGTTGTCGCTGGTCTCGGCGAACTGCCCGACGGTCAGCACCTTGTCGGCGCGGCCGCGCAGGGCGGCGAGTGGGTCGGTCTGGTCGCCGACGTAGCCGAGGGCGAAGGCCCCCTGGCGGTAACCCATGAGCCGGAGGAGGTCATCGTCGAGTTCGCGGGCGACGTCCGGAGGGCAGGCCAGATATTGGTTCTCCTCCTGACGCACCCAGCCGACGGCGTAGGTGATGTTGACACCCTGCCGCGGCGATCCGCTCGAGTTGGCCCCGCCTCCATGCAGCACTTTGCCGTCGTAGAGGAGCACGCTCCCGCGTCGCATCTCGGCGCGAGCCTCCTTGAGGGCGAGGCCGGCTGAGTCGTCGACGCTCGACGATCCCGGGAACAGGTGGGTCGCGCCGTTCTCCGCGGTGAAGTCGGTGAGCGCCCACATGGTGTTGCACTGAACGTGGTAGTCGACCGGGAAGTCGAAGTTGTCGAAGGCCATCTGGTCGCGGTGGGGTTTTTGAGCGGTCTCCCCGGGCTCGATGGTGATGAGTTGTGTGAGGTGCAACTGGAAGGTCGAGGCGCGATCGAGGAAGCGTCCGACAACGTCGAGCACGAGCGGATCGGCGACGAGGGGTCGGACGGCCGGGCACCGAGCGATCAGCGCTCCGGTGCGACGGGTGTGGCGGCCGTCGTAGTCGTCGCGGCCTGTGGCTGAGCCGTCGACGTAGGGAGCGACTTGAGCGGCGAGGGCATCGAGGAGTTCGGGGTCGGCGAGGTCGTCGATGATGGCGCAGCCGTCGGTGTCGAGTCGTCGACGGATCTGTTCCGGGTCGTCGCTCGCGCTGAAGTGGTGAACGGTCATGTCAGGCGCTCGACGCCGTGTCGATCGGGAGGAGCCGGCCGCCGTCGGCGGCGCTGCGCAACGCGGTGTCGACGATGCGTTGGATGTGCGCGCCGTGGGGGATGTCGGGCTCGGCCTGCTCGCCGAGGTGCACCGCGCTCACCCATCCACGGGTCATCGCCTCGGTGGAGCGGAAGACATCCCGGTAGGTGTCGTGCACGGTTCCGGTGCGCAGGCCGTCCCAGATGTCGGCGGGCCGTTCGAGGGGTCGCGCCGGTCCGGTCTCGCCGGCGCGAAGGCCGCGCACCTCCTGCACGGTGTCCCAGTCGTTGAGGGCGTACAGGGTCCCGCCGCTTCCGTGGACCTCGACGTGGTGGGTTTGATTGAAGGGAGTTCCCTCCCAGCACACAGCGCTCACGATGAGGTGACCGATCGCACCGTTCGCGAATCGGACGGTGGTGAGCGCGACGTCCTCGCCGGGTTCGTAGGGCGCGCCGTCGGGCCGGGGCTCGCGCTCGACGGTGGCGTTGGTGACGCATCCGACTTCGACGATGTCCCCGAGGAGATAGGTGGCCAGGTCGATCCAGTGGCTGCCGATGTCGCCGAGCACGCCCGATCCCGATTCGCCGAGGTCGAACCGCCACGCATACTCACCGTCGCGGGCGAAGCCGGTGTAGTAGCGCGCCGCGAGATGGAAGGGAGCCCCGATGAAGCCCTCGTCGATGTGTCGGCGGAGTTGACGAGCCATCGGCATGAACCGATAGGTGAACGGGGTCATGGTGATCGCGCCGTGGCGACGGGCGGCGGTGGCGAGGTCGTCGGCCTGGGCAGCGTCGAGTCCGAGCGGCTTCTCGCAGAGCACGTGGAGACCGCGCTCTAGGGCGGCGAGGGCGAGCGGGTGGTGACTTGAGTTCGACGAGGCGACGATCACCGCATCGACATGCTCGAAGAGCTCCTCGGGAGAGGTGTAGACCTCAGGCACGTCCCATTCGGCGGCGACCCGGGCGGCCTTGTCGGAGTCGCGTCCGCAGATCGCGGTGATGCGACCGTGGGGGTGGTCGGCGAGGGCCGGGAGGTACATGGCCTCGGCCCACCAACTGGTTCCGATGAGGCCGACGCGCACCATGGCCGGAGCGTAGACCCGGCCTCGGTCGACCTCGGTACCATCGCGCCATGTCATCGCAGCGGGTCGTGGTCCATGTGGATGACGTCGGCATGTGCCACGGCGCCAATGTCGCCTTCGCCGAGTTATCTCGCTCAGGCGCGGTGTCGGCTGGGTCGGTGATGGTGCCGTGCCCGTGGTCGTCGGAGGTACTTGAGTGGGCCGCGGGAGATCCCGGGCTCGACCTCGGGGTGCACCTCACCCTGAACGCCGAGCAGGACCATTACCGCTGGGCGCCGCTCACCGATCGCTCAGCGGCCGCGGGCATGGTGGATGCCGACGGCTTCATGTGGCGTCGGGTGGCGGCGGTTCGAGAGCACGCTCACCCCGACGCGGTCGAGGGGGAGTGGCGAGCGCAGATCGACCGGGCCCTCGCGGCCGGCGTCGATGTGACGCATTTGGACGCGCATATGGGCTCGTCGTTGGCACCGGAGTTCTGCGCCCGTTACGTGGCCCTTGGCGTGGAGTACCGCCTGCCGGTCCTGATGACGGCCACCCTGTCGGCGTACGGGCCCAACAAGCATCTCGCCGGTGTCAGCGAGGAGGCCTTCTCCGAGTTCGTGACCCAGGCGAGATCGGCCGGCATGCCGGTGTTCGATCGAGTGCTCGAGACCGACTTCTCGAGGCCGCGGGGCACCGAGCCCGACTATCCGGCGATGTTGGCGGCATGTGGTGACGAGCTCGTCTACTGCGCCTTCCATGCGTGTCGGCCCGGCCCGGGGGAGATCGAGGAGATCGAACCGGATCAGCATCATGTGCGCACCGACGAGTATCGGATTTTCTCCGAATCGCGGTGGACGGAGTGGTTGGAGGCGGCTGCGTTCGAGGTGATCGGGATGCGCGGTCTCCGGGATGCCTGGCGGTTGGAGTCGACGTGACCGTGGCGATCGTTCATCTCGCCGCTGCCGCGTACATGACCGGGGTGATCTGGTTCGTGCAGTTGGTGCACTACCCGCTCTTCGCGGCGGTGCCCGCGGAAGCGTCAGTGGCTTACGCGCGCGACAACCAGCCACGAACGGCGCGGGTGGTGGGCCCGGCGATGCTCGTCGAGGGGGTCACGGCGATCTGGTTGTTCGTGGATCCTCCAACCGGAGTGAGTCGCTGGTTGCCGTTTATCTCTGGGGTGCTGCTCGCGGTGGTACTGCTCAGCACGGTCCTGGTGCAGGTGCCGCGGCACGCCCGTCTCGCCGAGGAGAACTCGACCGAGGCGCTCCGCGAGGTCGTGTCGTCGTTGGTGTCGGGCAACTGGGTGCGAACCGCTGGCTGGTCGGCTCGCGCCGTGCTCGCCGGCGTCATCGTCGCCGCTGCGTGAACGCGCCTTAGCGGGCGCGGAGCGAGTCGATGAACGGGCCGAGTTCGGCGTCGAGCACAGGGGTGAACCATCTGACGAAGGTGTCCGACAGGTGGTGGCTGTCTCGGTAGACGAGGAGGTCGCCGACCACCACGGGGCAGCGGTCGTCGACGCAGAGCCACGGTCTCGGGTCGATCGCGCCGAGACCTCGTTCAGTGGCCACGGTTCGGATCACCTGCGCGACGGCCCGCTCGGTGTTCCCGGGGGAGCGTGGCTCGCAGAGCGAGATCTCGGTCGGGTGCTCGGCGAGACAGGTCGGCACATCCTCGGGCGGGTCCGGTGAGTCGATCAGCAGGATCGGGGTCACCGGACGGTCGAGTCGGTCGAGCCGGTCGAGCAGGAGCGGCAGTTGCTCCTCCCAGATGGCGGCTCCGACCGAGGCGCGGGTCGCGGCGTCGAGCAGTCCGTAGTGCTGACCGAGCAGGATCACGTCGACGCCCTCGTCCTCGAAGGTCTCCAGGACGTTGTCGCGCCATGGGCCGCAGTGGTCGAACACGGCATCACCTGAGCGGTTCCAGGTGAGGACCTCGATCACCGGGCATCCGCCCTGGGTGATCGCGATCACGCGCCAACCGCGCTGCTCGGCGATCCGGTCGACGGCGGAGAACCATTGCGCGGCGTGCGAGTCGCCCCACAGGGCGACGGTCAGGTCGCCGTCGGGATCACCGAAGATGCAACTCTCGGCCGCTCGCTCCTCGCGGTACTGGTGGCAGCCGGTGCCGTAGAGCGGGCTCGTGTCACCGTTGGCCTCCAGGATCGATGGCCGCAAGTTGTCGGGGAGCACCTCGGTGTCGAGTGCGTCGCGGATGGCGGCGATCGCGGTGGCGTCGGCGGGGGTTGGAGGGGGGACGGTGGTGCTGGTCGTTGTCGTCGAGCTCGTCGTGGCGTCGTCGCCGGTTGCGGCGGGAACGCTGTTGGTGGAGGAGAGAACGGTGGCGGGCTCGCCGTCGGGTTTCGGGGGCTCGATCTCCGGGTCGGTGGGTGTCGGGGGAGCTGTGATCGGCTCGGGAGCGGCGGCGATGACTCCGGTGCGGGCCGTTCTGTCCACGGTGGTGACGACGAGTCCGACGATCGCGCCGATGGTGAGGAGTCCGGCTCCGAGTGTGAGGGAGCGTCGGGGGTGTGGGATGAGTCGGGGTGAGCGACGAATTGGGTTCTCGATGAATCGGTAGCCAACCTCGGCGAGGACGACGGCGAGTGCGATGAGCGCGAGGGTGGCGGTGGGACCTGGTTCCCGATCGAGGGCGGCGGCGCCGATCACGAGGGCCGGCCAGTGCCAGAGGTAGAGGGAGTAGGAGCGTCCTCCCGCCCACTGCAACGGGCCGAGGTGGAGCGGCCGGCTCGGTCCCAGACCGTTGTCGTCTCCGGCGGCGAGGGCGAGGAGGGTGCCGACCACGGGAAGGAGCGCCCAAGTGCCGGGAAAATGCTCGACACGGTCGAAGGTGCCGATTGACACGATGACGGCGACGATGCCGGCCCAGCCGAGCGCGGCTCGGACCGTCTTAGGCACGCGGTCGGTGGTGGTTCCGATGACGGCAAGGAGGGCGCCAAGGCCGAGTTCCCAGGCTCGGGCGTGGAGACCGAAATACGACCAGGTCGGGTGCGGTCCGGTCAGGGTGATGCTGGCGGCGAGCGAAGCGGCGGTCACCGCCGCGATCACCACCGTGGCGACGCGTCGACCGCCCACGAGCGCGAGGAGAATCAGGGCCGGCCAGAGGATGTAGAACTGCTCCTCGACGGCGAGCGACCAGTAGTGCTGGATCGCCGACGGGGCGAGTTCCGCGGCGAGATAGTCGGTGCCGCGACCGGCGAGCACGAGGTTCACCGCGAACCCCGAGGCCGCGAGGATGTCGATGCCGAGCTCGTCGAGTCGCGTGGCCTCGAGCCAGATCATTGAGCCCAGAGCGGTCGCCGCGAGCACGGTCGCCGAGATGGGAAGGAGGCGGCGAGCCCGCCGCGCGTAGAAGCCGGCCAGAGAGATCCGACCGGCCTCGTTCCACTCGCGGATGAGCAGCGACGTGATCAGGAAGCCCGAGATCACGAGGAAGACATCGACGCCGACAAATCCGCCTCCGGTGAACGGCACGCCGGCGTGGTAAGCGATCACCGCGATGACAGCGAGCGCGCGGAGGCCCTCGATGTCGCGGCGGTGCCCCACGGGCCGAACGGTATCGGTGTCAGTCCTGCGGTTCGGGGGATCGGATCGAGTTCAGGGCAGCCGTGGAGAGGCGCCGAAGCACCACCACGAGGAGCGCGATGTGCACGATGCCGGAGATGATCCAGGGTGCCCGAAGAGCAGCCTCTCGGTCGAGGGGTCCATCGAGCAGCGCCACGACGACCCCGCCGATCGCCGCCCCGATCGGGATCGAACCCCAGGCGAGAAAGCGGTAGACGCTGTTGACGCGTCCGAGTAGCCGATCCGGGATCACCGACTGTCGGAGGCTGACCGTGACCACGTTCCACGCGGTGCCGAACATCGCCGTCAGCGCGAATCCGACGAGCACCACCGGCCAGGCACTGGCGAACCCGATCGCGAAGGGGATGATCATGAGCCCGGCCACGGCGACGGCGAGGACCGTTCCCCCACCGAACCGTTTCGACAGGTTGGGCACGAACCAGCCACCGACGATCGCGCCGATCGCCCCACCCGTGCCGATCACCGCGAACAGGAAGGGACCCGCGTCGAGCACCTCCTGGGCGAAGATCACGAGGGTGGCTCCGGCGAGGGCGTCGGTGCCGTTCATCGCGCCGAGCACGAGGGCCATAGGCCAGAGCACTCGGTTGCCTCGCAGCCAGGTGATTCCCTCTCTCAGGTCTTCCCGCCAGGGTCGACGCTCCGTCTCCGCCTCGGCGACCGGCCGGAAGGTTCCTCCGATCGTGGCGATGAGCGCACCGGCGACGAGGAAGGTGACGGCGTCAACGACGAAGGGCAGGGCGAACGAGACACCCAGCAGGAGCGAACCGAGGGGTGGCCCGGCGAACTGGTTGGCCGTGGCCTCGGCCGCCCAGAGCCGCCCGTTTGCTCGCTCGAGGTTCTCGGTCTCGACGATCGACGGCAGGAGCGTTTGCGCAGCGTTGTCCCGGAGCACCTCGGCGCATCCGAGGAGCAGGGTCGCCACCAGCACCAAGAGGTAGAGCCCGACGGTCGTGGACTGGGTGCCGGTCACCTCGGAGGCGTCGGGCAGCGCCCCCGATCCGGCGAGCACTCCGATGGCCACGACCGCGGTGATGGCACCGCGAGCGAGATCCATGCGGACGATGAGGCGGCGTCGGTCGACCCGGTCGGTGATCACCCCGGCAGGCAGGCTGAGCACGAGCCAGGGCAGTCGTTGGGCGACAACGATGAGCGCGATGAGCAGGGGATTGCGGGTGACGGCCGAGGCGAGCCAGGGGTAGGCGATCTGCCCCATGCCATCGCCGAGGTTGGAGATGGTCGAGGCGGTGAAGAGTCGTTGGAAGTCGCCGAGTCGCCGTCGCGGTCGGTCGGGCTCGGTTGAGTCGGGTGCGTCGGTCATCGGGGGCTCATTTCTCGAGAAGTTCCGCATGCGACTTGAAGCTGGCGCCGAGCTCGGCGCGGATCACGTCGGCGAAGAGAACGGGCTCGAAACGCGGTGGGTGGGCACCATCGATCGCGCAGGCGGCCGGAGTGACCGTCGTGTCGACGTGGGGGTCGAAGAAGTACGCGGCTGACCAACGCTCGCGACCCCCGCGGTTGTGCACCCGATGCGCCGTCGGCAACAACCGACCGTTGCTCATCCGCTCGAGCATCTGCCCGCAGTTGACGACAAGGGCTCCAGGAACCGGTTCGACACCGAGCCATCCGTCTGGGCCTCGAATCTCGAGACCGCCGACAGTGTCTTGAGCAAGCAGGGTGACGCCGCCGTAGTCGACATGGGGCGCCGACCCGTAGAGGTTGACGGGGGCGTCCGGGGCGACCGGGGGGTAGTGGAGCAACCGGAGCCAGGTGGTCGGGCGCTCAAAGTCGACGATGATGGCTCCGTTGTCGCCGATCCCCTCGGCGAGGGCTGCGACGATGCCTCGGGCTACCGGTTGGATCTGCTGCTGGTACTCCTCGACCGCCTCGCGGAAACCGGGCAGGTCAGGCCACTGGTTGGGTCCGGCGAGGAGTGCGCCGGCGAGCACGTCGGGGTCGTCGGGCCCGGCCTCGCGCATCACCATGAACGATTCGCTCTGGTTCGGCCGAGTGGCGGTCTCGACCGACGAGTGCCGATCGGTGGACGTATCGATCTCGATGAAGCCGCGATGGAGGCGGTCGAGTGCCACCGATCGCTTCCGCTCAACCGGCAGGGAGTGAAAACCTCGCGATACCTCGAACAGCGCCTCGGTGACCGCCCGGGGAACT
Organism: Ilumatobacteraceae bacterium; assembly: GCA_038136655.1. Lineage (GTDB taxonomy): Bacteria > Actinomycetota > Acidimicrobiia > Acidimicrobiales > Ilumatobacteraceae > Casp-actino5. The sequence continues at coordinate 8,905 of JAYQAE010000070.1, forward strand.
CCGTGGCCGACGATCTGCGAGAAACCGAGCGTCGTGTGGGCCTCCACGAGCCGCTCCACGATGCGCGGGCGATCCGGGCCCTCGAGGCCACTCACGTCGATCACGTCGATCTCCACGGCAGTTGTCTAGCCGTCGGGAGCGCTCGCACCGTGTTCCGCGGTCACGGGCCGCGAACATGCTGTTAACCCGACCGACATCCGCTCCGGGGGGACCTTGCTCACACCTTGTTATCCTCTCCGGATCGCAGTGGGCCCGCTGTCGCGGGCAGGCCGCGTGAACAACCTCGGATCCGGCGTCGTCGGATCCAACCAACCGAGGAGGAATTCATGATCCGTTCAACCACCCGCTGGCAGCGCACCGCCGGCGCCCTCGCTGCTCTGGCCCTCGTGGTCGGCGCCTGCGGTGGCGACGACGACACCGCTGCCGACGAGCCCGCTGCCGCCGACGAGCCGGCAGCTGCTGATGAGCCGGCCGCTGCTGATGAGCCGGCCGCTGATGAGCCGGCCGCTGCCGATGAGCCGGCCGACGAGGTTGAGGCCACCCAGGGTGGCGGCATCCTCGATGCTGTCAAGGCCCGTGGCGTTCTCAACTGTGGCGTTTCCGGTGCCGCCGTCGCGTTCTCGTACACCGATGCCGATGGCTCGATGAACGGAATTGACGCCGACTACTGCCGCGCCGTCGCCGCCGCCGTTCTCGGTGACGCGACCGCTGTCGAGTTCACCTCGCTGACCGCTGCCGAGCGCTTCACCGCCGTCCAGACCGGCGCGGTCGACGTGCTGATGC
>JAYQAE010000071.1:0-9367 GCA_038136655.1 Ilumatobacteraceae bacterium
CGACGACGTGCCACTCGCGGGTGATCTCACTTGCCTTCGGGGTGTAGGTCTTCATTCTCGTTACTCGTCCAGTCACTTCTCGCGGACCGCGCTGATCGGGGCCGATCGCGCAACTCGGAGAGGATACGGCCGTCTCCGCCGGTTCCCCAACGTGGCGCGCCGGCGCTCCGGTCAGTTGCTCCCAGCGTCCCAACGCTCGCCGTCGTAGCCGACCTCGGAGAGCACGAGGCCGTGCGGTGGCGCCACCTGCCCGGCGGCCGATCGGTCGCGGGCCGCGAGTATCGAAGGGAGGTCGGAGGGAGCGAGTCGCCCGCGACCGACATCGACGAGCGTGCCGACGATCGAGCGCACCATCTGATGGCAGAACGCGGTCCCGGTGACCTCCACCACGAGATCCTCCTGATCACCGCCCTCACCCGCCTGCCGCCTGATCGAGATGTCGAGAACGCGCCTCACGAGGCTCACCGGGGGGTCGGACTCGGGTCTCCGGCAGAACGACGAGAAGTCGTGCTCCCCAACGAGTTCGCTCGCGGCCGCGCTCATGGCGTCGACATCGAGCTGGGCCGGCACATGCCACGACCGATCGGCGGTCAGCGGATCGACGGTCGCGCCCTCGTGGACCGTGTAGCGATACCGGCGCCAAGTGGCCGAGAACCGAGCATCGAAGTCTGAGTTGACCACCTCGGCGTCGCGGAGCGCGATATCGGGGGCGCACATCCGGTTGAGCCGGTGGACCAGGTTCTCGAGGTCGGTGCCCGCGGGCAGATCGAGGCTGATCACCTGTCCTGTGGCGTGGACGCCGGCGTCGGTTCGCCCGGCGAGGGTGATCTCGATGTCCTCCCCGGTCACCCGGGCGAGGGCCGCGCGCAGGTCGCCAACGACCGTTCGGACACCGGGGTTGTCGGCCGCGCCGTGGAAAGCTGAGCCGAGATAGGCGACGGTGATCCGAACCCTGACGCGCTCAGGTCGCGCACCGTCAATCTCTGACACTGCCTCGGTCACGGCGACACCGGCCCGTCGGCCGCGACGTCAGACGAGTTCGATGCGGGCCATGCTCGCGTTGTCACCCTCGCGGGTGCCGAGCTTCAGGATCCGCGTGTAGCCGCCGTTGCGCTCCAGGTAGCGGGGGGCCACGTCGTTGACGAGCTTGTGGGTCATCTCGCGGTCACCGAGGTAGCCCTGGATCTGGCGGATGCGATGAACGCGCATCGGGCCGTCCTGAGCCTTCTTGGCCTTGGTGATGAGCTTCTCCGCGATGGGGCGGAGCGCCTTCGCCTTGGCCTCGGTGGTGGTGATCCCCTCGGCGGCGAACAGCGACGCGGCGAGGTTGGCCATCATGAGCCTCTGATGGGCGGCGTCACCGCCGAAGGAGCGGGCGCGGCGTGGGGTGGCGGGCATGACTGTGGTTCTCCGTGTCTCAGGCGCGCAGCGACAGGCCGCGCTCGTCGAGCTTCTCCTTCACCTCGTCCAGGCTCTTCTGCCCGAAGTTGGTGATGTTCAGCAGGTCGTCCTCGTTCTTGGTGAGCAGCTCACCGATCGTGTTGACCTGGGCGCGCTTCAGGCAGTTGCGCGGGCGCTCCGAGAGGTCGAGATCCTCGATCGGCAGATCGAGGTCGGGTGAGCTCGAGGTGGTGTCGACCACCTCGGTGAGGCCAAGGCCGAGCGGGGTGTCGCTCTGGCTGGCGACGAGCTCCGCGAGCGACTGCAGGGTCGCTCCGGCCGAGGCGAGGGCCTCCCGGGGCGAGATCGAGCCGTCGGTCTGGATGTCGAGGATGAGCCGGTCGAAGTTGGTGGACTGCTCAACGCGGGTCGGCTCGACGGTGAAGCTCACGCGACGCACCGGGGAGTAGATCGCGTCGACCGGGATCACGCCGATCACGCGGTTGTCGATCTCGCGCTGGCTGCTCGCGTAGCCCTTGCCGCGCTCGACGGTGAGGTCGATGGCGAGACGCGCCTTCGAGTTGAGGGTCGCGATGTGCAGGTCGCGGTTGAGGATCGTCACATCGGCCGGGCACTCGATGTCGCCAGCGGTCACGGTGCCCGCGCCCTTGGCATCGAGGCGGAGGGTGACCGGGTCGTCGGACTCGCTCGTGAGGACGATGTCCTTCAGGTTCAGAATGATGTCGGTGACGTCCTCGGTGACACCCGCGATGGTGTCGAACTCGTGGAGGGCCTCATCGAATCGGACCATAGTGACGGCGGCTCCGGGCACCGAGGAGAGCAGGGTGCGACGGAGCGAGTTGCCGATGGTGTGGCCGAAGCCCGGCTCGAGGGGGCCGATGGCGAACTGCTGGCGGTGCTGATCGTCGCTGCCGAGGGCTTCGACTGAGGGGCGCTGCATGACGAGCATGGGCTGCCGTGTCCTTTCGGTTGCCGGCGGTGCCGGGATTCTTGGGCGAGGGTGGTTAGTGGGTCAGGGCTTCGGGGTCACTTGGAGTACAGCTCGACGATGAGCGACTCGCGGACCGGAACGTCGATGTGGTCGCGCTGGGGCAGGTCGCGAACGGTGACCTGCTTGCCGCCATCGCCCGCCTCGAGCCAGCCCACGAGGCTGCGGTCGAGCACGTCGATGTTGTGCTGGATGACGATCATCTGCGCGGCCTTCGGCGAGAGCGTGACGACATCGCCCTTGCGGACGCGGTAGCTCGGGATGTCGACGCGGCGGCCGTTGACGTGAATGAGGCCGTGGTTAACGAACTGGCGGGCCTGGGGGCGGGTGGAGGCCCAGCCGGCCCGGAAGGTGACGTTGTCGAGACGGGTCTCGAGGAGGATGAGCAGGTTCTCACCGGTCGGGCCCTGCATCCGGTTGGCCTCGTTGTAGGTCTTCTTGAACTGCTTCTCGAGAACGCCGTAGATGTACTTGGCCTTCTGCTTCTCCTGCAGCTGGGCGAGGTACTCCGAGCCGGCGTTACGGCGGCGGGTGCGGCCGTGCGCGCCCGGAGGGAACGGCCGCCGCTCCATGGCGCGGCGTCCCTTCTCGTTCTCGAACACGTTCACACCGAGGCGGCGTGAGACGCGGACTTTCGGGCCGGTGTAACGGGCCATCTCAGTTCCTCCGTCGCTTCGGCTGGCGGCAGCCGTTGTGGGGGATCGGGGTGACGTCCTTGATCGAGGAGACCTCGATGCCGGAGTTCTGCAGGGAACGGACGGCGGTGTCGCGACCCGAACCGGGGCCCTTGACCTCGACGTCGACGCGGCGGATGCCGTGCTCTTGGGCGGCCTTGGCGGCGCGCTCAGCCGCGAGCTGGGCGGCGAAGGGGGTGCTCTTGCGCGAGCCCTTGAAACCGACGGCGCCGGAGGAGGCCCACGAGATGACGTTGCCCTCGGTGTCGGTGATCGAGACGATCGTGTTGTTGAACGAGCTCTTCACATGCGCGACGCCGACGGAGACGTTCTTGCGATCGCGCTTGCGGGGCCTGCGGCCGCCGGGCTTGGTCTTGGCCATTACTTCCTCACTGCCTTCTTCTTGTTGGCGACGGTGCGCTTCGGTCCCTTGCGGGTGCGGGCGTTCGTGTGGGTGCGCTGACCGCGCACCGGGAGGCCCTTGCGGTGGCGGACGCCCTGATGGCACCCGATCTCGATCTTTCGCTTGATGTCGTTCTGGACGTCGCGGCGAAGGTCACCCTCGATGGTGAGGTTGGCGTCGACGTAGGAACGGATGCGGTTGACCTCTTCCTCGGTCAGGTCAGAGACCTTGACGTTGGGGTCGAGGTCGACGGCGGCGCACATAGCGCGGGCGGTCGTGCGACCGATACCGAAGATGTAGGTGAGGGACACCTCGAGCCGCTTGTCGCGGGGGATGTCGATACCGGCGATACGTGCCATGTCTTGTCTTCCTCGGCTCTTCCTCAGCCCTGACGCTGCTTGTGTCGGGGGTTATCACAGATCACTCGGATCCGCCCATGACGACGGATCACCCTGCACTTCTCGCACATCTTCTTGACGCTCGGTTTGACCTTCACGGCTGCTGCCTCACTTGTAGCGGTAGGTGATGCGACCCCGGGTGAGGTCGTAGGGGGTGAGTTCCACCTGCACCTTGTCTCCCGGAAGGATGCGGATGTAGTGCATCCGCATCTTGCCGGAGATGTGGGCCAGGACCTTGTGGCCGTTCTCCAACTCGACGCGGAACATCGCGTTCGGGAGTGATTCGACGATCGTTCCCTCAAGGACGATCGCGTCTTCCTTCGGTGTTGCCAGTGGACTCTCCTCGTTATCGGGCTAAGCCCGGGCGGACGTGTATTCGGATGGCCGGGTGGATACGGCTCCGGGGGCGCGTGCCCACGGACCGACGGGCGATGCTATCGGCGGTATCGGACAACGCCAATGGGTGGTGCGTGCCCCTCGTGCCCGCATGTGCTAGGGGATTTCCACCTCATCGTCGCGACTCCACCACGTCGGTCAGGCGCTTGAACACGTTGTCGGGGTGCCCGACACCGTTGACGACGACGAGCTGCCCAAGATCGCCGTAGTGCTCGATCAAGGGGGCGGTCTGGGTCTCGTAGAGGTCGAGCCTGCGGTTGACGGCTTCGGGGGTGTCGTCGTCGCGTTGGGTCACGTCGCCTCCGCAGACGTCGCAGATCCAGGTGGTCGCGTCGGAACCCGTCGAGGTGTAGTTGGTCCCGCAGTCCCGGCAGACGCGTCGGGAGGAGATGCGCTCGAGGACGATCTCCCGGGGGACGTCGAGGTCGATCACCACGTGGATCGGCCGCTGGGCAGTGATCTCAGCGAGGGCCTCAGCCTGGGCGACGGTGCGCGGGAACCCATCGAGGATGTAGCCCCGCGTGCCGGCGTCGGGCTTGGCGAGTCGCTCGCGGACCACGCCGATCATGGTCTCGTCGCCGACCAGGCCTCCCGACTCGAGGATCTCGCGGACCTCCTGACCGAGCTCGGTCCCCTCCCTGACCGCGGCGCGCAGCACGTCACCGGTCGAGATGTGCGGCACGACGTAGTGACGGGCGAGGCGGACGCACTGCGTCCCCTTCCCGGCACCCTGACGGCCGAGGATGATGAGGCGGGCCCCCGGGATCACGAGGGTTCCCTACTTCAGGAAGCCTTCGTAGTTCCGGAGCATCAACTGGGAGTCGATCTGCCTCATGAGCTCGAGGGCGACTCCGACGGAGATGAGCACGCTCGTGCCGGCGAAGGCGAAGGTGCTCACGTCGGCGGCCCAGAGCAGGATGTAGGGCAGGATCGCGATGATCGCGATGAACACGGCGCCTGGGAGGGTGATTCGGTTGACGGCCTTCGCGAGGTACGCCTCGGTCTGCGGACCGGGGCGTACACCGGGGATGAAGCCCCCCTGACGGCGGATCTGATCGGCCTGGCGGACCGGATCGAAGGCGATCGAGTTGTAGAAGTAGGCGAAGGCGATGATCAGCAGCGCGAACAGCGAGATGTAGACGATGTTCTGGCTGTTGAGGATGTACTGGTCGACGTACGACTGGATGCTCGCCCTCCACGAGCCCGCGGAGGCGTTGCCGAGGAAGCTCACGAGGATCGCCGGCAGCAGGAGCAGCGAGGAGGCGAAGATGATCGGGATGACGCCCGACTGGTTGACCTTCAGCGGGATGTAGGTGTTCTGGCCGCCCATCATGCGGCGACCCACCACGCGCTTGGCGAACTGCACCGGAATGCGTCGCTGGCCGAGTTCCACTCCGACGACGGCGACGATGATGCCGATGGTGAGGGCGACCATCGCCGCGAACCAGAAGAACTTGTTCAACTGCAGGATCGAGTAGAAGCCCGAGGGCAGCGCCGCAACGACCGAGGCGAAGATGATCATCGACATGCCGTTGCCGATGCCGCGCTGGCTGATGAGCTCACCCATCCACATGAGCACCGCGGTGCCAACCACGAGGGTCGGGATGATGAGGTAGCCGCGAGGCCAGATCCCGTCGGGCAGGAGGGGAACCGATGGCGCCTGGACAGCCGAGTAGAACGCTCCCCCGCCGCCGTTGCCGAAGAGGAAGACGAGCACCGTCGCCTGGAGGAGCGAGAGGGTGATCGTGACGTAGCGCGTGTACTGGGTGATCTTGCGCTGACCGACCGCGCCCTGCTGCTGCAACTCCTCGAGCTTCGGGATGACCACGCCGAGGACCTGCATGATGATGCTCGCCGTGATGTAGGGCATGATCCCGAGGGCGAAGATCGAGAAGCTCTCGAAGGCGCCGCCGGAGAACAGGTTGAAGAGGCCGAGAGCGCCGTCTTGGGCGCCCTCGCGGAGTTGCTCGATCGCGAGTGGGTCGACACCCGGGACGCGGATCGCCGCTCCCACTCGGTAGAGCGCCACGATGCCGAGGGTGAACAGGATCTTGTTCCGAAGGTCTTGGATCTTCAGGATGTTCTTGAGGTTGGCGATCATGGCGACTCTCCGTCGGACGATGGTCGGTCTGGCACCGACCGCTGACCGGGGTCAGCGGTTGGCGAACTGGTTGCCCTTGACGGCGGGGCGGCCAGCGCGGCCCTCCGCCTTGAAGGGGAGCTCAACGAGGGTGACGGAACCTCCGGCCCCCTCGATCGCGGCGCGAGCGGCCTCGGACACCGCGTGCGCGGTGACGTCGACCTTGGAGCTGATCGAGCCGTGCGCGAGGATCTTCACGAAAGCGCCCTTCCGGATGAGGCCTGCTTCGACGAGGCTCTCCGGCGTGACGCTGGACGCGCCGAGCTTGTCGAGCTGATGCAGATTCACCGGTGAGTACTCGACGCGGAACGGGTTGTTGAACCCCTTCAACTTCGGGACGCGCTGCTTGAGGGGCATCTGACCGCCCTCGAAGCCACGGCGGACCGTGTTGCGGGCGCGCTGGCCCTTCGTGCCGCGGCCGGCGGTCTTGCCGCCCTTGCCGCCGATGCCCCGGCCGACGCGCTTGCCGCGCTTGGTCGCTCCGGGAGCGGGTGCGAGTTCGTCGACGCGCATGTCACTCACCGCCTTCTGTTACTTCGACCAGGTGCGGGACACGCAGCAGCATGCCGCGGATCTCGGGACGGTCGGGGAGGGTGTTGGTCTTGCCGATCCGGCCGAGGCCGAGGGCGCGCAGGGTGCCGCGCGTCTTCGGCTTGGCTCCGATCGACGACTTGATCTGGGTGACGGAGATCTGCTTCTCGCTCACTGGTGACCTCCGGCTCCGGCGGCCTGCTTGCGCCGCTCCTCGTAGGCGTTCAGCATGCCCTTCGGCACGAACGTGTCGGCGGGGAGACCACGACGGGCCGCGACCTCGTCGGGGCGCTGCAGTGACTTGAGCCCAGCGATCGTCGCGCGCGCGACGTTGATGTGATTGGCCGAGCCGAGGGACTTGCACAGGATGTCGTGAACGCCGGCTTCCTCGAGGATGATGCGGGCCGCTCCCCCGGCGATGACGCCGGTACCGGGCGCGGCCGGCTTCATGAGCACCTTGCCGCCACCGGTGGTGCCGAGCACCGGGTGGATGATGGTCGAGCCGGCGAGGGGCACCTCGAACAGGTTGCGCTTCGCCTCCTCGGTGCCCTTCTGGATGGCGAGGGGGACTTCCTTGGCCTTGCCGTAGCCGAGGCCGACGCGACCGTTTCCGTCACCGATCACGACGAGCGCGGTGAACGAGAACCGTCGGCCGCCCTTGACGACCTTCGCGACGCGGTTGATGGTGATGACGCGGGACTCGCGGAGACCACCTTCGGTCTCGGCGGCGGGCGCGTTGTTGCTGTACATCGACATCAGAACTCCAGACCTGCTTCACGGGCGGCGGACGCCACGGCCGCGATGCGACCGTGGTAGAGGTAGCCGCCGCGGTCGAACACCACGGCGCTGACGCCAGCGGCCTTGGCGCGCTCGGCGACGAGGGAACCGACCCGGTTGGCGGCGTCCACCGATGAGCCACCCGTCGACCGGAGATCGGTCTCGGTGCTCGACGCGGAGGCGAGGGTGCGCCCGGAGTCATCGTCGATGACCTGGGCACTGATGTGCCGGTTGGAACGGTGCACGGCGAGACGCGGACGGGCCGCGGTGCCGTGAATCTTCTTGCGGACGCGGCGGTGACGGGTGATCCGTCCCTGACGACGTGCCTTGGCGATGTCACTCATGTCGACTCGATTCTCCGGCGATCACTTCTTGCCGGCCTTACCGGCCTTGCGCAGAACGCGCTCGCCGGCGTAGCGGACGCCCTTGCCCTTGTAGGGCTCGGGCTTGCGGATGCTGCGGATGTCGGCGGCGACCTGACCGACGACCTCCTTGTCGATTCCCGTCACGATCACCTGGGTGGGCGCGGGGACCTCGAAGGTGATGCCATCGGGGGCGGCCACGTTGACCGGGTGGCTGAACCCGAGGTTGAGGCGAAGAGCACTCGGACCCTGAGCCTCGGCGCGGTAGCCGACACCCACGATCTCGAGTTCCTTGCGGAAACCGTCGGTGACACCGATCACCATGTTGTTGACGAGGCTGCGGGTGAGGCCGTGCTTGGCCCGGTTGTCCCGATCGTCGTCGGGCCGGGTGAACACGAGCGACCCCTCGGCCTGCTCGATCTGGATATCGCCGGGGATGGCTCGGCTGAGGGTGCCCTTCGGGCCCTTCACCGTGACCGTCCGGTCGCTAATGGTCACCTCGACCCCGTTGGGGAGGGCGACGGGAGCGTTCCCGATTCGTGACATGACTCGTCTCCTACCGGATCACCAGACGTAGCAGAGCACTTCACCACCGACCTTGCGCCTGCGCGCCTCACGGTCGGTCATGAGCCCCTGGCTCGTGGACAGGACGGCCACACCGAGGCCACCGAGTACGCGCGGCAGCGCGTCGGCCTTGCGGTAGACCCGCAGACCCGGTGTGGAGATGCGACGGAGACCCGAGATCGTGCGATCCCGCTCGTCGGAGTACTTCATGTCGATGGTCAGGACCTCGCCGGGACCCTCCATGGCGGGGGCCACGGAGAAGCCGGAGATGTACCCCTCGGCCTCGAGGACCTTGGCGAGGTTGACCTTCTGCTTGGACGACGGCATCCGAACCTGGTCGTGCATCGCGGTGTTCGCGTTGCGGACTCGGGTCAGCATGTCGGCGATCGGATCAGTGAGCATCGTTGTCCTCCCTCACCAGCTCGACTTCGTCAGACCGGGGATCTCGCCGGCGTGGGCGAGCTCGCGCAGGCACACCCGGCAGAGTCCGAACTTGCGGAAGACCGAGCGCGGGCGTCCGCAGCGACGGCAGCGCGTGTAGGCGCGGACCTTGTACTTCGGCTTGCCGGCTGCCTTATTGATCAGTGATTTCTTGGCCATGTTCTCGTTCGCGTTCTCTTCAGTGCTCGGTCGGGGTCACTTCTTCTTGCCGCCGCGGTACGGCTGGCGTGAGCGCTTCTTGCGCGGGGCGTTGTCGGCGTCGGCACCCTGCTTGAAGGGGAAGCCGAAGGCG
>JAYQAE010000072.1:0-9250 GCA_038136655.1 Ilumatobacteraceae bacterium
AGACGAGCTCCGCTCGTCGGATGAAGTCGTTGACGGTCATCGGAACTTTCACGGCCGCCAAACTAGTCGGCGGCTCGGAGCACGATGACGGTCGCCACGATGCGTGCGGCAGGACGGGTGTTGCATGCCCCGTCTCCGGTCGCTCGGTGATTGGCACCTAGGGTCGCGGCATGAATCAACGCCGACCCGGTATGACGGTGCCACTCCCAGGGCACCTCCACGCGCAGCGAGACCGTCTGTCCGAGCTCGCAGACCTCGGATACACCGATATCTGGAGCGCGGAGAGCGATGGCGCTGACGGGTTCACACCGCTCGCGCTCGCCGCGGCTTGGGAGCCCCGGCTCCGCCTCGGAACAGCGATCATCCCCGCCTACACCAGGGCGCCCGCGTGTATGGCTCAGAGTGCGGCGTCGTTGGCCGATGCCGCACCGGGTCGATTCGCTCTAGGGCTTGGGTCGTCGAGCAATGTGATCGTCGAGCGCTGGAACGGCATCCCCTTCGAGCAGCCGTATCGCCGGGTGCGAGACATGGTGCGGTTCTTGAGAGAGGCCTTCTCGGGGGAGAAGGTGTCGCGGAAGTTCGACACCTTCGAGGTTGATGGCTTCCGATTGGGCGTGCGACCGGAGGTGGCACCCCCGGTGTTGGTGGCGGCGCTCCGTGAGCAGATGCTGGCGATGGCCGGTCGCGAGGCGGACGGCGTGATCATCAACTGGCTAGCTCCTGAGGACGTGCCGACCGTTACCTCGGTGGTTCACGGCGCGGCCGGAGGCGAGGATCGGGAGGTAGTCGCGCGGATCTTCGTTTGCCCGAGCGAGCGGGCCGACGTGGTGCGAGAGGGTGCGCGCCGCGCTATCGCCGCGTACATGAACGTGCCGGTGTACGCCGCGTTCCAGGAGTGGCTCGGCCGAGGGGATGCCCTTCGGCCCATGTGGGAGGCGTGGGCAGCCGGTGACCGCAAGGGAGCGCTGGCGGTGATCCCCGACGAGGTGGTGGACGCTCTGGTGATTCACGGAAGCGCGGAGCACTGCCGATCTCGGATCTCGGACTACTTCGAGAACGGGGTGACCACCACCTCGCTCGCGATCCTGCCGCTCGACCCAGAACTCGATTTCTTCGAGGCGGTGCGGTCGCTCTCACCGAGCGCTGGCTGAGGAGACCAGGTCACGCGGCGTCGCGGCTGTCGAGTCGCTGGCGACGACGCTGGTCGAGCATCGCTCGGATTTCGGCGATGTGGCGCATGCCGCGTCGGCGGGTCTCGAGGTCGAGGCGCAGGCTCGGATCGAGCCGGCTGGTGCCGAGCAGGCTGAGTTGGACCGGTTCGGGGAGGTGATCGATGCGCTGACCGGCGGTGTCGTCAGCCTGTTCGGCGGCGGTGGTCTTGACTGTCTGTGTAGCCATATCCCCATCATGCGAAAGGGGTGTGACAGTCCTCAGATGGCGCCCGCTGACACCAAAGCGATCAAGGCTGAAGCGACGATCAGCACCAAGAGCCCGGCAATCGCTCGGGTCGGATCGACACGCCTCGGAGACAGCAGCAGCGGCGCGGCGGCGGCTCCGACGAGGACTCCGCCGAGGTGACCGCCCACCGAGATTCCGGGGATGACGAAGGTGATCATCAGGTTGAGGATCAGAAGCGACCCAATGCCGGTGTTCATCGGGTTGATGCCGCGGAGACGGAACCCGACGAAGGCGAGGCCCATGAGCCCGAACACGGCCCCCGACGCTCCGCCGTGGAGTCCGTTCGGTTGGAGCACCATCGCGCCGGCTGAGCCGCCGAGGAGGGCGGCGAGGTAGGCGAGGCCGAACCGCACCCGACCCACTTCGGGCTCGAGCAGATTGCCGAGTTGGAACAGCAGGTACATGTTGAAGCCGATGTGGATGAGACCGAAGTGGATGAACCCCGACGAGACGAGGCGGTACCACTCCGCGGGAGACTCAAGCAGGAAACGCGCGCTCAGTCCGAGATCGAACTGCCCCCGCGAGATCCCGCCGCCAAGGCTGGCCGGTTCCGCGAGGGTGATGTAGGCGAACACCGCGAGGTTGATGGCGATCAACGAGCGGGTGACGAGGGCGGCGTGGCGCGCCTGCCAGTGACGAACCCTCGTGGTGGCGGCCGGACGCGACGCCTTCAGGCAGTCGGGGCAGTTCGATCCGACTGCCGCTCGGGTGAGACAGTCATCGCAACAGGGCCGACCACAGCGCGTGCAGCGCCGACCCGCTGGACGGGAGGGATGCCGGTAGCACGAGATGATCTCCACTGGGGGAGTGGTCGGAGGTGGCAGGTTCACCCGCCGACCTCGCCCGCGAGTGAGCGCAACATCTCCCAGCCGTAGATGCCCGTTTCGTGGCCATCAGACCAGCGGATGGCGAGGCCCCAATTGCCGTGGAGCTCCGCGGAGATGGCCGACAGGCTCGACGGGAGCTGTATCGAGGCGCCCTGCTCCCTGACGCCGATGCACCCGGCGCACGGGCACAGGGACCGGAGCTCACCGAGCGCGATGTCGAGTCGTCGGCCGTCCTCCCAGGCGACGCCGAGTGATCGCTCCCGGTCGACGATGACGTCGACGACCGCGACGGTCACGGACTCTCCACCGGTTCGGTCGGGGGCACGTACGGCACGGCGGGATCCCGCAACTCCCTTCCGTCGCCGGTGTCGCACGCCGATACGGAGGTGAGAAGCACCGTCACCATCAACGCCACGGCGAACCCGTTACGTCCTCGCACCCCTCCGAGGCTACCGGTAGCCTTCGGGGCGTGCCTGGCGGTCGACCCACCACGATTTTGACCGTGCACGCTCACCCCGATGATGAGGCGTCCAAGGGTGCGCCGACCCTCGCGATGTACGGCGCGCGTGGGATTCGAACCGTTCTGGTGTGCTGCACCGGGGGCGAGGAGGGCGACCTGCAGAATCCGTCGCTCGCCGAGCCTGGTGAGCCCTTCCACGGCCTCGACGAGGTGGAATCGCGCCGCCTCCTGGCGGAGCTGCGTCCGCTCGAATTGGCGAGATCGGCCGAGGTGATCGGCTTCGACGAGGTGGTGATGCTCGGTTATCGCGACTCAGGGATGGCCGACTCAGAGGCCAACTCGCACCCGGACTGCTTCCACTGCGCCGACCTCGACACGGCGGTCGGCGACCTCGTTGAGGTGATTCGCCGCGAGCAGTCCGCCGTCATCATCACCTACGGGGACGATCACAGCGGCTACCCGCACCCGGACCACATCCGAGTCCACGACATCTCGGTCCTCGCCTTTGATCGCGCCGGCGATCCGCAGTGGTATCCCGATCGGGGCCCCGTGTTCCAGCCGCTCAAGCTGTACTACTCGACTTGGACGCGTCGTCGTATCGAGGCCGTGCACGAAGCGCTCACTGCCAAGCTCGGGGAGTCCCCCTTCGACGACTCGTGGTTCGATCGCCTGGATCAGGATCATCGGATCACCACTCGGATCGATGTCACCGGGTTCATGTGGGCCCGCAGCGGTGCGCTCCGCGCGCACGCCACTCAGATCGATCCGAACGCGCCGTTCTGGTTCGGCCTCGACGACTCCGAACTCGAGTCGGTCTATCCCTACGAGGACTGGATCCTCGCCCGCTCGGAAGTCGGACCGATACCCGGGCACGACGAGGAGTTCGATCTCCTCACCGGCATCTCCGCTGTCCTGGAGGCCTCCGGGTGAGCATCCGCTGCACGGTCGAGGTTCCACGCGCGGAGGATCGCAGCGAGGGTCCCGAGAACGCGGACGCGGTGGTGACCGTTCCATTGAAGGTCGCGACCGAGGAGGGCTTTTCGGCCACGGTTGAGTACATGCGCGGTCGCCTCAAGGCGAAGGGGCACACGGGGACGATCCTCGACGCGCTCTCCGACGGCACCATCGACGAGATGGTTCTCCGGCTCATCGCCGACTGAACTGGCGCTCAACTCGAGCGCATCACCTCGCGCAGGTCGCGGTAGCCGATGAGCACCGCGCCGACCTCGTTCACGGCCTCGGCGAGCGTGCCGTCGACGGCGAGACGGTGGTCGTCGATCCACGACTCCGCCGCTGAGGAGAGCGCGCGCACCTCAGGGGTGTCGATGGCTGGTTGGATGTGCACCTCGGTGACCCCGGGGGCGAGCTCGGCGATGGAGCGGAGCAGTCGGTCTCGTGAGCCCGGTCGCCAGTCGTGATCGAAGTGATCCGGGAAGATGACACCCTCCTCGGCGGCGAGGCGCCGGTAGGGGAAGCCCGCCTCGGACTCGGTGACCGTCGAAGGCAGGCGGATCGGTAGGGAAAATTCGACTGCCAGGTCGACGTAGACGTCGAAGAACTCCGGCCGCAGCGTGATCGCGCTCAGATGCGGGGCGAGATGGGTCACGTCGACACCCCAAGCGAGGGCGCGGTTGACCTGGGCGCGCAATTCGCGGCGCACCTCGTCGAGGTCGGCGTGCTCCCACAGGTCGGCGGTGTTCCTCGGGAATCCACCCTCGCCGGACAGGAGAGATGGCGCGTGGGTGATCGGACCCCAGCGGTAGATGTCGTGCTCGGCGTTCAAGGTGAGGTGCACGCCGATGTCGTCGCTCGGTTCGAGCAACTCCGTGGCATGGCGGGCCCACGGGGCGGGAACCATGATGGAGGCACAGGTCGCTGCGCCACCTCGAATGGCGTCGATAACGCCGAGATTGGCGGCGTGGCACGAGCCGAGGTCGTCGCACGAGACGATGAGGAGACGCGCGTCGGTGTCGTGGCCGAGACGTTCCGCGAGCTCGCTCACCGCGATGACGCTATCGGTCGCTGGCGGAGCAGAGCGCCCAGATTCCCCGCCGCGCGGCCATCGCGGATGAGACCGCGCGATCGATGGATTCCGCGAGCGCGGTGTTCGGTTCGATCGGCAAGGCGCGCGCGAAACCTCGTTCGGCCATCGTGAGGCCGCTTGGTCGGTTCGACCCGGTGGGGAGCACATGGGCGAGGAGTCGGCCGTAGTGATCGCGCGCGACGACCTCTCGACGAAGTGAGACGGTCGACCCGACGGGAAGGATGGCGGAGAGGGCTTCGCTCGCGAGATCCGCGCCGCACTCCGCTGGCAGCCCATCGCGGGCCACCTCCGGGGAGTCGATACCGAGCAAACGAACGCGCTCCGTGGTGCCCGCCAGCGAGACGACGACGGTGTCGCCGTCGGTGACGGCGAGGATGACGGCGGACGGGGAGCTCGTCGTCGGCGAGGAGATTGCGCACGCCGAGCAGAGGAGCGCGAGGAGGACGAGTCTCAGAGGCGCTCGATCAAGGTGCCGGTTCCAAGCCCGCCGCCGCAGCACATCGACACCAAGCCATAACGTCCGCCGGTGCGCTCGAGTTCGCTCAGCGCCTTGGTCAGGAGCACGCCGCCGGTGGCACCGAGGGGATGTCCGAGGGCGATCGCACCTCCGTTCGGGTTGGTCCGGTCGAGGTCGGCCCCCAACTCCCGAGCCCAAGCGAGCACTACGGAGGCGAACGCCTCGTTGATCTCGAAGGTGTCGATCTCATCGATGCCGATGCTGTTCCGGTCGAGGAGGCGGCGCGTGGCGTCGATCGGTCCGGTGAGCATGAGGACGGGGTCGACGCCGACGAGGCAGGCGTCGACCACGCGGGCGCGGGGCCTCAGGCCGAGCGCATCGGCCCGGTCGGCCGTCATCATGAGGAGGGCCGACGCGCCGTCGGAGATCTGCGAGGAGTTGCCGGCTGTGTGCACGCCGTTCTCGCGGGCCACGGGTTTCAACGACGCGAGGCGCTCGAGCGAGGTGTCTCGAATCCCCTCATCGTGAGTGAGCGTGACCATCTCGCCGGTGGGCTCCCCGTCCTCGCCGAGCACCGGCGCCACAACCGGCGCGATCTGCGGGTCGAATCGACCCTCCGCCCGGGCAGTCGCGGCGCGCTCCTGTGACGAGAGCCCAAGACGATCGGTGTCGTCGCGAGTGATGCCCCAGCGCTCGGCGATTCGCTCAGCTCCTTCGAACTGTGAGGTGAACTCGTAGTGCTCGAAGTAGTTCTTCGGAATCGGTACGCCGAGGCCGAGTTTGCGTGAGGAGTTGGAGCCGATCGGCACCCGTGACATCCCCTCCACACCGCAGGCGACCGCGATGTCGACGACTCCGGAGGCGATCAGTGAGTAGGCGAGCCCGGTCGCCTGCTGGCTGGAGCCGCATTGGGTGTCAACCGAGGTCGCAGCGGTGGTGAGGGGCAATCCGGCGGAGAGCCAGGCCGTTCGGGTGATGTTGAAGCTCTGCTCGCCGACTTGGCTGACGCACCCTCCGACGACCTGCTCGACCGTGGCGGGATCGACCCCGCTTCGAGAGACGAGCGCTGACAGGGCCGTTGAGAGCAGGTCGGCGGGGTGGACGCCGGCGAGGGAACCGTTGCGTCGGCCGACCGGGGTGCGAGTCGCCTCAACGATGACGACCTCTCGAGCGCGTTCTTGTGATGCCATCGCCGAAGGCTAGGTGGCGGGGGGCTCGGGGAGCGATCTGGCTGGGCGGCGTCAGGCGCGTGTCAGGCTTCGCTTCGATGTTCGGGGCGCAGTTCGCTCATCCGGCCCGCCGCCCAGTCAGCGACGAAGGAGAAGCGATCTCCGCGTAGAACGGTCCGGCGCCACTCCACTGGGCGCCCGAGGTGGCAGCCGAGTCGATCGATGCAGAACACCGCCTCGCCGTCGGCGAGGCCGAGCAACTCGCGCTCCTCCGGCTCGGGCATCAGCGGGATGATCCGCTCGCGTCCCGAACCCGGCCGGCACCCCGACACTCGCTCGAGCTCGTCGTAGAGCGAGGTGTGGGAGAAGTCGACGTCGAGCAGGCCCGAGGCGACCGAGGCGGGCATCCACGCCCGATCGACGGCGAGCGGCTCACCCCCGGCGAGCCGGAGGCGCTCCAGCAGGACGAGATCGCTGTTGTGGGGGAGTCCGAGGCGTTCAGCGGCCTCCGCGTCGCGAGTCGTCTCGAGGGCGAGGACCTGAGAGGTCTGGACGAGTCCGGTCTCCTCGACCACCTGAAACAGGCTGTAGAGCGAGCCGAGTGACTGCTCGAAACGCGCGGCGTCAACGGACGTGCCGATGCCTCGGGCTCGTCGAACGATGCCGTCGGCCCCCAGCCGTCCGACCGCTTGACGCGCGGTGTGTCGACTCACCCCGTAGACCGTCATCAACTCCCGGTCGGTCGGGAATCTCTCAGCGAAGTCCCCGAGGTCGAGGCGCCGACGCAACTCGTCCTCGAGTTGCGCCCAGAGCGGCGTGGCGCTGTCTCTCGAGAGCGTCACCGCCCCGGTCGCGAATCCGTCGGCTGTCATGGTCGCTTCCCCCTCGCTCAGGCGAGATAGGCCTCCGGCACCGGCTTGAGCGGCCGCGCGTACCACAGCGGACGTCGGAGACCGTTCGGGCCGGGAGCCGGGCGGGTCTTGGTCAGCCAGTCAAGATACGCCTCCCGGCTCTTCGCCGTGTCGACAACGACGTCGCCGTACTCGTCGCCCTCCTCTGCCGGGCTCACGTGGACCCGCTGGTGCCAGCACTGCATGCCCGAGATGGGGTCCGGTTGCACGGCGAAGGTGAGGTTCTGGTGCACGCCGGTGTCGTTCCACCAGATGCGCTCAGTGTCGGGATCCGAGGAGCTGTACGACTTCATGCCCTTCGTGCGACGGAGTCGCCAACTGGTGCCATCGTTGTCGATCATGGCGAGGCCGTTGCCCCAGGAACGGGCCTTCTCCTCCTCGATGCGCCAGCGGCCCATGTGGTGCGAGGCCGCGACTACACCGGGACGGATGCCCTCGGTGCGCCAGGCGGAGATCACGAAGTGACCGATCCTGGTCGACACTCGGACTAGGCCATTCTCAGCGATGCCGAGTCGCTCCGCGTCGGTCGGATGGATCCACAGCGGATGGCGATGCGAGATCTCGTTCAACCATTTGGAGTTCGCCGACCGGGTATGGATCAGGGTCGGGATGCGGAACGTGGGGAGCAAAATTCGCTCGGAACCCTCGAGGTCGAGGTCCTCCCAGTGCACGTGCGAGGGGATCCACTTGGGGGTCGCGTACTCATCCCAACCCCAGTCGCTGAGCGTCGTTGAGAAGAGCTCGAGCTTCTTCGACGGTGTCGGGAAGCCCTCCTTCAGCTCGCCGTCGACCTCGATCGCGGGGGATCCGTCACCGAGCTTGGCGAGGGCCAGCCCGCTGAGCGATTCTCTCGATCCGTCCCAGGTGCCCTCGGTCCCGGGTTTGCGGAACACTCCGGTCGAGTCTTTGTCGCATCCTTCGACCGCCGACGGGTCCACCGCGCGCTCATAGGGGCGGTACGGATCGCCGGGGACGGCGAAGGCACCACGGTCGCGCATGTACTCGAGCGGGCTCTGGCCGGCTTCGTTGGCCGCCTCGACGAGTCCGGGGACGCTGTCGGAGAACATGCGCCCGTAGTACTCGTCGACTCCCATCGGGGTGCCGGGGCGCTCATCGCTTTCGAAGAACTTGCGGATGCCGAGCGAGCCGTCCGGGTCGATCCGCCAGGAGAGATCGATCCAGAACTCGTTCTCCTCCCAGACCTCGCCGACGTTGAACTGATGTGACCGGGAGTCAGGTCCGACCTCCTCGCCGTTGAGCTCTGCGTAGCGCCGCATGACCGGTTGCCGGAACCCGATCCACCGGCCGGCGTGGGTCTCGTAGGAGGCGATGTCGTGACGCTCGCTGCCGACACCCATCGGCAACACGTAGTCAGCGAACCAGGAGGTCTCCGACCAGGTCGGCGTGAGGGCGACATGGCAGCCGACGCGGTCGGTGTCCTTCAGCGCCTCGAGCCAGCTGAATCCGTCGGGGTTGGTCCATACCGGGTTGTAGACACGGGTGAAGTAGGTGTCGAGGCGCCCTCGGCCCTCGTTCAGGAAATGGGGGAGCAGGATCGACATCTCGTGGTAGGCGAGCGGGTACTCGATCGGCCAGTTGAGCTCGTTCCACTCCTTGATCGGCTGCCCACCCTTGGGGGGCGCCGGTGTGAACTTGTTCCAACCGTTTCCACTGGTGCCACCGGGGGTGCCGACTGAGCCGGTCAAGACGTTGACGAAGAACAACGTGCGGGCGACCTGCCAGCCACCGAGGTTGCCGGCACCCGCCGACCGCCAGTTATGGGAGGCGAACTTCGTGGGGTGGCGTCCGATGATCTCGGCGATCTCGCGAAGCGTGTCACCGGAGACACCGCAGACGTGTTCGGCGCGCTCGGGGGTGTACTCGGCGTACTCGTCGAGCAGGGCCTGCTCGAGGCTCTCGAACT
>JAYQAE010000073.1:0-9127 GCA_038136655.1 Ilumatobacteraceae bacterium
CAAGCGCATCGGTGAAGGCGACCGCGGCCCGAACCCCGGCGGCATGGGCGCCTACGCCCCGGCGCCGATCGACGTCGACGTCGATCACCTCGTCGCGACCTTCATCACCCCTGTCCTCGACGACCTACGAGCCGCCGGCACCCCCTACGTCGGAGTGCTCTACGCGGGCCTCATGATCACCGCCGCTGGCCCCCGGCTCGTCGAGTACAACTGCCGCTTTGGCGACCCCGAGGCGCAGGCCGTCATTCCGATGCTCGACTTCGATCTCGCCGACGCCGCCCTCGAGGCCACCAGGGGTGCGCTCTCGACCCACCCGATCGCCACCGGTGTTCCGCTCCGCGCCGCGAGTGCGTGCACGGTGGTCGCTGCCGCGCCGGGCTACCCCGGCACGCCCGCGGTCGGCGCGCCGGTGCTCACCACCACCTTCACCTCGACCACGGTGGCCGCATCGTCGATCGACGATGATCTCGCCCTGCTCTTCCCAGCCGGCATCGATGCTGAGGGGCGGGTGTCAGGTGGACGAGTGCTCGCCGTGACCGGGCTCGGCGACGATCTCGGCTCGGCCCGCGACCGGGCGTATTCGGCCCTCGACGGCATCGCGTTCGAGGGGATGCAGGTGCGTCGCGATATCGGCTGGCGCGCTCCCGGAGCGACGATGCGCTCCTACGCCGAGAGCGGCGTCGACATCGATGAGGGCACCCGCGCGGTCGATGGGATGCGGGCCGCGGTCGAGCGCACCCTCGGGGCAGATGTCCTCCGCGGTGTGGGGTCGTTCGGCGGAGTGATCTCACTGGCTCGGCTGGCCGGTCTCGACGAGCCGGTCCTCGTTGCCTCCACCGACGGGGTCGGCACGAAGGTCGAGCTCGCCGCCCGTTTGGGGCGGGTGCGCGGGGTGGGTGCCGACATCGTCAACCACTGCATCGACGACGTGCTCGTCCAGTCGGCGAGACCGCTGATGTTCCTCGACTACATCGCCGCCTCGACGCTCGATGCCGACCTCGTGGCCGAGGTGGTCTCCGGCATGGCGGAGGCCTGCGAGGCGGCCGGTTGCGCCCTCCTCGGTGGTGAGACCGCCGAGATGCCCGGTGTCTACGCCGAGGGCGCCTTCGATGTCGCCGGCACGCTCATCGGTTACGCGGAGCGGTCAGCGCTGCTGCCGGCCGACGATGTCGTACCGGGCGATGTGCTGATCGCGCTCGCCTCGTCCGGGCCGCACACCAACGGCTACTCGCTGCTGCGACGCCTCTTCCGCTGGTTCCCGATGGACGCGGTGCCCCTCGGCCTCGACCGTCCGCTCGGTGAGGCCCTGCTCGAACCGCACCGTTCCTATCTGGATGTGATCGCTCCGCTGCTCGATGATGCCGACGGGCCCCGAGTGAAGGCGCTTGCCCACATCACCGGCGGCGGACTCCCGGAGAACGTGCCTCGGGTGTTGCCCGATGGCGTGGATGCCGAAGTAGATCTCGGTTCTTGGCCAGTGCCCCCGCTCTTCGCCCTGGTTCGCGATCTGCTTCCGGGGATGGATGCCCACGAACTTCACCGGACCTTGAACATGGGCGTCGGCATGGTGATCGTGTGTGCCGAGGCCGAGGTCGAGGCGATGCAATCGGCGATCGACGAGGACACCTGGGTCATCGGCCGGCTCGTCGAGGGCCGAGCAGGACATCGTGAGGTTCGCCTGCGGTGAGTCTCCCCCGCGTCGTCGTTCTCGCCTCCGGAAACGGTTCGAATCTGCAGGCTCTGGTCGACGCCGCCGGCGAGGGGCGCATCAGCGGGAGGATCGCGGCGGTGATCAGCGATCGGCCCGAGTCGGGTGCCCTCGCTCGCGCCGCGTCCGCGTCCGTTCCCGCGGTCGCCCTCCCGCCTGATCCCAGCGAGGCGCGGGTCGAGTACGACCGGCGGCTCGCTGGTGCGCTCGCCGATCTCGCGCCCGATCTGGTGGTACTCGCCGGTTGGATGCGCATCCTGACCGAGGCGGTGGTCACTCACTTCCGCGTCATCAATCTGCATCCCGCCCTACCCGGCGAGTTGCCAGGAACCGGTGCGATCGAACGAGCCTGGGAGGAGTTCCTCTCCGGTGCGCGGACTCGATCCGGGGTGATGGTCCACGAGGTCCCCGATGCCGCCGTCGATGCCGGACCGGTGCTCGCCTACGAGGAGGTCGCTTTCGAGGCCGGTGACGACCTCGACGCATTCGCGCGGCGCATCCACACCGTCGAGCACCGCCTGCTCGTCGAGGTCGTCGCCGACATCTGCGCTGCCCTACGAACCGACTACCCCCAGAACGACTCCCAGGAGGTCATCGATGTCCGAACCGGCTGACAGGAACGCCGCGCTCTTCTCCCCGACCGAGGGCTTGACCTTCGATGATGTCGTCGTCATCCCGGGCTGGTCGACCACCCTCCCTGACGAGGTTGCTACTTCGACGGTGTTCGCCGGCGGTATCGAACTCGCTGTGCCCCTCGTGTCGGCGGCGATGGACAAGGTCACCGAGGCGCGCATGGCGATCGCCATGGCGCGGGTGGGTGGCATCGGTGTGATCCACCGCAACATGTCAGCTGAGGCTCAGGCAGCCGAGGTGCAGAAGGTGAAGCGGAGCCAGTCCGGGATGATCACCGACCCAGTGACTCTGCCGGTGACGGCCACCCTCGCTGACGCCGAGGCGCTCATGAACCGGTTCAAGTTCTCCGGTGTGCCGATCACCTCCGACGACGGCCGCCTCATCGGCATCCTGACCAACCGCGACATCCGCTTCTGCGAGCCCGCTGACTTCGCCCGCCCGGTGAGCGATTTCATGACCTCGGAGAACCTCGTGACCGGCACGGTCGGCACCAGTCTCGACGAGGCCAAAGTGCTGCTGCAGCGGCACCGGATCGAGAAGCTCCCCCTCGTCGACTCCGAGGGTCGTCTCGCCGGTCTCATCACGGTGAAGGACATCCAGAAGCGACTCGACCACCCGAACGCCACCCGCGACGATCGTGGTCGACTGCGGTGCGCGGCCGCCTGCGGTGTGGGTGCCGACGTTGAGGAGCGTGTTGAGGCACTCGTCGCGATGGGGGTCGACGCGGTGTCGATCGACACCGCCCACGGCCACTCGGCCGGCGTGGTGGAGACGGTGCGCCGCATCAAGTCGGCCTGGCCGGACCTGCCGGTCACCGCCGGGAACGTGGTGACTGCGGAGGCGGTCGACGCCCTCGTCGACGCCGGGGCCGACGCGGTCAAGGTCGGGGTCGGCGCCGGGTCGATCTGCACAACGCGCATCGTGAGCGGTGCCGGTATGCCGCAGCTCTCCGCGATTTGGGAGACGACGCGACGGGCTCGGGCGATCGGTGTGCCGGTCATCGCCGATGGAGGAATCACCTATTCCGGAGACATCGTGAAGGCGATCGTCGCCGGGGCCGACTCGGTGATGCTCGGCTCGCTCCTCGCAGGTACCGAGGAGAGCCCCGGTGAGCTCGAGCTCTTCGAGGGTCGCCAGTTCAAGTCATACCGAGGCATGGGTTCGCTCGGGGCCATGCAGGGGCTCGGGGCCGACCGTTACGCCACGGCCCAGTCGAGCGGCGATGCGCCGTCTGATCTCGCGCAAACCAGCCGCAAGCTGGTGCCCGAGGGAATCGAGGGTCGCGTGCCCTACGCCGGGCCGCTCTCGGAGGTCGTCTACCAACTCGTCGGTGGCCTTCGTTCGGGAATGGGCTACGCCGGCGCGGCGTCGCTCGACGATCTGCGTACCTCGACGCGGCTGATGCGGGTGACGACGGCCGGTCGTGAGGAGAGCCATCCCCACGACGTCACCATCACCAAGGAAGCCCCGAACTACCACCGGTCGTGACTCGCTGGGGGCGGCCGCCGAGCCATAGGTTCAAGGGATGAGCCTGTCGGGCGCCTTCTTCACCGTTGAGGGCCACGGCGCCGATGAGGTGTTCCGTCCGACCGACCACTGCCGGGGGCCCTGGGACGCCGATGCCTGCCATGCCGGGCCACCTTCGGGGCTGATCGCTCGGGCCGTCGAGCGACTCCTTCCTGAGCATCGACTTGTTCGCCTGACCGTCGAGCTGTCACGGCCGATCCCCCACTCCGGGTTCCGCGTCAAGGCGGAGGTCGCCCGAGCCGGACGATCGGTGGCGACGGCCGCGGCGCGGATCATCGATCTCGACGGCCGCGATGTGGCGAGCGCCCATACCCACCATCTCGCTGTTGCCTCCGATGCGCTCGATCTCACCCCGGTCGACCTTCCGGCGGCCGCATTCGACGAGAGCCACCACGACCGGTTCACGGTTTCCCGCGCCCGCCACGACCTGCCCGCGTTCATGGGCGGGGTCGAGAGCCGCTACGGCCTCGGTTCGGGACCCGATGGTGGCCCGACGGTGATGTGGCTGCGGACGGTTCCCCTCATCGAGGGTGAGCAGGCATCGGGATTCCAGAGGATCTGCCCACTCGCCGACTGCGGAAACGCGACCAGTCGCAACGGCTCGTTCGAGGACTGGGCCTTCCTCAACACCGATCTCACGGTGAATCTCCATCGCGAGCCGGTCGGTGAGTGGTTCGCGCTCGACTCGGTGTCGATCTGGGAGCGCGACGGCATCGGCCTGTCGGACTCGGTGCTGCTCGACGCCGAGGGTCGTGTTGGTCGCGCGACGCAGACCCTGCTCATCCGGTCGGCCTGAGCGGCGGATTCAGGCGAGCTTCTCGACGAAGGATTCGAGCTGTCGCAGATTGCGGCATTCGAAGATGCCGTCGGTGTGCGCCCCGTACTCGCCGACGATCGAGTCGCCGGTGTTCCAGTAGGAACGCGGCTCGGGGTTCAGCCAGTACACGTGGCGCGCCTTGGCACGAATCTCCTTGACCACCCAGGACTGGCTCGCGTGGTAGTTGTTGCGCGCGTCCCCGAGGAGCAGCACCGTGGTCTTCGGGCCGATCTCTCGACCGTGGCGATCCCAGAACACCTCGAAGGCGTGGCCGTAGTCGGAGTGGCCGTCCACCCAGACCACATCGGCCTCGGTGTTGACCCGGTGGATGGCCTCGGCGATGTCTTCGGTTGACTTGAAGTAGTCGGTGACCTCGTCGATGCCGTCGATGAACACGAACGACCGCACCTTCGAGAACTGATTCGAGATCGCATAGACGAGCATGAGGGTGAAGCGCGCGAAGGCCGCCACCGAGCCGGAAATATCGGCCACCACCATGAGTTCGGGTTTCGCCGGACGCGGATATTTGAATTTCGGCTCCGCGGGAACACCGCCGTAGCTGAGCGAGTGCCGAACCGTGTTCCGGAAGTCGAGTGGGCCGCGCCGTCCGTGCCGGCGCTTCCGGGCGAGTCGGGCGGCGAGTTTTCGGGTGAGCGGCTGGAGGGCCTTGCGGAGGCTCTGCATCTCGTCCCGGGAGGCGTGCATGAACTCGACGTCCTCGGGGAGCGGTTTCCGGAGGGTCTTCGCCATCGCCTCCGCTCCACGGTCAGCCACGAGGCGCCGCCGGATCTCCGCTTCGACCTCGGCCTTGAACTCGCCGATTCGGTGCTCGTACTCCTCGCGTTCGAGCCGCTGTTCGAGGCCTGACGACGCGTCACCGCGCTCGGCCATCGCCTGCATCATCTTCTCGAGCATCCCGTCGAGGTCGAGGTTTCGTAGTGTCCGGTAGAGGTAATACGTGCCGCCGACGGGTCGTCCGGGCTCCATTCCGGCGAAGCGCTGCACCGACTGTTTCGCGAGCGCTCGCATCAGGGCCTGGTCACCGTTCATGAGGGCCTGCATGAGCAGGTGGGCGATCTCCTCGGGGGTAAGGGCGTCGAGGGATCCCGCTCCCCCGCGACCGTCCCCCGCCTGGCTCTGGTCCTGCATCTCGCGCCAGAGTTCGTCGAGGGCGCTGTCCCCGTCGGCGTCGGCGAGCGCGTATTCGGGGCCGCGCAAGCTGAAGTAGACCTCGAAGACCGTCTCGAAGGACCGCCAGTGGGCTTGGTTCTTCACCAAGGTGGCGGCGAGCGCGTATTTGAAGGCGTCGCGATCCTCGAGAGGGATGTGTTGGACCGCCTCCATCGCGTCGAGGTTCTCGGTCAGGCTGACCGGGAGACCTGCCTCTCGCAGTTGGGTGACGAACCCGTTGAGAAGGTCGAGCATCGACCGCGGCTCGGTGAGGCTCATGCGGGGTGACTCACTCGTCGACCGAGAGTTCCTTGGCGGCCTTGGCGATGTCGGTCTGGTACTTGAGGAGGATGTGGAGGGTCTCCTTGGCGGTGGCCTCGTCGATCGACTCGATGTTGAGCAGCATGAGCGTGCGGGCCCAGTCGAGCGTCTCCGAGACACTCGGTGCCTTCTTCAGGTCGAGGGAGCGAATGGAGCGCACGATGCGGGCGATCTGCTCGGCGAGATGCTCGGTGACACCGGGAACCTTGGCGAGGACGATCTCGCGCTCGCGCTCAAGCGATGGATAGTCGACGTGCAGGTAGAGGCATCGACGCTTCAGGGCCTCGGAGAGCTCACGGGTGTTGTTCGAGGTGAGGAACACGAGGGGGATCTGCTTCGCCTCGATGGTGCCGAGCTCGGGGATCGACACCTGGTAGTCGGAGAGGATCTCGAGGAGCAGCGCCTCGGTCTCAACCTCGACGCGGTCGACCTCGTCGATGAGCAGCACCACCGGATCGTCGGCGGTGATGGCTTCGAGGAGGGGCCGGGTCAGGAGGAACTCGTCGGAGAAGATGTCGTCGTGGATCTCCGACCATGAGTCGGAGGCGCGGTCGGCCTGAATGCGAAGCAACTGCTTCTTGTAGTTCCACTCGAACAGGGCTTTGGACTCATCCAGGCCCTCGTAGCACTGGAGGCGGACCAAGCGAGCGCCGGTCAGCTCAGCGATCGACTTCGCGAGTTGGGTCTTGCCGGTGCCGGCGGGGCCCTCCACGAGCACCGGCTTGCCCAACCGATCGGCCAGGTAGGCGACACCGGCGATGCCGTCGTCGGCGAGGTAGTCGAGGTCGCGCAGGCCGTCGCGCACCTGCTGGACGCTCTCGAAGCGCTGGGAGGGTTCTGCTGCCATCGGGTCGACGCTACCGCCCGACCCCCGGTGTGGTCGTGTCCGGGTCGCGGGGGACATAGCATCCGCCTGCCATGTCGACGCCCGACACCCTCGACACTCCGGTCCCCCCGGCCGAGGCGCGGGTCTCGTTGACGTTGACCACCTGGGCGCTGTTCACCGGGCTCGCCGCGCTCCTCACCGGCGTCGGCCTCTACGCCACGCTGAGTGGTGTCCGAGCCGAGTTAGAGCGCTTCGGAACGGTCTACATCGGTGTCATAGGGGCGGTCTACTACGGGGGGTTCATCCTCGGGTCGCGAGCAGCCCTTCACGTGGTGGGCACGGTCGGTCACATCCGAGTGTTCTCCGCGCTCTGCTCACTGATGAGCGCGGTCACCCTCGTGTCGGGTCTCATCGTGCATCCGCTGTCGTGGATCGTGCTGCGCTTCCTGTCCGGGGCCTGTCTGGCCGGGGTCTACGTGGTGGCCGAATCATGGCTCAACCAGCTCGCATCGAACGCCAACCGCGGCCGCCTGCTGTCGTTCTACGGGATGCTGACGACGATCTCCTACGGGCTCGGCCAGCTGCTGTTCGGCATCATCGACCCACGCGCCCTCACTGGGTTCACCCTCGCCACCATTGGTGTCAGCGTGGCCGTCGCCCCGGTGGCGCTGTCCGCTGTCGCGAACCCGCCCGCCATCCAGCGACCCGAACCCGTGTCGATCCGCCAGTTGATGGATGAGGCCGCGACCGGGGTGGTGGCGGCCATCCTGGTTGGGGTCACTATCGGCGCCTTCATCTCCTTCCTGCCGATCTACGCGACCCGATCCGGCATGTCATTCGTCGCGGTGGGCGCCTTCGTGGCGATGCCGCCGCTCGGCAGCCTGATCCTGCACATGCCGGTCGCCGTGCTCTCCGATCGAGGCGACCGACGCATCGTCGGCGCCGCATCGGCGACCATCGCCGCCGCCGCCAGCGGGGTGCTGTGGATGGTTGGGCCGTCCTCGCCGGTCGGGTTCCTCGCGGCGGCGGTCATCGGAGGCACGATGTATCCGCTCTACTCGATCGCTGGCGCGTACACCAACGACAAGCTCTCCCCGGAGCGTCTGACGGCGGCGGCGAGCCAACTCGTCGTGCTCTACGGGGTGGGGTCGTTTATCGGACCGCTGATCGCCGCTGTGGTGATCCGAACCGCTGGCGATGCTGGCTTCCCGTGGACCGTGTTGGTGATGCACGCGTTGATCGCGGTATTCCTCATGGTTCGGGTGGTGCAGTATCCGCCGGCCGAGCGCGCGGTTCCCGCCCGCGATATCGCACTCGACTCTCGAGTGCTGCAGATCCCGGCCACGGTCGCCGGAATGGGTCGGCGGTTGCGACCGCGTCCCCGCCGGCGCTGACCGGCTCCGGTCGACCAAGCCAGCCGAGCCGGCGACGCGCGACAGTGGCCGGCCCTGTCGACGCTGACCGTTCCCCAGCAGGCCCAGGGGTACCAGCCGAAAACGATGGTGGCCGGCCCCGAAGTGCCGGGCGAAAACGATGGTGGCCGGCCCCCGAGGGGGCCGGCCACTCACCGAAGTGTGATCGACAGGGATCAGGCGGCGGCCATGGCCTCCGCGATCCAGCTGTCGACGAGGTCGCGGTTGTCCTCGATCCACTGGGCAGCGAGATCGAGCACGTCCGCGCCGTCAGCCATCTCGACGTTCATGAGGGAGACCTCAACGACGTCCATGGCGAACAGCTCCAGCATCTTCTCCACCGCCGGGTTGGCAGCGAGGAAGTCGTTGTTGGCCGCCGCGCGGATGTCCGCCGCGATCCAACCCATCTGGCAGCTACCACCGTCGGAGCCCGGGCACTTGTCGGTGCCGATGCTCGCGGTGCCGGGGCGCTGGTCGTAGGACTCGCCACCCTCGCGGCCCGTCGGGTTGGAGTCGTCGATGACCTCATCGACGGTCAACCACAGGGCGTTGTCACCGGGGCGCATCATGGTGATGTACGCGCTCGGCGTCCAGGTGTAGGCGATCGCCGGCTCGCCGGCGTCAGCCTTCTGGGCCGCCTCGGCGAACATCGCGTCGTAACCGGCGATGGTCTGCTGGATGTTCTCCCAGCCCGAGAACGCGATCTGGCTCTC
>JAYQAE010000074.1:0-9107 GCA_038136655.1 Ilumatobacteraceae bacterium
CCTCGACGAGCGTGTACTCGTCGGTGAACGGCATCATCGGGGGGTTGGCGTCGGTCTTCGCCATATCAGGCCTTCTTCACCAGTGGGCGTCCGTAGGTGCTGGTGTCGAGTTCGGTGCTGACGTCCTTGCCGCGCTTTTGCCAGTAGGACCACAGGAAGATCACGAGTCCGAAGTAATAGGCGTGGAGCACGACGACCACGATGTCTCGGATCGCCTCGTACTGCAGGGTGAATGGGAACCATCCGTCGAGGGCTTGGGGCTTCAGGATCCCGCCCGGCCCGTAGATGATCTTCGTGCGGTCCCACCCGAGGTCCTTGTCGGCGTGGTCAATCCACTGGTGCGGGACGATCCCGAAAGCGAGGAACATCACGCCGAACACGTACGTGGAGCCGAGCATCGCCTCACCCCACGACATCGGCGTGCCGAGCGGCCGACGCTTTCCGTAGGGGATGACCGCGAAGGCAAGGAGATTCGAGGCGATGAACGAGACGAGGAAGGCGGTGTTCATCCCAGGCCACTCCAGGACGTTCCAATTGAAGGCGAACATGACTCGTCGCGCTGCCTTTCGTTCTCTCGTGCTCGTGATCGATCGGGGGTGGGCTACCGGCGAGCCGGGCCGTCCGCACTCCCGTCCAACTGTAGTCGGGGGACCACCCGTTGGAGCCATTCCGTCACCGCATCGGCGGCGGTCGACTCAGCCCGTGTGGACCAACGACCGGTGGTCGTCTCGGTCTTGCTGTCGATCTCTATGTCGGTGACCGAACCGCTCCTCGCGGTCGGTCGAACGACAGTCTGCCAGCAGCCCCCCGACCCCATGCGGGGTTGTGCGCAAGTTCTCTCCGGCGTTGTTCCGACAGCGGTCGAGAATTCGGGATCGACGACCCCCATGGGTTTCGCCGGATCGCCGTCGCGCCGTCTATCGTGGAGGCGCGACGTCGGCCCGATGGGAGAGTCGCGAGACGATCGAACCCCGACACGGACGACACCCCTTCGAGAGGACCAGCGTGACCGAGATCCCCGAACACCTGCTGAAGCGAAGCCGAGACCGCCGCGCCGCGGCCGGCGGCAGTTCGGAGAGCCCTGGAACCGAGGTGGCCACCACCAAGGACACCGCCCCCGCGGCGGCCGCGTCAACGGCGCCTGCCTCCACCGGACCCGCGCCCAGAACGGCGGCGGCCGCGCCCTCGGAGCCCCCGGCCCCGAAGCCCGATTCACCGGTCGTCGCTGCCTACCGCGCGCGACGCAAGGTGCCGTTCTGGGCGATGGCAGCGCTGGCGCTCCTTCCGATCTGGACGTTCATGTACGTGCGCTCGGTGACCGCTCAGGCCGAGGAGGCCAGCGGTCCGCTCGCCATGGGCGCCGAGATCTACGCGAACTGCGCTGCCTGTCACGGCGGAGCCGGAGGAGGAGGCGTCGGCTACGCCTTCACCGAGGGCGAGGTGCTCCTCACCTTCCCGAACATCGAGGACCAACTCCGCTACGTGCTCTACGGCACGGGTGCCTACAACGTCGCCGGCGTGGAGATCTACGGCAACCCGGATCGACCCGGCGGTCCGCATGTCACGGGGGCCCGAGGCGCGATGCCTGGCTTCGAAGGCGCGTTGACCGACTACGAGATCCTCTCGGTCGTCTGCCACGAGCGCTACACCCTTGGTGGAGCGGACCCCGGCTCGGAGGAGTGGGGCGACGAGTTCGAGCACTGGTGCTCGGAGAGCTCGGAGTACTTCCTCGAGCTCGAGGAGGGCGCTTCCCTCGCCGCCCTTCACGAGATGCATGACGGCATCCTCGCCGTCGGCGACGGCCCGGCCTCCGGGTCGCCGGCCGGAGTCGACTGAGCTCGGGTCATCCCCGGGTGGTGACGGAATGCGTCCGCTCATCATCGGGGGCGGTCCCGCCGGTACCGCCGCGGCCATCACGCTCGCCGAACGGGGTGTCTCAGCTCGGCTGATCGACCGTCGCGGCCATTTCCCCAGCGAAAAGGCGTGCGGGGGTCTCCTCACCCCGCGAGCTGCCCGGCTGCTGGGGTCCCTCGGCATCGAGGTCGACTCAATCGGTCGACCGATCGAGTCGATCGACCTTGTTGCCCGTGGGCGCCGGCAGCGTGTCGGCTGGCCGACGTCGACCGATGTTGGATCGGGAGTCGGCTCCATCTCCGGAATCGTCGTGTCGCGAGCTCGTCTCGACTCGGCCCTGATCGACCGAGCCGGTGAGCTCGGCGTGGAGGTCGAACTCGGCTGCGAAGCGCTCGAACCGATCGTCGATCGCGGCTTCGTGCGCGGGGTGCGGACCGCGAACGACGACGGCGAGTCGACCGAGGCGGCCGACCTCCTCTTGGTCGCCGACGGCGCGAACAGCACCTTCGGACGGGCGCTCGGCACGACGAGACGCCAGGATTGGCCCTCGGTCTCGGCGCTCCGCGTCGTGCTGGAGAGCACGTCAACCGATCGTCGCGGGATCGAGTTCCACCTCGACCTCGAACGCGGACCGGGTGACGGCCTACCCGGTTTCGGATGGGTGTTCCCCGTCGACGACAACACCGTCAACGTCGGCGTGCAGGTCGCGTCGACGGCGCGCGACGCCACCGCGGTCAACCTCCATCTCCTTCTTGAGCGACTCCTCGAGCGAATCGCCGGACCATGGGGGGTCAGCGAGGATCCCGCGGATGCAGTCGAGCGAGCGGAGGGCGCCCGAACACCGGTCGGCGACTCCATCGTCCCCGTCGCCGGTCCCAACTTCCTCGTCGCTGGAGACGCCGCGGGTCATGCCAGTCCGCTCACCGGAGGGGGCATCGAGGCGGCGCTCAGGCTCGGGATCGAGGCCGGCGAGGTGCTGACGGCGGCGACGCGGACAGCTCCCGACGCTCTGCAGGCCTTCGTGCCACGGGTCCGCGCCATCCATGCCGATCACCACAAGGCGGCGCGCCAGATCGTTCGCCTGACCGGGAGGCCGCTCGGATCGCGACTCCTCGCCATGCTCGCCACCACCTCCTGGGGAGCACCCACGATGATGCGCTTCGCACTCGCCGAGTTCCGCACGACCGGTGGCGCCGCGGAGACGCTCCACTCGTTCGCCAAACTGCTCGGTCGCGTCGCCCCGGAAGCCTGAATCAAGCTGTCAGGGCTGGGACGTCAGGCGGTCGGGCTGAGCGCCGACGCCAGCAGAGCCCCCGGCGCCTCCTCGAGTGCCGTACGAGCCGGACCGGCGGGGAGCGCCGAGCAGGCGCGAACGGCCTCATTGACGAAGTCGCGCGCCCGCGAGATCGTCGACTCGATCCCGGATCCGGCGCGAACGAGTTCGAGAGCCCGGTCCGCCTCGGCCCCCTCCAGCGGCCCGCCGAGCAAACCCTCGAGCTCAGCCGAGCCGTCGGCGAGCGCGTGGATTACCGGGAGGGTGTAGACGCCCACCTCCATGTCGTGACCGGCCCGCTTGCCGAGCCGGTCGTCGGTCGACGTGAGGTCGAGAAGGTCATCGACGATCTGGAAGACCATGCCGTAGGCGTTGCCGAAGTCCGTCAGCGCGTCGATCGCCTCATCGTCCAGTCCGGCGACGAGGCCCCCAACCCGAGCGGCGGTGCCGTAGAGCGAGGCGGTCTTCCCGTGGATGGAGGCGAGGTAGCTCTCCTCCGATCGGCTCACGTCGTAGGTGTGTCGGAGTTCCTCGATCTGTCCCTCGCAGAGCCAGCCGATGGTCCGCGCGAGGAGGCCGGCGACCTCGGTGCCGAGACCCGCCGCGATCTCAGACGCGCGGGCGAGCAGGAAGTCCCCAGCGAGGATCGCCTGAAGGTTCCCCCACCGCGCGTTGACCGTCTCGACTCCGCGTCGAGTCTCCGACTCGTCCATGACATCGTCGTGGTAGAGCGACCCAAGGTGGACGAGTTCGCATGACACCCCGCCGAGGACCACGTCATCGGTCACGGTCCGGCCGTCGACCGAACCGGCGACCACCGTCAGCACCGGCCGCAACCGCTTGCCACCCGCGACGATGAGATGCGATGCCAACTCCGTCAGATGAGCGTCGGTGGTGGTGACCGATGCCAGCATCGCTCGCTCGATGCGGTCGCGTTGCTCGCCGACATGCACAAGAAGCGGGGACGGCGAGGACACGCCCGCAGGCTATGTCGACTCCGGCCGCGAGGCGCACCCGAGCCACCCCGTCACAGTCATCGCCAAATTCGGCGTTCACCCTTGAGCACGGGGCCTCACCGAGAAGGGGTCACCGGTAGAGTGACCGGCACCAGCAGGCACACGACTTGAGAGGTGGCACATGTTCGAACGCTTCACCGACAGGGCTCGCCGCGTCGTGGTGCTCGCTCAAGAGGAGGCCCGCCTCCTCAATCACTCGTACATCGGCACCGAGCACATCCTGCTCGGCCTCATCCACGAGGGTGAGGGCGTCGCCGCGAAGGCCCTCGAGTCCCTCTCGATCTCCCTCGAGGCCGTCCGCTCCCAGGTGGAAGAGATCATCGGTCAGGGCGGGTCGTCGCCGTCGGGTCACATCCCCTTCACCCCCCGGGCGAAGAAGGTGCTCGAGCTCTCGCTCCGCGAGGCGCTGCAACTCGGACACAACTACATCGGCACCGAGCACATCCTCCTCGGCCTCATCCGCGAGGGAGAGGGCGTCGCCGCGCAGGTCCTCGTGAAACTCGGAGCCGATCTCAGCCGCGTCCGCCAGCAGGTCATCCAACTGCTGAGCGGCTACCAGGGCCCAGCCGGTTCCCAGCAGGGTCGGAGCGCCGAGCAGGGCCAGACCGCCGGCGTTGGCGGGTCGTCGAAGGGCGACGACGACAAGGGTTCCCAGGTGCTCGACCAGTTCGGCCGCAACCTCACGCAGATGGCGCGCGAGCACAAGCTCGACCCGATGATCGGCCGAGCGAACGAGCTCGAGCGGGTCATGCAGATCCTGTCGCGGCGCACGAAGAACAACCCGGTGCTCGTCGGTGAGCCCGGCGTCGGCAAGACCGCGATCGTCGAGGGTCTCGCCCAGCGGATCGTCGACGACGACGTCCCGGACACCCTTCGCGACAAGCAGCTCTACACCCTCGACCTCGGCGCTCTCGTCGCCGGTTCCCGCTACCGCGGCGACTTCGAGGAGCGCGTGTAGAAGGTGCCCAAGGAGATCAAGACCCGCGGCGACAACGTCCGGTGCATCGATGAGATCCACACGCTCGTCGGCGCGGGAGCCGCCGAGGGCGCGATCGACGCCGCATCGATCCTGAAGCCGATGCTGGCCCGTGGCGAGTTGCAGACCATCGGCGCCACCACCCTTGACGAGTACCGCAAGCACGTCGAGAAAGACGCGGCGCTCGAGCGTCGCTTCCAGCCCGTGAAGGTCGAGGAGCCGACCCTCGCCCACACCATCGAGATTCTCAAGGGCGTGCGCGACCAGTACGAGTCGCACCACCGGGTGACCATCACCGATCAGGCGCTCGTGGCCGCCGCCAACCTCGCCGACCGCTACATCTCCGACCGTCACCTGCCCGACAAGGCGATCGACCTCGTCGACGAAGCCGGCTCACGGCTCCGCATCAAGCGGATGCAGACCCCTCCCGATCTCCGCGAGCTCGAGCGCAAGCTCGACGATGTGTTGCGCGCCAAGCGACTCGCGGTCGAGGAGCAGCGCTTCGAGGACGCCGGTCGCCTCCGCGACGAGGAGAAGTCGATCCTCGAGGAGAAGGCCGCCAAAGAGGCCGAGGTGAAGGCGTCCGGTGTCGACCTCTTCGACGAGGTCGACGAGGAGGCGATTGCTGAGGTGCTCTCGCTGTGGACCGGCATCCCGGTGTACAAGCTGACCGAGGAGGAGACGCAGAAGCTCCTGCGCATGGAGGAGGAGCTCCACCGGCGCATCATCGGTCAGGAGAACGCCGTCGCCGCGGTCTCGCAGTCGATCCGACGCACGCGAGCCGGTCTGAAGGACCCGAAGCGCCCGAGCGGCTCGTTCATCTTCTTGGGACCCACCGGGGTCGGCAAGACCGAACTCGCCAAGACGCTCTCGGAGTTCCTCTTCGGAGACGACTCCGCGCTCATCACCCTCGACATGTCCGAGTACATGGAGAAGCACACCGTCAGCCGTCTGGTCGGTTCGCCTCCCGGATACGTCGGTTACGAGGAGGGCGGCCAACTCACCGAGGCCGTTCGGCGCAAGCCGTTCTCCGTCGTGCTCTTCGACGAGATTGAGAAGGCTCACCCCGACGTCTTCAACACCCTGTTGCAGATCCTCGAGGAGGGCCGCCTGACCGACTCGCAGGGTCGGTCGGTCGACTTCCGCAACACCGTGCTGATCATGACGTCGAACCTCGGCACCCAGGATCTCCGCAAGGCCAACGTCGGCTTCACCACCGACGATTCCGCCATGTCCTACGAGCGCATGAAGGACAAGGTCATGGATGCGCTGAAGCAGCACTTCCGGCCCGAGTTCCTCAACCGCCTCGACGAGATCATCGTGTTCCACGAGCTCTCCAAGAGCGAGGTCGTCCAGATGGTCGACCTCATGCTGAAGCGGCTGACCGTTCAGCTGGAGTCCCAGGGTCTCGGGATCGAGCTGACCCAAGCGGCCAAGGAGTTGCTCGCTGACGTCGGCTACGACCCGCAGCTCGGTGCCCGTCCGCTCCGTCGGGCGATCCAGCGCCAGATCGAGGACGTGCTCTCCGAGAAGCTCCTCTACAAGGAGTTCGGTGCCGGTCAGATCATCGTGGTCGACGTCGAGGACGATCCCGATCGCGAGGGAAGCCGGCGGTTCTCGTTCAGCTCCGTCGAGGGATTCGTCCCACCGTCGGCGGTCGAACTCGCCGCGACCGCCTCGGGTGAGGGCGACAGCGACACTCCGCCGGTCGACTGACCCAGGTCGATCCCTCGGCCGATTCGGTCGAGCCGGTCGATCACTACGAGCAGCAGGCTGACCGCGGCGGTCACGTGCAGCAGGGCGGCGAGCGCCCAACCGGTCACTACCCCTTGGGCTCGGTCGCGCCCCCACAACAACGCGAGCGGGACCGGCACCAGGGCGATACCGAGCAGGGCGCTGACCCCCCGAGAGATGCCCTGTCCGATCATCCAAGGCGGATCGGCGAGGACGCCGAGCAGAGCAGCGGTTGCCCAGAGGCCGCAGAGCGCGATGACGATCAGATGAATCGCCACACCGATGCTGGCGAGTCGTCCCGAGCGCATCCTCGTCGCGAGGGTGACGGCGGCGAACATCATCGTCCTCCTGACCGGGCCAACCCCCGAGGCCCGCAGCAGATCACCGAAGACCCGATCGGCACCCCGACGATCGACAGGTGATCGGTCCTCCTCGAGCCCGGCGATGAGCGCGTCGTGCACCACGGCGGCCGGCAGATGCGCGCCGGTCGAGCCGATCAGCCAGCCGAACACCGCGGGCACCGACGTCAGATCGGTCTCGAATCGAGCGTGATCGGCGGGTATCGAGAGCAAGCCGAGTTCGGGGTGCGTCACCGACACCGGCCGCGCGAGCCGGAACCGTTCATGGCTGCGCCCATCGCGGGCCACCGAGACGCGCTCGAGGAGGAGGCGTCCCTCGATGCGAACCGCCCGATGAGGTCGATCCCGAGGATTCGTGGAGTCGAGCATGCCCGGAGCATCGTCGATCCGGTGCCCACCGTGTCGCGGGATTACGGGCCATCATGGGCATGTGCGTCGCCCGCTCCTCCTCCTTCTCGCCCTGGCAGCGGGCCTGCTCACCTCCTGCCGACTCGACGTCGACGTCGCCGTCACCATGGACGCCGACGGGTCCGGGACGGTCAGGGTGCGAGCGGTAGCGGATGCCGATCTCGTCGCCGCGGAGCCCGGGGTCGTCGATGGCCTCGCGGTCGACGACCTCATCGCGGCCGGATGGGTCGTGACCGGGCCCGAGCCGACGGCCGAGGGCGGGGCTGTTGTCATCCTTGACCATGACTACGACGACGCCTCAGGGCTCGCAGCGCTCCTCCGCTCGGTCGGCGCTCCTCTCCTCACCCCCGAGGTCACGCGGGAGTTGAACGAGGACTCGACTGAGGCGGTCAACACGCTGACAGCGTCCCTCGGCCTCCCCGATGGCGCATCCTCCTTCTCCGATGAGCGTCTCGTCGCGGCCCTCGGCGCACCGCCGTTCGATGATGTGCTCTCGGACGGGACGCCGCTCTCCGACCGACTCGGATTTACCGTCACCGTCCTCCTGCCCGGGGAGCTCACCGAGCACGACGGTCGAGAGAGCAGCACCGAATCAGGGGCGCGCAGCGTCTCGTGGACCGCGCCGCTCGACGGTACGACCCAGACGATCGCGATCGCCTCATTCCAGAGCACCGCGACTGGTGGGTCGTGGGCGGAGCCGATCGCGACCGCCGCCCGGGTCGCCCTGGTCGTGTGGGTCGCGGCCAGCATCGCCTTCATCGGCTGGGTCATCCTCGCCCGTCGTCGACGCGAGGAGCGTCGGCGCGCCGCCGCCGGGCGACGAGTACGATGATGACGTGAGTGCAGAGCCGGTGCCCACCGACGCGGACTCAGGCGAGACCGATACGAACGCGGCCCTCGACCGACTGGCCAACGATCTCGAAGCCGTGGCCTCCGCGCTCACCCGACTCGAGGCCGGCACCTACTGGTCCGATGAGATCTCCGGTGAGCCGATCGACGATTCGGTGCTCGCCGCCGATCCGACGGCCCGGCGAAACCCGTGACAGCGGACTGGCCGGGATCTCTGGCCGCGGTGGCCCGTCTCTGCCGCCACGAAGCCGCGCGCGATCGACGATGGGCGACCCTCCTCGGTGATGGCGCGCGCGAGGCCGGACCTGGCGAACGTCAGCAACTCCTCATCGCGGCGTCGCACCGGCACACGGCGCTCGCCGCCGGTTGGGAAGCCCGACTCCCGGTCACCGATGACACGGCTCGAATGCTCGTCGACGATCCGCCCCAGCCGGTTGGCGATCTCATGTCCTACCGGGCAGCGATGGCCGCGCGCTCGGAGGAGTTGTCGCTCCGGCGCGGCGAGATCGATCCGCTCAGCGATCCGGCGACCGACGGGCTGATCGCTGAGGCGATCCACTTGCTGTCGAGTCTCATCGACGAGGCCGCCCGGGTCGGTGTCTGAGTCGACGCACCGCCGCCGCGTCGAGACGGCGCCC
>JAYQAE010000075.1:0-8975 GCA_038136655.1 Ilumatobacteraceae bacterium
AGGTGCTCTTCCGCGGCGCGCAGATCCTCATCCTCGACGAGCCGACCGCGGTGCTCGTGCCCGATGAGGTCGACGAGCTCTTCGAGACGCTGAAGCGCCTCGTCACCGACGGCGCGACCGTCATCTTCATCTCGCACAAGCTCGACGAGGTGCTGCAGGTCTCCGACGACATCACCGTCATGCGTCAAGGCACGACCGTGGCTCAGACCACACCGGCCCAGACCGACCGCTCCGGCCTCGCCGAACTCATGGTCGGCTCGGAGTTGCCCTCCCCCTCGGGACGCACCTCGACCATCTCCGATGCGGTCCGTCTCGATGTTCGCGACCTCTCGGTGCCGGGGCCTGAGGGTCGCCCAGCCGTCGAGTCGGCCTCGTTCACTGTGCGAGCCGGCGAGATCGTCGGTGTCGCCGGAGTGGAGGGCAACGGGCAGTTCGAACTCTGCACGGCCATCGTCGGCCTGCGTCCCTCCTCCGGTTCGGTCATCGTCGACGGCAACGATCTGACGCACGCCAACACCCGCGAGCGACACCGCGCGGGCCTCGCCTACATTCCCTTCGATCGCCAGCGCGAGGGCCTCATGCTCAACGCGCCGCTCTGGGAGAACACCCTCCTCGGCCGCGAGCACGAGGAGTCGCTCTCCAAGGGGCCGTTCATCGACGGCGCGGCCGCGCGTTCCTCCGCGGTGTCGATCATCGAGCGATTCGGGGTGCTCACCCCGAACGAGACGGTGCCCGCCTTCGCCCTCTCGGGTGGCAACCAGCAAAAGCTCGTGGTCGGACGCAATCTCGTGACCGAGCCGTCGGTGCTCATCGCCGCCCACCCGACGCGCGGGATTGACGTCGGCGCGCAGGCCGCTGTCTGGGATGAGATCCGTCAGGCTCGCGACTCGGGCATGGCGGTGCTGCTCGTCTCGGCCGATCTCGAGGAGTTGATCGGCCTGTCCGACTCGCTCCTCGTCATGTTCGACGGACGCATCACCGCTCGCCTCGATCCCGACTCGATCACCCCGAGTGAACTCGGTACCCACATGACCGGAACCCACCGGGAGGTGGCGACATGACCGAACGAGAGCGGCCCGGGGGCCTGGCTGGCCTCCTGTCGCGCATCACCACCGGCAGCGACGCCACTGTGCTCCGCACCTCGCTCACCACGGTTGGGAGCTCGCTCGTCGCGGTGCTCATCGCGCTCACCATCAGCGCGGTGCTCCTCGCAGTTGCCGGGAAGAACCCGTTCGATGCGTACGCGACGATCATCGAGACTGGGGCGAGCGGCAACAAGTTGCTCGAGATGCTGCGCCGCGCCACCCCGTTGATCTTCTCGGCGACCGCGGTGGCGATCGGGTTCAAGATGCTGATCTTCAACATCGGCGTGGAGGGCCAGTATCTATTCGCCGCGCTCATCGCCGCCGAAGCCGGAAGCCGTGTGTCGTTCCCCATGGTGCTGCACATCGCCTTCATCCTCCTGGTCGCAGTGATCGCCGGTGCCCTCTGGGCCTCGATCGCCGGCGTACTCAAGGTGCGCAAGAACGTTCACGAGGTGATCTCGACGATCATGCTCAACTACATCGCCCTCTCGGTCATCCAATGGTTGTTCGAGAACTTCTTCCGCGACGACGAGATCGAGGGCCTCAACATCAAGACGACCCTGTTGCCCGAGAGCGCTCGGATGCCCGACATCGTCGACGGACGCCTGAACGGCATGTTCATCGTCGCCCTCGCCACCGTCGCCGGATTCTGGGTGCTCGTCTACCGAAGCCGCTTCGGCTTCCGGCTCCGGGCCTCCGGTTTCAACGCGACGGCGGCGGAGACCGCCGGTATCAGCGCCCGCACGATGACCATCATCGCGATGGTGCTCTCCGGAGCCGTCGCTGGCATGGTGGCCATGTCGAGCCTACTCGGCGAGGCCTACGCCTACGGTCCGAACGCGACACCGATCGGCTTCGGCTTCGCCGGCATCACGGTCGCACTGCTCGGTCGGAACCATCCGGTCGGCATCGTCGTGGCCGCCCTGCTCTTCGGCTTCCTCGACTCGACCTCGGCTGAACTCCAACTCGCTGACGTGCCGAACTCGATCGTCAAGGTGATGCAGTCGATCATCGTGCTCACAGTGGTGATCGTCAACGAGGCGACCATCCGTCGCCTGAACGAGCGCACCGCCGAACAGGCACGCGCCCAGTTGGCGGGAGCAGCAGCGTGAGTGGCGTGTTAAGCCTCACCCGCATGCCGACCAGCGGCCCGCGTCGGCTCCTGGTGCTCGGCGTCGGCCTGCTCGGGATCATGTCGGTCGTTCGGCTGATCACCGGCTACGACGACCTGACCTCCTCGGGCACCATCGGAGCCGCCCTCCGCCTGACCGTGCCGATCCTCTTGGCCGGCCTCGCCGGTCTCTGGGCCGAGCGCGTCGGCATCCTCAACATCGGTATCGAGGGAATGATGATCCTCGGCACCTGGTTCGGGGCGTTCGGAGCCTGGAAGTTCGGACCGTGGATCGGTCTGCTCCTGGCTGTGGCCGGCGGCATGCTCGGCGGAGCGATCCACGCGGTGGCGACGATCCGGTTCAACATCGATCAGGTCATCTCCGGTGTCGTCATGAACCTGTTGGCCCTCTACGGCATGCGCTATCTCAGTGAGCTCGCCTTCGACGGGGTGCCCCAGGGCGGCATCAGCCAGTCGCCGCCTCAGCGCGGCGCGATCCCTCGCATCGACGTACCGTTCCTCTCGGGTGGCTGGTCGACCCCCGACATCCTCGGATGGTTCGAGGAGCGCGGTTGGTTCCTCATCGGTGATCTGGCGGGAATCGTGCGAGGGCTGACGACCAACCTGTCACTCGCCTCTCTGCTCGCCGTGCTGTTAGTCCCGGCCTCGGCCTGGGTGCTGTGGCGCACCACCTTCGGCCTACGCCTGCGATCCTCGGGTGAGTCACCCGAGTCGGCGGAGAGTCTCGGCGTCGACGTGATCCGAATCCGCTACCTCGGCCTGCTCATCAGCGGCGGCTTCGCTGGACTCGGCGGAGGCTTCCTCGCGATCGTCTCCTCGTCGTATTACCGCCAGGGGCAGACCGCCGGCCGCGGCTTCATCGGCCTCGCGACCATGATCTTCGGCAACTGGCGCCCGAGCGGCGTGCTTGGAGGAGCCGCCGTGTTCGGCTACTCGGAGGGCTTGAAACTCGTGGCCGGTGGCTCGGTGACCGGACTGTTCCTCTTCATCGCGATCGTCGCCGGTCTCGTGCTGGTGGCGAGCCTGGTGGCCCGCCGCTCCCGCCGAGGGGTAACGGCGCTCATCACCACCGGTGTCGCCATGCTCGCCTACCTCACGGTCGACGAGGTTCCCGAATCGCTCACCCAGTCACTTCCCTACGTCGTGACCCTCGTGGTCCTCGCCACCGCGAGCCAACGACTCAGACCCCCGGCTCGGGCCGGGGTCCCCTACCGGCCGGGCGGCAGCCACTAGTGGTCGGGGCCACGATCACCCGCGAGGCGATCCGGTCGGCCCCGAAGGCGCTCCTTCACGACCATCTCGACGGCGGGCTCCGCGTCGAGACCGTGCTCGAGCTCGCCGATGCCATCGGCTGGACACCCCGGCTGCCGACCACCGATCACGCTGATCTGCAGGCCTGGTTCACGGCCGGGGCTGCCTCGGGTGACCTGCTGAAGTATCTCGCCACCTTCGAGCACACGCTCGCCGTCATGCAGTCAGCCGAGAACATCCGGCGGGTAGCGCGCGAGGCGACCGAGGACTTGGCGGCCGATGGCGTCGTCTACGCCGAGATCCGGTTCGCGCCTGAACTCCACGGTCTGCCGCTCGCCGAGGTCGTCGACGCGGTCGCCAGCGGGGTCCGCGCCGGGGAGGCGGCGAGCGGTGGCGTGATCGAGGTGAACCTCATCCTGTGCGCCATGAGAACCGAGCAGCGTTCCCTCGAGGTCGCTCGTCTCGTCGACTCGATCCGGGAGCGCGAGCCGAAAGTGGTGGCCTTCGACCTCGCCGGGGCCGAAACCGGTTGGCCTCCGTCATTGCACGCCGACGCCCTCGCGTTCGCTCGCGAACGGCACCTCAACATCACCATTCACGCGAGCGAGCCCCCGGATCTCGAGCTGATCTCTGACGCCTTGGCCCACGGGGCGCATCGCATCGGCCACGGCGTCCGCCTCGATCGCGACACCTCCCTCGACGGTGACGGCCGGCTCGTCCTCGGGCCCCTCGCGCGATACGTGCTCGACCGAGGCATCCATCTCGAGATGGCGCCGACCTGCAACACCCAGATCGGCGCGGTGGCCACGGTGGCCGATCACCCCCTCGTCCCCTTCCTTCGCGCGGGTTTCAACGTCGGCGTGAACACCGACAACCGGCTCATGAGCGATGTCTCCCCCACCGGTGAGATGTGGGCGCTACACAACGAGTGCGGTATCGACTGGACCGAGATCGGCCGACTCGTGGAGAACGCGATCGCCTCGTCCTTCGCTCCGGTGGAGACTCGTCGCCGGCTCCTCGATGAGGTCGTTCGCCCGGCCTACACCTCTCTCGCCGAAGCCTGAGGGCGGGCCCGCGCGCCGTACGCTGGGGGCATGTCGATGACGCTGACCGCGGACCAGGTCGAGGGGTTCCACCGGGACGGTTTCACCGTCGTGCGTGACTTCGTCGATCGGGGGACCTGCGATGACCTGCGGGAGCGGGCGCTCGGTCTCGTCGACGAATGGGAACCGGGGGTCGAGCGCACGGTGTTCACTACCGACGAGCAGGAGCGCCACTCCAATCGGGAGTTCCTGTCGAGTGGCGGACGTATCTGGTGTTTCTTCGAGGATGGAGCCCTCGACGACTCCGGTGAGTTGACTCGGCCAAAGGAACTAGCGATCAACAAGATCGGCCACGCCCAGCACGACCTCGACCCGGTCTTCGAGGCCTTCTCGTACACCGATGATCTCGCCGGGGTGGCGGCTGACATCGGCCTCGCCGACGCCCTCGCCCTGCAGAGCATGTACATCTTCAAGCAGCCGGGCATCGGAGGGGAGGTGGCCTGCCATCAAGACAGCACCTTCCTCTACACCGACCCCCTCTCGGTCACGGGGTTCTGGTTCGCCCTCGAGGACGCCACCATCGAGAACGGCTGCCTCTGGGCGGCACCCGGAGGGCACACCGCTCCGCTCCGCCAACTCTTCAAGCGGGTGGGGGACGACTCCGACGGCACCGTCTTCGAGCAGCTCGACACCACTCCGCTCCCGACACCCCCGGACGACCTCGTGCCCCTGGAGGTGCCCGCCGGCACCCTGGTCGTCCTCGATGGCCGGCTCCCGCACTGGAGCGACGTGAACCGCTCCGACCGGAGCCGTCACGCCTACACCCTGCACTGCATCTCTGCCGCCGCCGACTACCCAGACTGGAACTGGCTGCAGCGACCCGAGCAC
Organism: Ilumatobacteraceae bacterium; assembly: GCA_038136655.1. Taxonomy (GTDB): domain Bacteria; phylum Actinomycetota; class Acidimicrobiia; order Acidimicrobiales; family Ilumatobacteraceae; genus Casp-actino5. The sequence goes on from JAYQAE010000075.1 coordinate 5,400, forward strand.
CTGCCCCTGCGTCGTCTCGACCGGAGCGATCGGTGATCGATCCGTCGATCGCCGTTCGAGCGCCGAAGGCCCTACTCCACGATCACCTCGACGGCGGTCTCCGACCGGCCACCGTCGTCGAGCTCGCCTCTGAGTTCGGTTACCCGTCGCTGCCGACCTCCGATGTTGGCGAGCTGGCCCGTTGGTTCAACCGGGGCGCCAAGCGCAACGACCTCGTCCTCTACCTCGAGACCTTCGCGCACACCGTCGGTGTCATGCAGCACGCCGACGCGCTCGAGCGGGTCGCGCGGGAATGCGCCGAGGACCTCGCCGCTGATGGCGTTGTGTACGCCGAGGTGCGCTTCGCGCCCGAGTTGAACCGGGAGGCGGGGCTCACCCTCGACGAGGTGGTGGCAGCGGTTATCCGAGGTTTCGAGGCCGGGTCGGCGGGTACGGCTCTCACTATCCGCACGATTCTGTGCGCCATGCGCACCGCGGCCCACAGCCGCGAGATCGCCGAGCTCGCGGTGCGCTGGCGCGATGCCGGTGTCGTCGGCTTCGACATCGCAGGCGCCGAGGCCGGACATCCACCATCCCGACATCTCGACGCCTTCCAGTACGTCCAACGCGAGAACTTCCACTCGACGATCCACGCCGGCGAGGCCTTCGGTCTGCCGAGTATCTGGGAGGCGCTGCAGTACTGCGGAGCGGCCCGGCTCGGTCACGGGGTGCGCATCGTCGACGACATCACGGGTGAGCCGGGTCGCGAGGAGCTCGGGCGACTCGCCTCGTTCGTTCGGGATCGTCGAGTGCCCCTCGAGCTCTGCCCCACCTCGAACGTCAACACCGGGGTGTGCGCCTCAATCGCCGAGCATCCGATCGGTCTGCTCCGCCGACTCAGGTTCCGCGTGACGGTGAACACCGACAACCGTCTGATGAGCGACACCTCGATGAGCGGCGAGTTCACCCAACTCGCCGAAGCGTTCGGCTGGGGGCTCGACGACTTCGAATGGTTGACGATCAACGCGTTGAAGAGCGCCTTCATCCCCTTCCCGGAGCGCCTGCGTATCATCAATGGCGTGGTGAAACCCGGTTACGAACTGCTTCGCGCCGAACTCGAACTGGGGGTGTCATGAGCGACGACCGCGTCGAGGTGACCGTCCTCGATCACCCCCTGGTGGCCGATTCACTCGCGGTGATCCGCGATGGCTCGACCCCTAACGAGGTGTTCCGTCGCCACGTCGACCGGATTGGCACCCTCCTCGTCGCCGAGGCCACACGGAACCTGCCGACGGTCAAGGGCAAAGTGACCACTCCCCTCGCTGAAACCGACGCGCACCGCCTCGCGGAGCGTCCTTTAGTGGTTCCGGTGCTGCGAGCCGGCCTCGGCCTGCTCGGGCCCGCCCAAGCCCTCCTCCCCCAGGCCGATGTCGGCTTCATCGGCGTCGCCCGAGATGAGGAGAGCTTCCAGCCGGTCGCCTATGTCGACAAGTTGCCCTCCTCGGTGACCGGACGGCCGGTGATCGTGCTCGACCCGATGCTCGCCACCGGCGGCTCGCTGGCCCACGCGATCGGCCTGCTGCGTCGGCGCGGCGCCGAGGGCCCCATAGAGGTGGTCTGCGTGTTGGCCGCCCCGGAGGGCATCGAGCGCCTCGGCAGCGGCTGCGGGCCGCTGCGACTCGTGGTCGGTTCGATCGACGATCACCTCAACGAGAACGCCTTCATCGTGCCGGGTCTCGGCGACGCCGGGGATCGTCTCTTCGGCGATCCGGGCAACTGATCGCGGCTGCTCAGCCGAGAAGACCGATGACGGCCTCGACCGCGTCGGTTGGGTCCGCATCGACCCCCTCGCCGTAGATCTTCACCTTCGGCTCGGTTCCACTCGGGCGCACCTGCACTCGGAGGCCTCCGGCCAGCACCAGGCGGAGCAGACCGGCTTCGGGATACTCCTCGACGGAGATCACCGCAGCGCCGGCTACCGCCTCAGGAGGGGTCTCCCGAAGCCGGGCCACCGCCGCCGATCCGTCCGCCGGGTCCATACGCACCGATCGCTCCACCATGACGTGATGTCCGTAGCGCTCGGCCAGCCCCGCGAGGCGAGCCTCGAGGTCGGTGCCCTCGGCATGGGCGAGCGCGGCCACCTCGGCGAGTAACACCGCCGCGGTGATTCCGTCCTTGTCGAGAGGACGTCCGGCGACGAGGTAGCCGAGGGCCTGCTCGTAGCCGAAAACGAATCGTTGCTCGGGACGCGCAGCGACCGTATGTGCGATCCACTTGAACCCGGTGAAGGTCTCAACGGAGTGGACCCCGTGATCAGCGGCGATCGCGGCGAGCATCGAGGACGAGACGAGGGTGGTGACCACCAGGCGATCGTCACCCTCGGTGTGGCGCAGTATGTGATCGGCGAGCAACCAACCGATCTCGTCACCGCCGAGCCGACGCCAGGCCCCATCGCGGGAGGGAATGGCGGCGCCCACCCGGTCGGCATCGGGATCGTTGGCGATGGCGAGTTGCGCCCCGACCCGTTCGGCGAGGGCCATGACGAGATCCATCGCTCCTGGCTCTTCCGGATTCGGGAAGGGCACCGTCGGGAAGGCTCCGTCGGGTGCGAACTGCTCGTCGACCACCGCGGGTCGACCGAGGCCGCTGCGTTCGAAGGCGTCGACGAAGGTCGCGCCACCCACGCCGTGCATGGCCGTGTAGGCGACGGTGACCGGAGCGACCTCGGGCCTGAGGCGCACCGCGGGCACCGAGTCGAGATAGGCCTCCACGAGATCGGATCCGAGATGGGCGATGAGGGGGTGATCCTCTGGGGCGAGGGGGACGTCGAAGGGGTCGACATCGCCGATCGCAGCGGAGATCGCCTCATCGTGAGGCGGAACGATCTGAGCCCCGCTGTCGAGGAACACCTTGTAGCCGTTATCGGCCGGAGGATTGTGCGAGGCGGTGACCATTACCCCGGCGGCCGCGTCGAGACCAGTGATCGACCAAGCGAGCACCGGAGTCGGCACCACCCCGTCGAAGAGATGCACCCGGATGTCGGCTGCGGCAAAGACGCGGGCCGTGTCGAGAGCGAAGAGGTCCGACTTGCGTCTCGAGTCACGACCAACGACCACACCGCGGTCACGCGCCCGCGGATCGGTTGCCAGGAGGTGTCGGGCGAGGCCGGCTGCGGCTTGGCGGACGACCAGTCGGTTCATCCTCATCGAACCAGCGCCGACAGCGGCTCGCAGCCCCGCCGTCCCAAACTGCAGGCGACCGGCGAACCGCTCATCCAGTGACGGATCCCGACGTTCGATCAGCCCGGCGAGCTCGTCTCGGATGTCGTCGTCGGGTTCGGCCTCGAGCCAGCGCCGGGCGGTGTCGAGCGCGCTCTGCGTCGGTCCGGTCATCGCAGCAGGGTCCGAAGTTCGACGAGTGGTCGCGGCCCGACGTGGCTGATCACCTCGGCCGCCGCGATCGCCCCGATATGGGCGCAGCTCGCGAGGCCGTCGCCCCTCGTGTAAGCGAACAGGAACCCCGCGGCGTACAGGTCGCCCGCCCCGGTGGTGTCGACCACGTGCGGCACCCCGATCGCCGGCACCTCGACCACGTCGT
>JAYQAE010000076.1:0-8906 GCA_038136655.1 Ilumatobacteraceae bacterium
CCGTCGTTTCACGACTGTCGCCCGAATGTTTCGTGTCTGTGACCAGTGCGTGAGGTCACCCAACGGCGCTCAGGCCGCGATGAGCATCCAGCCGCGACGGCGAACCGTCACCACCCGCTCGGCGCCGACCGCTCGACGCACCGCGACCACGAGGGAATCGCAACGTCGCTCACTGAGATCGGCGACACCGACGGCGCGAGCGAGCTCGGAACGGCTCACCACTCGGCCGGAGCGGGCCATCAAGGCGTCCAGCACGGCCCGCTCCTGCGGAGTGAGTTGTCCCAGGGGAGAGACGACATCATCCACCGCGACCTCGGGAGGTTCCGACTCGAGGGGAGCGGCGGCAGGAGCGGGCCGTGACACGGGGCAAGGTTCGCCGCTCGGGATGACCGGCGTGTTGGCGCAGTGTGAACGGTGTGTTTCATGTGCACAGGTTTCGTGCGGGCAGTGCGACGTCGATGCGCCGAGAGAGCGTCGACGGGGGCAGACTCATCCCATGGACCTCACGTACCCCACCGACGCCGAGGAGTTCCGCTCCGAGATCCGCACTTGGCTCGAGACCAACCTCCCCTCCGGCTGGTTCGAACCCGGCTTCGAGATGAGCGACGAGGAGCGCCGAGAGTTCAACGCCCAATGGCCGGCGAAACTCTTCTCGGGCGGTTGGATCTGCGCCACCTGGCCCACCGAGTACGGCGGTAAGGGCCTCACCACCATGCAAGGGGTCGTGCTAGCCGAGGAGTTCGCTCGTGCGCGCGCCCCCATGCGCGGCGACTTCTTCGGCGACACCCTCGTCGGCCCGACCTTGTTGCAGTGGGGCACCGAGGAGCAAAAGCGCGAGTTCCTCCCCGGCATTCTCAAGGGCGAGACCCGCTGGTGCCAGGGCTTCTCCGAGCCGAACTCGGGTTCCGATCTCGCCAGCCTGAAGACCACCGCGGTCCTCGATGGCGACGAGTGGGTGATCAACGGTCAGAAGGTGTGGACCACCCAGGGTCACCACGCCGACTACTGCTTCCTGCTCACCCGCACCGACCAGACCGCCGCGAAGCATGCTGGCATCTCCTACTTGCTGGTGCCGATGCGCCAAGACGGGGTGGAAGTGCGCGGAATCACGCAGCCCGACGGGACCGCCGAGTTCTGCGAGGTGTTCTTCACCGACGCGCGATGCCCGGCCGACAACGTGGTGGGTGGGGTCAACAACGGATGGAAGGTGGCCAACTCGACCCTCGCCTTCGAGCGCGGTCAGTCGGCCACCACCGGCTACCGCCGGTTCGAGGAGGAGTACCGCCTGCTCGTCGAAGCCGCGCGCGCCAACGGCGCGATCAACGACCCGCTGATCCGCCAGCGGCTGATGCAGTACTTCACGAAGATCCAGATCCTCCGCATCAACGGCCTGCGCAACCTGTCGTCGGCGTTGAGCGGTTCGAAGGACATGGGCACCATCGCCCTCGGCGCCACCAACAAGATGTTCTGGTCGGAGATGCACCAGCGCGCCATGGAACTCGCCCTCGACATCTTCGGGCCTGAGGCGATGCTGGTCGACAGCGGACCGGAGGGCGGTTCCTGGCCGGGTGCCATGCGCGAACGCCGCCGCGAGGGCTACCCGGTGAGCGGCATGATGTCGGCCTTCTTCTTCTCCCGTTCCGAGACGATCTGGGGCGGCACCAGCCAGATTCAGCGGAACATCGTGGGAGAGCGGGTCCTCGGGCTCCCGAAGGAACCCAAACCCGGCTGATCGCGCAATGACCATCGAACCGGGCGCCACGAGGGAGCGTCTCGTCACCGGACCGTTCATCGCGGTCACCACCGCGCTGTTCCTGCAGTTCATGTTCGTCGGGATGGTCATCGTGATCATCCCCCGATTCGTCGAGTTGCACCTCGGGGCCGGGGAATTCGGTATCGGTCTGACCTTGGTCGCCTTCGCGGGAGCCGCCGTCGCCTGCCGGCCCGCGATCGGACCGCTCAGCGACCGCTTCGGACGTCGCGCGCTGATGCGCGCCGGAGCGCTGATGTGCGCCGGAGCAGCCCTGCTTGCCGGTATGTCGCCGAATCTCGGCGTGTTCCTCGCTCTGCGAGCCGTCATGGGAGTCGGTGAAGCCGTCGTGTTCGTCGCGGCCTCGAGCCTCATCGCCGACCTCTCCCCAGAGGGGCGTCGCGCGGAGGGAGCGAGTTACCTCTCGGTCGCCGTGTTCACCGGAGTCGGCATCGGCCCGCTCGTCGGTGAGTGGTTCCTCGGAGACGACCACTACACCCGCACCTTCGTCGCGGCCGCCGTCTTCGCGGTCGTCGGCGCCCTCTCGGTGTTCCGTGTGCCTCCGAGGGTCGACCGGGTGGCCGAGGGCCCGCCTCGGAGATTCATCCTCCTGCACCGCGCCGCCCTCTGGCCCGGTGTAGTGCTGGCCTGCGCCATCGCCTCCTTCGCGTCGTTCGGGGCGTTCATCCCCGACCACGCTCGATCCGTCGGGCTAGCCGGGGCAGGCGGGCTCTTCGCCGTCTACAGCGGCGTCAGCCTCGTCATTCGCATCTTCGGCGCTCGCATCCCCGAGATGATCGGACTGCGCACCTCGGCCAGCATCGCCCTCGCCAGCCTGGCCGTCGGACTCGCCCTGCTCGCCGCGGTGCCCTCAGCCTGGGCGCTGTGGCTCGCTGCGGGCATCACGGGAGCCGGCATGGCCCTCAACTACCCGCCGCTGTGGGCCCGCGTCGTCGACAGCGTCGAGCCCCACGAGCGCACGGCCGCGGTGAGCTCGTTCACCATGTTCTTCGAAGTCGGCAACATCGTCGGTGGACTCTCCCTCGGCATCGTCGCCGAGCTCGCCGGCAAGCGCAGCGGTTTCGCCGGGGGAGTGGTGATGGCGCTGATCGGCCTCGTGGTCGTGTGGACGATGCTTCCCGAGCGCAACCCGGCACACGCCGAGGCGCCGACCATGCCGTCCGCTCCGATCCGTTGAGCGCGATGTCGCTCATGTGAACACCGTGTGCGCACGGGCGACCCCGGTCGGCTCGAGGCCGTAACGTCTCGGCATGGACGAGTTGCTCGGGCCCGACGGCCAGCCGCGCCCGGCGGCAGCCGAACTGCTCCGCATGCTGTCCTCACTCGAGTCCGGCGCCCTCCAGGAACGCCAGCGCGCAGCCGAGGCCGAGATCCTGACGATGGGCATCACCTTCACCGTCTACTCCGACGGCGAGGACATCGACCGCGCCTGGCCCTTCGACGTGGTGCCGCGCATCATCGACGGCGCCGAATGGGACGCCGTCTCGGCCGGCCTCGCTCAGCGGCTCCGAGCCCTGAATCTCTTCATCGACGACATCTACAACGACCGGCGGATCATCGCCGACGGCGTGTTCCCTGAGGAACTCCTGACCGACTCGGTCAACCTGCGTGAGCAGTGCCGCGGTATGCGCCCGCCCAACGGGGTCTGGGCTCACATCTCGGGTTCGGATCTCGTGCGGCACGCCGACGGCGACCTCTACGTGCTGGAGGACAACCTTCGGGTTCCGTCCGGGGTGAGTTACATGCTCGAGAACCGCGCTGTGGCCAAGCGAACCTTCCCCGGTCTCTTCGAACGTCAGTCGATCAGGCCGGTGGACTCCTACACCGATGAACTCAACCGCCTGCTGCGAGCCGTCGCTCCCGACGGTGTCAGCGACCCGCAGATCGCCGTGCTTACCCCGGGCGTCTTCAACTCGGCCTACTTCGAACACTCCTTCCTCGCCCAGCGCATGGGCGCCGAACTCGTCGAGGGTGTCGACCTCACCGTCGGTGACGACGGTCGCGTCTATATGCGCACCATCGACGGCCTGGAGCGGGTCGACGTGATCTACCGGCGGGTCGACGATCTCTTCCTCGACCCGCTCGAGTTCCGGCCCGACTCGCTGATCGGCGTGCCCGGACTGATGCGAGCCTGGCGGGACGGCCACGTCACCATCGTCAACGCCCCCGGAGCAGGAGTCGCCGACGACAAGGTCGTCTACGCCTGGGTCCCCGACATCATCCGCTACTACCTCGGTGAGGAGCCCATCATCGCCAACGTCCCCACTTGGCGGTGCATGTACGACGACGAGCGACGCCATGTGCTCGACAACCTCCGCGAGCTCGTTGTGAAACCCGCCAACGAGTCCGGTGGGTACGGCATCCTGATCGGCGATCGGGCGACCGATGAGCAACTCGCCGCATCGCGCGAGGCCATCGAGGACGACCCTCGCAACTGGGTCGCCCAGCCGATCCTCGACCTCTCGACCGTTCCCACCGTCATCGACGGCGCCCTCGCCCCTCGGCACGTCGACCTGCGCCCCTTCATCCTCACCCGAGGGGTCGGCCCCGGCGAGAGCTACGTCACCCCGGGTGGTCTCACCCGGGTGGCGCTCCCCGAGGGCTCACTGGTCGTCAACTCCTCGCAGGGCGGCGGATCGAAGGACACCTGGATCGTCGACCTCCCCGAGGGAGCCCACTGATGGCCCTCCTCGCGCGCGTCGCCGAACGCCTCTACTGGGGAGCCCGCTACTGCGAGCGCGCCGAGGACACCGCCCGCGTCATCCGCGCCTTCAACGACCAGTTCGTCGACTTCCCGGTGAGCGCGGGCATGCGATGGGAGCCCCTCGCAGCGATCACTGGGACACCCGCTCAGGTTCCCGCCGATGCGACCGACCTCGGGGAGATGGCGGTGCTCCACTCGCTCATCGCCGACCACGGGAATCCGTCGAGTATCGCCTCGTCAGTCGAGGCCGCCCGTGAGAACCTGCGCACCACCCGCGAGGTGGTGCCGCGCGAGGCGTGGGCCGCAGTGAACCAACTCGCCCGGTTCGCGCGGGCCGAGAGCCCGCACGCGGTTGGCCGTCAGAGCCGGGACTGGTTCCTCGGGCGGATCATTGAGATCAGCCGTCGGCTCGATGGAGTGCTCGAGTCGACGATGTCGCGCGACGCCGCCTATCGGATGTGGAGGATCGGTCGGCTCGTCGAGCGCGCCGACATGACCACCCGAGTGCTCGGGGTGCGGGCTGCCTCGATCCTCGACACCGAGGGGAGTCAACGACGACTCGAAGAGCTCCAATGGATGGGGGTGTTGCGCTCGGTGAGCGCACTGCAGATGTACCAACGGGCGGTGCGAGGACCGATCGAGGCCGAGCGGGTACTGCGTTTCCTGATTCTCCACGAGCCCTTCCCGAGATCGGTGCGCAGTTGCGTCTCGGACCTGCGCGGTGAGATCGGGCATCTGTCTGCGCGCGCCGAGCTCATCGGGCTGCTCGATACCCTCGACGCGGCGCTGGCATCTTGTGATCCCGACGTGATGGACGGCGCGGCGATCGACGCCGCGATGGACACCTTGCAGTTGGCGCTCGGCGACCTCCACCGTGGCATCATCGACGAGTTCGCCTCCTGACCGAAGGTCCAAATCGGACAACCGCCATGATCGATCACCCCCCGTCGCCATCGCCTCGTTCGCCGTTCGCCTCCGACAGTCGTCCGCCGCTCCCGTTCGCCGGATCTCAACGCGTCGACCGTGTGCTGAGCGACCTCCTCGCCGACCCGCACGAGCTCGGCCGGTGGCGGGATCGCTGCGACCGACTCCTCGCCGCCGAGGGCGCCGGTCACCTCGTGCACGACCTTCCGGTGCGCGCCGACGGACGCACCGCCGCCCTCGAGAGTCGGCCGTGGCGCCTCGACCCGATCCCTCTGGTGCTCGACACCGCCGTGCACGGCTGGTTGAGCGCGATGGTGGCGGAGCGGGTTCGCGCGTTGGAGACGCTCCTGGTCGATCTGCATGGTGAACGCGAACTCATCCGCAGCGGTGTGGTTCCCCCTGAGGCGCTTCACGGATCAGGTCGCTACCGCTCGGATGCCGTCGGCACCGCACCCAACCGCTGGCTGACAACCTACGCCGTCGATCTGATGCAGACCGCCGATGGCGTGTGGCACATCGTCGGCGATCTCACCGACGCCCCGGTCGGTCTCGGCTATGCCCTCCTCGACCGGTCGGTGCTCTCACGCACCGTCGCCCATCTGATGTCGGCCCATGGCGTGGCGACCCTCGGCCGGTTCCCGTCGGCGATGCGGCGCGCTCTCGCTTCGGTGAGCGAGGAGGAGAGCCCGCGCACGGTCGTGTTCTCCGGTGGCATCGACCACCCGTCCTATATCGAGCAGGCCTACCTCGCCGTCCAACTCGGTGTGCACCTGGTGGAGGGCGCCGACCTTGTCGTGCGACAGCGACGCCTGTGGCTGCGGACCCTCGACGGTCTCGAGCCGATCGATGTCGTCTATCGGCGCCTCGAAGACCGATCGGTGGACCCGCTCGAGGTCGCGTCGGTTGGCGCGATCGGCGTCCCCGGACTCCTTCTCGCTGTGCGATCAGGAGGGGTGGCGCTGGCGAACGCGCACGGCAGTGGTGTCGCCGAAGCCGAGTCGCTTCGACCCCACCTCGATGAGGCGCTCGCCGCTATCGCCTCCCCGACCGCCGCGATCTCGCAGCTTCACGACCGGGGGGCCGCGCCGATGCCGGCCCCGGTGATGGGCGATCGCGGTCCGACGAGCGCCGGGGTGGTGCTACGAATGTTCGCCGTCGTCGACGACGACTCGGTCACCGTGCTCCCCGGTGGATCGGGGCGGGTGCTCGCACCGGGAGACGACCCGTCGCTGCCGACGGCCTGCCTCGCAAAGGATGTCTGGGTGGTGGGGGCCACCGACCCGCCCGCCACCTCGTGGCGCCTGCCCCAGGTCGACCTCGCGAGTTCCGTGCCGACGAGGGCAGCCGATGCCCTTCACTGGATGAACCGCTACGCCGAACGGGCCGAGGTGGCGGCCCGAGCCATGAGGACGATCGACGCCGCCTTCGATCAGGATGTGGCGCTGCTCACCGATGACGGAGCGGCCCGCGTCACCTCGGCCGAGCGAATCCTCAGCGCCGTGCTGCGTTCCGAGGAGTCGGGGTCACAGGCGGGCGACCCGGCCTCGGTGATCGAAGCGGCCATGACGACCGCTGGAGCCGGGCTCGTCGGAACGATCGGTGTGATGCTCACCGAGGCAACGACCGTTCGCGAGTACCTCTCCACCACCACCGGACGAGTGCTCGAGCACCTGGCGCGACTGCGTGGCCGGTTCGATCTTGGCGTGCCGGACGTCGACGACCTCGACGCCGCTCTGGCTGACTTCGCGGCCATCGCTGGCCTGTGGAACGAGGGCACGGTTCGCGGACCCGCTTGGCGCCTCGGCGATCTCGGCCGGCGACTCGAGCGTGTCGCGGTGGTACTCGATCTCGTCGAGGTCGGACTCGACGCGCCCGAGGGGACCGCGGTCGACGCTGGATCGCCGGGGGCGTGGACAATCGAGGTGGTCCTCGCCTCGCTCGAGAGCCTCGTCGCCTATCGCCGCCGTTACCGCAGCGATGTCGAAGCGGACCGCGCCGCCGACCTCCTCATCCGCGATGGCACCAACCCGCGTTCGGCCAGAGCCGCCCTCGAGACCGTCGTCGCTCATTCGCGCGCCGCCGGTTGGGATGACGGGGAGCGTCTCGCCGGAGAGGCACTCGGGCTGCTCGATCTGCCGACCGCCTCGTGCGTCGCGGCGGTGCGCCCGCTGGTTGAGGAGATGTCGACGGGCATCGTTCGGCGATGGTTCTCGGCACCCGTCAACCCGATGCCGATGGCGCCGACGGGGTGGTGGTGAGGGTGCCCCGCCGCTACCGGATCCGTCATGCGACGACCTACTCCTACGGAACGGAGATGACCGACGGGTACACCGTCGGCGTCCTCACACCGCGGGACACCGCCCAGCAGCGGGTCCGCTCCCATCGAATCGACGTCGACCCGGAGGCCGACGAGCTCGACGAGCGGGTTGACCAATTCGGCAACCACACCACCCAACTCGGACTCCATCGACCACATGACCGCCTCGAGATCGTGTCGTTCACCGAAGTCGACGTCGACCCTCCCGTCGAACCCCAAGACCACCGATCCTGGGAGGAGGTGGTCACCGTCGCGGCCGGCCTCACCGGTCAGGACGCCATCGACATCCGACCGTTCAGAGCACCATCACGCCATGTCGACATCGTCGTTGGGGGAGCCCTCGGACGCCTCGTCGGCGAGACCCTGATCCCGGGGGAGGGCATCATCGACGCGGCGCGCCGCCTCTGCACGACGATCTTCGAAACGTTCGAGTTCGATCCGACCTTCACGGAAGTCAGCACGCCGGTCGCTCAGGTCGCTGAGGCACGTCGAGGGGTGTGCCAGGACTTCGCCCACCTCGCGCTGGCGGTGCTCCGATCGGCTGGGCTTCCGGCCCGCTATGTCAGCGGATACATCGAGACCGAGGCACCCTCGGGCGCGGAGCGACTGGTCGGTGCGGACGCTTCGCACGCCTGGTGCTCGGTGTGGACACCCGGTGACGGCTGGGTCGACTTCGACCCAACGAACGGTCATCTCCCGGTATCGAGACACGTCACGGTGGCCTGGGGCCGCGATTACGCCGACGTCACACCGGTGCGCGGTGTCGTAATCGGTCCGGCGTCGGAACAACGACTCGACGTTGCCGTCGACGTCACGTCGGACGCTCTGTAGAGCGTGCCGGTCAGCGGCGTTTCGCGCGGGCGGCCTGCTCGCGACGGGCCTTCGCCTCAGCCTGCTTGCGGGCCTTCGCCTCGCGGCGACGCTCGCGCAGCGCCTCGCGCTCCGCATCGTCACGATCATCACCCGACGTCGGCGTCGGGATCACCGACTTCGACTCGGCCGGCGGGAGAGCCACGAGATCGTCGTTCTTCAGGAGGTCGCGGATGATCGCCGCGGCCGGCGCCTCTCCGGCCACCGTCGACGCGAGCATGATCCGGTTGGTAGCGAGCCCGTGACGCTCGATCAGACCGGGCAACACCTCGCGGAGATCCTCCGAGGACGGATGGTCGGCGTTGTCACCGAGTTGCTCG
>JAYQAE010000077.1:0-8648 GCA_038136655.1 Ilumatobacteraceae bacterium
ACCCTTGGCCGCGCGACCACCGGCATCAGTGGTGAGCCACCCTCACCGATAGCGCCACCGTCGGGATGTCGATTCCATCCCCGGTGTCCAGCCGCAGACGAGCGTTGCCGCGTCGAGGTTCCCGAGATGACCGAAATCGAACCGGGGCACCATGTCGCCTGCCATCACCCGCTGGTGACGCCGGTCTCGATCAACTCCTAATCGACTCCAGCATCGTCCAGAAGCCGGGCCAACTCTTCGTGACGACGTCGGGATCCTCCACGGAGACTCCCGGTATCACCGACCCGAGCACCGCGAACGCCATGGCGAGTCGATGATCGTGGTGGGTCGACACCACCGCCCCGTGCGCACCTCCGCCGATGATGTCGAGACCGTCTTCGGTCACTTGGGCGTCCACACCGCAGCGTCGAAGCCCCTCGGCCAGATCACCGAGGCGATCGCTCTCCTTGCGACGGATAAATCCGACCCCGCTGATCTGGGTGCGGCCCTCCGCGAGCGCCGCCAGCACGGCGACGGTTGGCACCAGATCGGAGCAATCCCGCATATCTACGCCAAGGCCGCGCAGGCCCACCGATGGGCCGATCACCGTGGTCGACGCACCGCTGACGGACACCGAAGCGCCCATCGAGCCGAGGATGTCACGGAAGGCGATGTCGCCCTGCAGGCTCGCCTCACCGAGACCTGGCAGGGTCACCTCACCCCCACAGGCGGCGGCGATGGCCGCCGGATAGCTGGCCGACGAGGCGTCGGGCTCTACATCGATCTGAGCGGGCCGGTAGCCGGTCGCCTCAACCGTGAGACTTCCCTCCTCCTCAGACACTCGGGCTCCGAAACGTTCCATGACGGCGATCGTCATGTCGATATACGGCCGAGACACCGGGTTCCCACCGAGGCGAACCACCAGACCGTTCCTCATGCACGGACCCGCCAGCAGGAGCGCTGAGACGAACTGACTGGACACGTCAGCATCGAGGGCAACCTCCCCACCTTGGACCGAGCCAACGATCCGAGCGGGCAACCCATCGCCCTCCGCATCGACGCGAGCCCCAAGTGCCCGAAGCGCCGCGAGCAGGCCCCCAAAGGGTCGCCCTCTGAGCGGCGCGCCACCAGTGACCACCGACGTGCCCTCGGCCAATGCGGTAACGGCGCAGAGGAAGCGCGATGTCGTTCCGGCCAGACCCGCGTCGAATTCACCTGCGCTCGGGCGGCCGCTCACCCCCTGGATCGTCAAGGCGTCACCCTCGACCCGAGAGGCGACGCCCAGCACCGGGAGCGCGGCGAGCATCGCCGCCGTGTCGTCACCATCCGGGACGTTCGAAATCCGGCTCTCGCCCTCGGCGAGCAGCGCGCAGACCAACGCGCGGTTCGCGATGCTCTTCGAGCCAGGAACGACAACCCGCGCGGTGAACCCGCGCGGGAGCACGCCCACCGTCCGAGCCTCGCCAGTGCTCATGACAACGAGGTGACCGTCGGCCGAAATCCACGGGCGATAAGACCTCCCCGAAACACCTCGACCGCCGACCGCTCAACGAGAACCACCGCCACTCCTCGAGCGCCCTCGGCCGAGTGCACCACCTCGAAGTTTGCGATGTTCACACCGAGCTCGGCCGCCAGGGTGAAAACCTCTGCCGCTGCCCCGGCTCGGTCCGGGATGCGGATACGAACCTCGGCCAGCGCTGTCGGGTCGGTCACACGACCCGGCAGATTGACACGGGCCTCCCTCGACGCCGAGAGGAGGCTCAGCAGCGCGGTGGAGTCGTCCTCGACCACCATCCGGCGGATCGCTCCGAGTGACGCGATCATCTCATCGAGGGCATCCACGATCGCCTTCCCGTTCGCCCTGCAGATATCGATCCAGATACCCGGACGCCCGCTGGCGATACGGGTCATATCTCGGAACCCACCGGCGGCGAGCCGAAGCAGCGACGCGTGCTCCTCGGCCCGATCGGTCGCCAGAGCCATCAGGCTCGCCGCGGTCAGATGCGGCACGTGGCTCACCACCGCCACGAGGCGGTCATGGTCGACGGGCGGAAGGGCGACGACCTCCGCGCCGAGACCCGAGATCACCGACGCCACCGTTGCGAACGTGTCGTCGGGCACGTCGCTGTCAGGGGTGAGCACCCACACCGCGCCCTCGAACATCTCAGGATCGGCCCCATCGAGTCCGTCGAGCTCGCTGCCGGCCATCGGGTGACCCCCCACGAACCTTGGCGAGGTGACCCGCTCACAGAGGTCCGCCTTCACGGAACCCACATCGGTGACCAGTCCGTCGGTCGCCTCAAGCGCGCGCGCCACCTCATCGGCCACGGAGCCGACCGGGGTGGCAACGAAGGTGATCTCAGCGGCGCGGACGAGTCCCGACTTGTCGATGACCCCAAGTTCCATCGCGCGTGCCAGTATCTCTGGGTCAGCATCCTGGCCGTGCACCACCCACCCCCGGTTGCGAAGAGCAAGGGCGATGGACCCGCCGATCAGGCCGAGACCGACGATGTTCGCGCATCGAGCCGAAGCGGCTGAGGTCTCGCTCACGTGGGTTGATCGTATCCCGAGGCCGCGACGGCACGACCGAGGGCGATGACCTCGTCGCTGAGGAGCTCCCGCCAGTCACCAGGAGCGAGCCGGCGGTCAGAGATCGGACCGATACGAACCCGAACGAGCCGACGAACCTCATGGCCGACGGCCGAGCACATCCGGCGAACCTGACGATTGCGCCCCTCGTGGATGGTGATCCGAAGCACCCCGGGGCTCGGCTGGGTGACCCGAGCCGGAGCCGTAGGCCCGTCCTCCAGCTCGACCCCCTCGCGTAGGTGCCGCAACCCGCTGGGAGATACCCGACCCCCATGCACCTCGACGAGGTACTCCTTCTCGACTCCGGTGGACGGGTGGGCGATGGCATTGGCCAACGTTCCATCGTTGGTCAACAAGATGAGGCCCTCGGTGTCGAGGTCGAGGCGACCGACCGGAAACACCCGTGGTTCGGCTGGAACGAGTTCAACCACGGTGGGCCGCCCCTGTGGATCGCTCGCCGTGGTGACCACTCCCCTCGGTTTGTTCACCAGATAGTGGACGAGGCCGGGTCGGACGCCGACTGGAGCGCCGTCGACCGTCACCTCGTCGACCTCCGGAGCGACTCTCGCGCCGAGCACCGCCACTGCGCCGTTCACCAGCACACGACCTTCCGCGATCAGGATCTCACAGGCGCGGCGACTCCCGAAGCCGAGGGCGGCGAGCACCTTCTGGAGGCGCTCACCCTCGTCAGCCATCGCCGTCGACGACGGGATCCGCGATGACGTCGGTATCAAGACGGAGCCCGGACTCGAGGGTCTCCACCACATCGGCGGACGGAATGAACTCCGCGATCGGAGGAAGATGATCGAGCGAGGGAAGCCCAAGTCGCTCCAGGAACGTCTGCGTCGTGCCCCACATCACCGCCTGACCCGGCCCCGGATCACGACCCACCTCAGCGATGTACCCGCGTGCGGCGAGGCTGCGGAGCACCCCATCGGGGTCGACCCCTCGGATGGACGCGACCTGCGCACGGGAGATGGGCTGCTTGTAGGCCACGATCGCGAGGGTCTCGAGCGCCGCTCCACTCAGGCGCGCACGCTGCTCCGAGAGCACGAACCGCTCCACCCAAGGCGCGACATCGTCGACGGTCTGGAACCGGTAACCCCCCGCCACCTCACCGATCTCGAAGCCGCGGCCCTCCCGCCGATACTCCTCGCCAAGCCGTTCGATGGAATCGATCACCTCATCGAGAGGACGTTCGATCAATTGAGCGATCAGATCAGGGGAAACCGGCTCGTGAGCAACGAGCAAGATCGCCTCGATCGCCCGCCGATGCTCGCGGCCCGGGTCCTCAGCGGGGGGCTCGTGCAGAGTTGGTTCGAAACTCATCCCTCGTACGCGTCCACACCGCTCAGGGCGGCTTCGATGTCGTCTCCACCAATCCACTCGATCTGGATGTCGCCGAAACGCTCGAACTGGTCGAGTTCGACAAGACCTTGTTTGAAGAGCTCGAGCACCGCGAGGAAGCGAACGATGACCTCCACGCGCTCAGCCAGTCCCTCGACCAGCCGCCTGAAACCGACTGTGCCCAGTCTCGGCAACTCGTCGACCAACTCGGCCACAGCGTCGGCGACCGTCACCTTCACAACGCTCACATGGAAGAGATCGACCACCGGCTCCGGTCGGGGCGTGAGGGCCCGGATCGCCGCGCTTGCGAGACGCCGGACGGAGGTGCCCTCGAGAAGGTCGGGCTGGAGTTCTCGGAAGCGCTCGTCCGGGCCCACCTCGCGCGGGAAGTGCAACGACGCAGCGGCGGCGAGTTCGCTGAACACCGAGGCGACATCCTTGAAGGTCTTGCACTCGAGCAGGCGGGCAAGAAGCAGGTCGCGCTCCTCCCAGAGCGCGATCTCCTCATCGATGTCGACATCTCCCGAGCCCGGCAAAAGCCGGCGCGTTTTTAACTCCACCAGGGTCGCCGCGATCAGAAGAAACTCGGTCGCCACCTCGAGGTCGAGCGCCTGGAGCCGTTCGACCTCAGCGAGATAGGCGTCCACGATCGAGGCGAGATCGACCTCGTAAAGGTCCACCTGCTCCTTCAGGATCAACTGAAGCAACAGGTCAAAGGGACCTTGGTAGACCTCTGTCGAGACATCGACCGCCACGCGCTCACGCTACCGAATACGGCCCATCGGCCTGGGGTATGCCACCCTCCCCCGCCTCGGTAGCCTCGCGCTGTGACCCGTGTGCTCTCGTGCATTCAGCCGACCGGCGCCGTGCATCTCGGCAATCTCCTCGGGGCGCTGCGCAACTGGGTCGATGGGCAGCACGACAAAGACGTCTTCCACGGAATCGTCGACCTCCACGCGCTCACCGTGACCACGGAACCAGATGTCGTGGGTCCCGCGACCACCGAGCTGGCGGCCATCCTCTTCGCCATCGGGCTCGACCCCGAGGTCGCCACCGTCTTCGTGCAGAGTCACGTCCCCGAGCACTCCCAACTCGGCTGGATCATGGAGTGCACGGTCTCGTTCGGGGAGCTCTCCCGGATGACGCAGTTCAAGGACAAGTCCGCTCGCCGTGAGGCCGACTTCGTGTCCGCTGGGTTATTCACCTACCCGGCGCTCCAGGCAGCCGACATCGTGCTGTATGACGCCAATGAGGTTCCCGTCGGGGACGACCAGCGCCAGCACATCGAGATCACCCGCGACATCGCCATCCGCTTCAACAACCGTTTCGGTGACACCCTCGTGGTTCCCGAGGCGGTGACGCCGAAGGCGGGAGCGCGAGTGATGGACCTCCAGGACCCAACGTCGAAGATGTCCAAGTCGGGAGAGACCGATGCCGGATGTGTTTTCCTCCTCGATCCACCCGAGGTGATCGACAAGAAGTTCCGGCGCGCGGTGACCGATTCGGAGAACGAGGTTCGCTACGACACGGTCGCAAAACCCGGCGTGAGCAACCTGCTCGACATTTTGTCGGCATCGAGCGGCACCGACCGAGACACCTTGGCCGGCCAGTACTCGCAGTACGGGCCGTTGAAAGCCGACACCGCCGCCGCCGTGATCGAGTTGTTGCGACCAGTTCAGGCGCGGCACCAAGAGTTGGTGGCCGACCCGGGTGAGCTCGCTCGCCTCCTCGGTGTCGGCGCCGATCGAGCGCGTTCGGTCGCCTCCGCCACCCTCGATCGAGTTCACCGCGCCATCGGCCTCCTCCCCCGCTGAGACGACCGTGTCCTTCCTCGGTGACACGGATCGCCGAATCCTGAAACTCGCGGTCCCCGCGCTGGGCGCTCTCGCCGTCGAACCGCTGTATGTCGCCGTCGACACGGCGATGATCGGCCGGGTCGGTACTTCGGAACTCGCCGGGCTCGCTCTCGCAGCCGCGGTGCTCTCACTCCTCGTCGCCGGGGCGAACTTCCTCACCTACGGCACCACCCAGCAGGTGGCTCGGGCGCTCGGCGCCTCCGATGCGCCAGCGGCTGATCGCGCCGGGCGAACCGCGATGTGGGTATCCCTCTCGGTGGGGGTTTCAGCCGTCCCGATCCTGATTCTCCTCCGCGGAATCCTCGTGGACCTCCTCGGTGGGACCGGGACGTCCGCCGGACACGCCTCCACCTATCTCGGGATCAGCGCGCTCGGCCTGCCGGCCGTCATGCTCGTGCTGGCTTCACAAGGGGTGTTCAGAGGGCACTCCGACTACCGCACACCGCTGTGGATCCTCCTCGGCTCGAACGTGGCCAACGCGGTCATCGAGTGGGTCTTCGTGTTCACCCTTGATCTCTCCGTCGCCGGTTCAGCTTGGTCCACCGTCATCGCCCAGTGGGGAGCGGCCATCGCTCTCCTCAGCCTGCAACGACGCCGGGTCGGCAGTCTGTTCGGTTCGCGACCCCGAACGGGTGAGGCGGCTCCTTTGCTGACGGCCGGACGTCACCTGCTGCTTCGGGTCACCGGCATCCTGGTGGTCCTCACCGGGTCGACCTCGCTCATGGCCCGCCAGTCCGATGCCGCTCTGGCCGCCCACCAGGTGGTCATGGCGATGTTCATCCTTCTCGCTCTCATCCTCGACGCCCTCGCCATGCCCGCCCAAACGCTCGTCGCCGAGGTGGAAGGCGCCGGACGGGTGGACGAGGGACTCTCCATCTCACGGCGCACCGAAGTGCTCTCCTGCGGCTCAGGCGGGATCCTGGCGATCCTGCTCATCGCGGGTGCGGGCCTCGTCCCACGACTCTTCACCGCCGACGTCACCGTGGTCGATCAGGCGCGCGGTGCCGTCATGCTCCTCGGCGTCCTCCTGATACCCGGGGCCATCGCCTTCGCTGGGGACGGCATTCTCATCGGTCTCGGCGACTACCGCTTCCTTGGCCGCCTCTCCCTCGCCACCCTTGCCGCTGTCTCACCGCTGTACCCGCTGCTCAGCCGCCTCGACGCGGGGCCCACCGCGCTCTGGGCCTGCCTGACCGGATGGATGGCCCTGCGGGCCGTCACCGTCCACCTCAGATACCGCTCGCTCTTGAGCACCTCACACGCTTCGGAACCCGCTCGCTGAATCGGCGTGCCCGAGCGTTCGCACAGCCTCCTCAGTCCCCTCACCGAGGATGAGCGAAACGGTCACCGGATCCGAACCCGCCCTCGCGCACAGCTCCGCGCCGAGACGCTCATGGTCGCGGTACCTCCGAGTGGTGGCCCCAGGGCGGGGGTCAATGGTCATCCACGCCCGTCGAAGCGCACCCTCCGGGCCATCGACCTTTCCGATGTCGTGGAGCAGTGCGCCCGCAGTCTCGGCCCGCGTCGCGCCTTGGCGAGCAGCGGTGAAGCGTCGTGCGACACCAATGGCGTGCCGCCTATCCCCGTTGCCAAGACGCACCCACAGCGCGCGTTCACCGGGAAGAAGGTGCGATTCGGCCCAGGCGGCCTCCTCCGGAGAGGGAGGCCGTCGATCGATTTGACGCAGGAAACGTCCCACCAGATGCATGACATGACGAAAGGCCGTCATGGGGATTCCTTCGAACGTGCTGCTCGCGGGTGCGCGGCTCGGTAGACCTCCCTCAGCCGCTCCTGACTGACCCTCGTGTAGACCTGCGTGGTCGAGATAGTCGCATGTCCGAGCATTTCCTGCACCACCCGGAGGTCCGCGCCGTGATCGAGCATGTGGGTGGCGCAAGAGTGCCGCAGCACGTGCGGGGAGAGGGCCGACTCAATTCCCGCGCGTTCCCCGGCCGAGCGAACCACCAACCAGATGCCTTGGCGAGAGAGACGACCACCGCGACGGTTGAGAAACACCGCCTCGGCGTCACCGCGACGCCTCCACTCCCGAGGGGCGAGCCGTCCTCGACCATCCTCGTCGAACCAGTCCCCGAGCGCACGCGCGGCGGCCCCGCCGAAGGGAACGATCCGCTCCTTCGATCCCTTGCCGAGCAGCCTCACCAGTCGACCCCGCAGGTCGACGTCCCCGACCGACAACGAGGCCACCTCGGCCACTCTCGCCCCGGTGCCGTACATCAACTCGAGAATGGCGCGATCTCGCCTCGCGGTCGGCTCAGCGCCCTGCACTACCTCGATGAGACGGGCGACCTCGACTTCGGTAAGTGGCTTCGGAACTCCTGAGGGAACGCTCACACCGTCGAGAGAGAGCGCCGGATCGTCACTGCGAACCGACTCGGCGGCCATGTGCCGATGCAGCATCCTGACCGCGGCGAGTCGACGCGCAATCGACGATGAGGCCGCCCCTGAGTCACGCTGACCCGCGATCCAGGCCTCGATGTCGCCTCGATCGGCATCGAGCGGTGTCCTCCCCCGCTCGCGCAAGTACGACGCGTAGCCGGTCAGGTCACGGCGATACGCGGCAACCGTGTTCCGAGCCCGTCCGCGCTCGCTGACGAGGTAGGCCAAGAACTCCTCAACCTCGAGCGGGAGACCGGCGTCGCTGGGGTCAAGCGATGCGATCACCATGTTGTAGTCGTTCAGACGCGAGAAGAAGGCCAACTACCGACTTCGCGTCGACGATGGAACCGTTGCGCACCAGTTCAACGGCCTCGCTCAACGCCAGGTGAAGCACCCGCATCGCCTCTTCCTCGGGACCCTGACGGGAGTCGGCGACCGCCTCACAACCAGTCGCGAGATACAGGTGGGTGGTGGCATCCG